>JBCCTH010000065.1:0-13338 GCA_039198835.1 Pseudomonadota bacterium | reverse complement strand
TCCGCGCGATCCCGGCATAGACCATCGGCGCGGTCTGAAAGAACGTGCGCATGCGCGCGAGGTCCATACTGGCGACCGTCGCGCCACGATGCGCCGTCAGGGTCACAAAGCCCTCGCCCGCCAGCCTCTGAAGCACCTCGCGAAGCGGTGTGCGCGAAAGACCGTGGGCCTCGCAAAGAGAGGCTTCATCAAGCTCCGCTCCGGGGGCAAGCTCAAGAGCCAGGATCTTTTGGCGCAGGGCAATGAGGCAGGATTGCTTGGGGGACATGGCACATCTTTTTTGTATACAATATGTGTACAAGAGCCACCTCCCCCATTGCAAGCCCTTTCAAGCCGCAATGCTCAATTGCGGCGATCAGGGGCGCGGGCTACGCTTGCCTGGCGCACGCATAGATGCGGGAGGGCGGCGGATGAACGAACTTCAAAGCAAGGGCCTTAAGGGCGAGGCCATCACCGAAGGCAGCGCCCCCGTCGACTGGGACGCGTTCGAGAAGTGGAGCACGCATCTCGCGGCATGGTCAGCGGAATATTATCGCACGCTTGGCGCGCGCCCCGTCAGGGCCCAAACCCGGCCGGGCGAGATCAGCGCGCAGATCGCCGACGCCCCGCCCGAAACCGGGACACCGCTGGGCCAGATCATCGATGATTTCGAGCGCATTATCATGCCCGGGATGACCCATTGGCAACATCCCCGCTTCTTTGCCTATTTCCCGGCCAACGCCGCCCCGGTTTCGATTTTGGCTGAGCAGATCGTCTCGACGATGGCCGCGCAATGCATGCTCTGGCAGACATCGCCCGCCGCAACAGAACTTGAGGGCAAGATGGTGGCTTGGCTGGCGCAAGCCATGGGCCTCAACGGCATGACCGGTGTGATCCAGGATTCCGCCTCGTCTGCGACGCTTTCCGCGGTTTTGACAATGCGCGAGCGCGCCACGGGCTTCACCGGCAACAAAGACGGCCTGAGCGGCAAGGGCAACCTGCGCATCTATGTCAATGAGGAATGCCATTCCTCCGTTGATCGCGCCTGCTGGGTCGCGGGGATCGGCCAGGCAAATCTTGTCAAGCTGCCCACCCTGGGCGCGACCTATGCGCTCGATTGCGCGGCCCTTGACGCCGCCATCGACCGCGACCGCGCACAGGGCCATATCCCCGCCGGGATCATCGCCATCACGGGCGGCACGGGGATCGGTGCCTCAGATGATCTCGCCGGCATCGCCGATATCGCCGAGCGCCAGGGGCTTTACACCCATGTCGATGCCGCCTGGGCGGGCTCGGCGATGATCTGTGAAGAGTTGCGCGATCCGATCTGGATCGGCGCCGACCGGTTCGACTCGATCGTGTTTAACCCACACAAATGGCTCGGCGCGCAGTTTGATTGCTCAGTGCAGTTTCTCCGCGATCCCACGGCGCAGATCAACACGCTAAAGATCGAACCGGAGTTTCTCAAAACCAGCGCCGAGGTCACCAATTACAGCGAATGGACGATCCCGCTTGGTCGCCGCTTTCGCGCGTTAAAGCTTTGGTTTCTGATGCGCGCGCATGGGCTTGAAGACCTGCGCCAGCGGATGCGCAACCATATCAGCTGGGCCAGCGAGGCGTGCGAGGCGCTCCGCGCTGCCGGATTTGAGATCGTCACCGAGCCGCAGCTTTCGCTGTTTTGCTTTCGCGGACGGGGAGATGACGCCGCCCAACAAGCGCTCGTGGACCGGATAAATGATGATGGCCGCCTCTATCTGACCCAGGGTAGCTTCAGCGGGCGCAAGGTGATCCGGTTTCAGGTGGGGCAGTTCAACGCGACGCGCGCCGATATCATGGGGGCGGTCGATGTCATTGCCGAGCTTGCGCAGCGCTAGACCTGATCGCGCGATCCCTCCAAGAGCGCGGCCGCCCGCAAAAAGAAATCTTCCGCGCCGAAATTGCCGGATTTCAGCGCCAGTGTGAGATCGGGAGACGCGCGCAAGGCTGGCACACCGGGGGCAATCTCGGGGCCGATGGTGAGCGTGTCGATTTCAAGCGCTTCAACGACCGCCCCGGATGTCTCGCCGCCCGCTGTGATCAGTCGTGTCACGCCCGCCGCCACGGCCGCTTGCGCCAGTTCAGCAAAAAACGCTTCAATGGCCGCGGCAGACGCCTCGCGCCCATAATGCGCCTGAACCTGCGCCACGCGCGCGGGATCGGCAGACGTATAAAGAAGTGGAACGCCCTCACCCGCAAGCGCCCATTCGATGAGCGCTGCTGGCGCAAGCTGCCCTTCGATAATGGCGCTGGCCTCGAACTCGCGGGCGGGCGCACGCGCTTTATGATGGGCAACCTGCGCGCGCGTGGCGTTCGAGCACGAACCCGAGAGAATGAGCGCCGCGCCTTGCTGGCCTGTCCAGTCCGGGCGCCGGGCCTCGGCGCCGAAATTCGCTGGAAGCCCGAGCGCAACGCCTGACCCTCCCGTCACCAAAGGCATGGCTTTGACCGCGCGCCCGATCTCCCTGAGGTCTTCATCGCGGATCGCATCAACGATGATCGCGGATTTCCCTTGCCCCGTTTGGGCGTCAATCGCCGCGCGGATGGCGGCCGCGCCCGCAAAGACCTGTTCCGCTCCCACATGGCCAACGGCGCGGCGCGTTTGCGGCGCAAGCCACCGGCGCAGATCAGCATCGGTCATCGGCGTGAGGGGGTGCGCTTCCATCCCGCTTTCATGGAGCAGTTTATCTCGAACGAAGAGATGCCCCTGATAGACACAACGCCCCGCCCCCGGGAAGGCAGGGCAGAAAATCATCGCCTCGGCTCCAATCGCATCGGCAAGGGCATCGGCCACAGGGCCGATATTGCCCTCTGGGGTGGAATCGAATGTTGAGCAATATTTGAAGAAGAATTGCGCGCAGCCCTGCGCTTTGAGCCAGTCAAGCGCCGCAAGCGATTGCGCCACCGCCTCTGCGACCGGCAAGGAGCGCGATTTAAGCGCCACAACCCCAGCATCGACATCAGGCCCCGCCGGACCGTCGGGGATGCCAGAATACTGGGTGACCCGCATGCCCTCTTTCGCCAGCGTGTTGGCCAGATCGCTCGACCCGGTGAAATCATCTCCTATGCAGCCGAGCTTCATCCTGTGACCTTCCGCGCCTTACCTCGCGAATAACGTATACATTATCAAGCGGGACGCCAGAACCCCTTGTCAAAAAAGAACCGGGTCAGAAGAGAGAGAGACGCCCCGATAACTGCATGATTGACAGATTGCCCAAGAGGCCAGACCCTTGACACACTTCTCTTTCTTCAATTTTCAAAGGATATTCATGATGCGTATGTTTCTCGCCTTGGGCCTTGCCCTGGTGCCGCTTGCAGCCACGGCTGATGAAAGCTGCCTTGCAACGCCGAAGATTGAACAAAAGACCAGACTTTCTCAGCTTTCAGACATCTACTTTGGGGATAGTTCCTTCCGCTTCGCTTTGCTTTTGGCCACAAACCTGCGCACCGACGACCCGCAATTCAATTATATCTCAGACATTAACGCGCTGCCCACGGGCGGTAATGTGTGCATCCCCCAGATCGATGAGGCCTTGCGACTGAAAACGCGCTATGACCGCTATGTCGTAGCGGTGCGCGACATGGCCGTAGCCGAGCCTTTCGAAGTCGTTGAAACGCTCGATCCGCTGCCCCAGACGGGATCTTACAAAGTCGCCTCATGGATCAGAGCATCGGCCATCTCCCGCTACCCGGTCGGTCAAGACGTCACGCTGGGTTCGGATGTCTGGGTGACGCTTGAGCCCCATTTGGGCGATTTCTGTAGCGCCTATGCGGCTGATGTCGCTGGCGATGACCGCTCTCTTGCGCTGCGCGTTGAGCAAAGGCTGGGCTTGCCGCCGGGCTCAACGAACAGTCACTTCGTGACCTTCGAAGTCAGCGCAGATGGCGCGGGCGCGGCGATCTTCAGGCCCTGCGGCAATTCAGCGACGGACACAACGACCTGCTCCGTGGGCCAACCAGCGCAATGCGCTGCCGGTGATACAACTTGCGAGGCGCATTCTGATTTCTTTTATCGTCAGTATTACAACGCCTTCGGAACGGAACACCCGGTTGAATATCCCTGGACATCGCTCGGCTACACATTCGACTGGGCACCGACGGCCGTGGGCTTTTCTGGCGAAACCGGGTATGTTCGTGTCGGTGAGAGTGAATATGTCATTCCCTCTGGCACCACGGTGAAGGTTTCGAGCGTCGTCACGACAAAGGCCTATTGCGGCGGCTGACCCTTTAGAGCGCCTGCATGAAGAGGCGCGCGGCGCGGTCGGCCCCGTCGCGCGGCTCATCGGGCCAGTCTTCGCGTGGCAGCGCCAAAGCGCGGTCGATGGCGGCATTCAGGCTCTCGGCACTCACGCGCGAGACATGCCCCATATCAACGGCGCGCGCGGCTGCCGCCATGCGGCGCGACCAAAAGAACTGATCCCCCCAAAGCGGAATAATGACGCCCGGCACCCGCGCGGCAAGTTGCGCATGGGCGGAGCCCGCGCCGGCGGCATGGATCACGCAGGCTGACCTTGGATAGAGCCAATCATGGGGTGCCTCTGCAAGCGTGATCACACGCTCGCATGCCGCGCTCGCGACACGCAGCGACATCCAGCCTGAGAGGATCACAAACCGCTCTCTTCGGCGCGCGATGATCTTTTCAAGCGCTCCGGCAATGCGCGCAGTGTCTTCTTCTTCGATCTGCGCCGAGGAAAACCCGATCACAATCGGAGCATCCCCCGCCTCAATGAAGCGCACGAGATCATTATCGGGTGCCTCATCTGCCATGACGCGCGGCCGCCACGCACCAACCACGTCGATCCGCTTCGGCCAATTCGGATCGCGGGGGATAATCGTTTGACTACAGCCATAAAGGATCGGCTCTGCGGATTTCTCAAGCGCCACAAGCGGGCCTTGCGGCGCCAATGGCGGCAGCGATGTGCGCGTCGCGCGCCATGCATTGATGAGCGGGGTATAGCTTTGGCCCATCGCGCGATTGGCGCGGCGGTGGCTGGCTTTTGTGAAAGCGGGCCGCGGGTAGCGGTCCATGGGCGCGATGACGGCGGCGAAAAGATCGGTCGGCGTAAATGGCACATTGAGCGCTGCGCGCGTGGGGATGCCCAGCGCCTCGCCGAGGGAAACTGAAAAGATCGACGTGATCCCGTAAACAATGAGATCCGCGTCACGGCAGGCCTCAAAGGCCGCATCAATCAAAGAAAGCGCGCGCTCGCGCCGCGCTTCGATATAGGCCTTGAGATCGGCGGCGTAAGCCTCCGGATCGCCATCGGCGGCCCCTTGAAACGTATCTTGCTTCGCATTGGCGATGATAACGCGCGGGTCGCCCGGCACGGGCCGGAAATCAGCCCCCGAGGCGCGCACCAAATCCTCGAAATAGGCATAGGTGACAATGGTGGCGCGCGCGCCGCAGCGCAAAAGGGCCTCTGCCAAAGCGATGCGAGTTAAAATATCGCCATAGGTGCCCAAGGTGACGAGAACGACATGCTTTTTCATTCGACTTCCGTCTTTTCTCGCAAAAATGCCGTGATGGCCGCGCCGAGCCCTTTGACCGCGGGCGCGCGCAAAACGCTGATATGATCGCCGGGGACGGTCACACAGCGCGGCTCATCGCCGCTCACACGCGCCCATCCAAGCGACGGGTCTTCGATGGGGCCGGTGGCCTCGCTCTCTGAGGCGCGCAAGATGCAAACCGGCACATCAAGCTTGGGGGGCCGCCAGCCCTCAAGCCCGTCGAGCGCGGCGCGGTAGCGCGCGATGATCATCGTCCCGATCTCCGCGCTAGCCCCGCGATCTGCCAGAAGACCGGCGTGAGCGAGCGCGCGCGCCAGCCTCTCAGGGGCCGTTCCACCCCCGCCAAGCGCGACCTCCTTGCCGTGGTAGCGACGCGCCGCCTCCGCGATCTCAGAGGCAAGCGTCTCATCGGAGCGTTCTGGAGAGGCCGGCGCGAGATCGGGCGTCGGCTGATCGAGCAAGAGGAGCGATTTTATTGCGCGTTTCCCGAGGCGCGCCGCGACCGAGGCCGCGAGTGCGGCACCGAAGGAATGCCCCAAGATTGTCCAAGGTCCAGCGGGGGGCCGCGCGGGGGCATCGCGCCGGTCAGCGAGCGCCTGTGCAAGCGCCTGGGCAAGCGCGTCAGGCGCGCCGGGCGCCTCATAGCTGGCGATTTCAATGTGCCAATCGGCGGGCAGTTCTTCCTGTAGCGCGCGATAGGCCGATGGCTCGCCCGCCGCCCCAGGCAGGATCAAGAGCTTCGGGCTTCGGCCCGCTTGCGCTTGCATGAGCCGCAGCGGAGAAACGGCAGAGCGCCCCGCAATTGGCTCATCGCTCAAGAGGCGCGCCTGGCTGCGCAGGGTCGGCGCGGCGGCAAGGGCTGAAACAGCGATCTTCTTGCCCAGTCTTTTGTCGATCTCGGTTGCCAGATGCAGCAGGCCGAGCGAATGCCCGCCCGCCTGATCAAATCGATCCTCGAGCCCAAACGCCTTATGGCCGAGCACTTTTTCCCAGATGTCAGCGAGCTCTGCTTCATCTGGCGACACGCTCAGGCGCTCAAGCGCCTTTGCATCGCGTCGCGGAAGTCGTTGCCCGCCGAACGCGCTATTGGCCGCCGCCGTCACGCTTTCCCAGGTCGCGCCCTCGCCCGTCAGTGCATCTAAAGCCGCCTCATAGGAGGTGAGCAACGCGGCCACCTGAGCCGCCCCGATCTGGGCCGGGTTATGGACGCAGTCGATGCGCCATGTCTCGCCCGGGATAACCAGAAAGGTGAGCGGGAAGCGCGTGCGCGCGCCCGTGCTTTTGACGTCGCTGATCCGCGCCATGCCTGCGCCAGAGGTCTCCCCGGCGGTCGGATAATTCTCAAACACGAGAAGCACATCAGACACGGGCCGCTTGAGCGGCGTTGGCGGCCACTGCCCCACAGCCTCACGAAGCTTGCCCGCCATCGCGCGCGCAGCCTCAAGAGGCGGGGCAGACTGGGCGCGAAACGCAATCGGCAAAGTGGCGATGAAGAGGCCAACGGCCTCCGCGCTCTCGGGCAGCGCTTCGGGGCGACCGGCATCGGTGACAAAGAATGCGGTTTCCGCGCGCCCTTCATCAGCCATCAATACGGCCGCCAGTGCCACCTGGCTCAGCGCGGCGGGCGATAGGCCCGCGCCGCGCGCTCTGGCGCTGATCCTCTCGACAAGCTGAGCGGAAAGCACGCGCGCAACCGTCCGCGCCGCGCTGCGCTCCGCCGGTTCAATGCGCGACCAGGCGGGAAGTGCCTCTTCCCACTCCTGCCAGAAATCCGCGTCGGGCACGCGATCGCCCAACCAGGCAAGATAGGGGGCCATGCCGGGGTCATGGGCCATCGCATGGGCTTCGTCGCCATAGGCCAGCGCGATATCGGCCAGAACCCGCGCGAGCGACCAGCCATCGAGGATCGCGTGATGGACCGTCAGAACAAGACCGCGCCCGCCTTCACAAAGCACAAGCCTGATGAAGGCGGTCTCATCTGGCGCAAAGGCCCGCATCTCATCGCGCGCCACGCGCTCAAGGGGCGTGTCACCGCGCGAAACCGGCCGCGGCCCATGGCGCAGCACGATCTGCGCCCAGTCGCCCTGGCTCTCCACAAAGACGGTGCGCAGCGCCGGATGCGCGGCCACGACACGCGCCCAAGCGCTCTCAAGGCGCTCCTCATCGAGGGGGCTCTCGAAAGTGAGCGCCACCTGTTCGACATGCTGGGCTGATGCCTCCCCCGCCAGCGCTTCGATCTGCATGCCGTATTGCTGAGGCGAAAGCGGCAAAACATCTTCAAAGCGTGTCTCCGGTGCCCTGCGCCGCCAACGCGCTTCGGCCTCTGAAAGCTGGTTCTGGCTCCAGGGCGCCTGCGGATAAAGGCGCACATCACTGGCGACATGCTCCATCTCTGCGCCGCTCAACGCGCCAAGCCAGTCGGCCAGAGCGCGCGCGATCCCGTCTGCGGCCCCCAAGGCAGGATGCGCGAGAATGTCAAAACAGAGCGCGCCCTCTTCGAGCCGCGCATTGAGCTCAAGCGGGTGAGAGAAAGGCACGTCATCGCCGATCATGCCGGCCGCGTTGCGCTCAAGAAGCCTGAACGCGCCGGGCCGCGCGGCTTCATGACGTCGCTCGGAAAAATCGCTGCGTTGCAGATTAACGAGCGCAAGCGCGGGCGGGACAGCGCGGGCGCGGGCGCGCGTCGCGTCATCTTCTGAACTCCATTTCCACGCGAGCCAGAGCTTACCCTCATCGGGCATCGCGCGCCGCACAGAGGCCGCGGCAAAAAGGGCGGCCCCCGTGGCGGCTTGGCCTTTATCAAGAAGCAGCGGACAAAAGAGCGTACACCATCCGGCGAGCCCGAGCGCATCAACGCCCGGGATATCGCGCCCATGGCGTTCGAGATCAATTCGGCGTCCGGCCGCGCCAACGCGCGCTTGCAGAACCGCTGACAGGCCCGCCGTCAGCGCATCTTCGAGCCGCAGCGCGGGATGGCGCGCGAGCACGCCCAGAAGCCCTTCAAGCTCGTCGCCCGCCACCTGGCCTGACCCTGCCGCGAGATCGGCCCGCGTGGCATGCGCAATTCTATCGCGCAAAGCGGCCGGAACCGAGGCCACATCAGACGGTGGTAAGCGCTCCGCATCTCGGCGCTGCGCCGTCGCGCGGTCTTTCAGAGCGCTCAGATAGCCCCGCCAGCTCGGCACCGGGGCGAGCGGCGCGTCAGGCTCTTCTAGAAGATGCGCCAGATCGCTCAGCAAGAAGCGCCATGTGGCGATGTCAGTCACAGCGTGATGCCCGGCCAGGAAAAGATCGCCGCCAACTCGGCCCGCCGCGAGGGTTGCGCCACGGGCGAGATCAAGCGCGTCGATAACGCGGGCCTCGATCTCTTCAGGCGGCGTGCCAACGGAGAATGTGAGCAACTCGGGCGCACGCGGAGCGCCCAGCGCAGCCCGGCCTTGATCGAACGCAAATGACAGGCCGCGATGGTGGGCTGTCAGCGTCGCCAGGGCCGCTTCAAGCGCTGCTGTCTCGGGTGACGTGGCCAAGCTCAGCCAAACCGATTGCGCGAAACGTGCCTTTGCGCCGATGGCGGGCAAAAGCTCAGCCTGGATCGGTGAGAGTGGCACAGGCCCCGGTTCATCGAAAAGGGCGGGCGCAGCGTCGAGGCGCGTCATTGCGCGGGCGACATGGTCAAGGCGTTGGGCGCGGACAAGATCGACGAGCCGCAACGCCCAACCCTGCGCTTTCAAACGATGGGCCACCTGCATCGCCACAATGCTATCGCCGCCTAAGCTGAAAAACCCGTCACTGGCCCCCAGGCTCGCTTGATCAAGGCCCAGAGCTTGTGCCCAAATCTCCGCGAGCGCGGTCTCAGCAGGGCCTTCGGGCGGGCGATCCGGCTCTTGGCGGCGCGCCTTGGGCGCGGGCAAGAGCCTTCGGTCGAGCTTGCCGGTTTTGCCGATGGGCAGCGCGCCGAGTGCCATGATCCGGTTTGGCACCATGTAATCGGGCAGCTTTGCCGCCAGCGCCTCAAGGAGCGCGGCCTCGCGCGGCGCTTGCCCGCTTTCGGGCACAACGTAAGCCGCCAGAATTTTCCCGTGGTTTGTCTCGATCAGCGTCGCCGCAGCACTGGCGATGGCGGGTTCATCCGCAAGCGCCGCCTCGATTTCGGCCAGGTCGATGCGAAAGCCTCTGAGCTTTATCTGCGCGTCGCGGCGGCCGAGATATTCAAGCGCCCCACCCGGGCCGATACGGCCGAGATCGCCGGTCAGGTAGTGACGCCCGGCGCGGTACGGCAGCGCGCGAAACCGCTCCGAGGTTCGTTCGGCATCTCCCAGATAGCCAGCGGCCAACCCCGCGCCGCCGATGACGATCTCGCCCAAAGCGCCGGGCGGCACAGGGCGCAGAGCCGCATCGAGGATGTTGATTTCCGTCCCGCCAATCGGCTGCCCGAGCGGCACTGAAGCCGGAATGATCGGCGCTCCCGGCCCCTGCCCGGCCCGCATGGGATGGAGCGTCGCGAAGGTCGTTGTCTCGGTGGGACCAAAGCCGTTGATCACCCGCGCGCCGGGGCGCATCCTCTCCAAGAGCTTGGTAACATGGGCAGCGCTCAGCCGGTCACCGCCCGCGATGATGGTGTCAAGCGCGGCGAGGGCCTCGGGCACGGCCTCGACAAGCGCGTTGAAAAGCCCGGAGGTAAACCAAGCCGTATCGACGCGCGCGCGCCGCAAGAACGCCGCGAGATCATCAGGGGCTTGCGGGCCGGGCGGTGCCATGGCGAGGGTCGCGCCAGTCAAAAGCGGGACCCAGAGCTCGAGAGTGGCCGCATCGAAACCTGTTGAACTCGCCATGAGCATCACGCCAGGCGATATGTCCGCCCCCGGCGGGGCCACGGCGGCAGAGACCCCATCAACAAGGCGTAAAACCGCGCCCTCGCTCACCGCAACAGCCTTTGGCGCGCCGGTGGAGCCGCTCGTGAACATCACATAGGTGGGCCCGTCGCCCGGCGCGGCATTTGCCCAAACAGGATCGCGGTCAGCGGCCTCCGCGAGCCGCTCGACCGTCTCTTCGCGATCAACAAAGAGCGAAGGCGGCCCCCCTGCCCTGTCGCGCGTCGCGCCGTGGCGCAAAGTGAGCCGCACGCCCGCGCGCGCAAGCATATCAGGCCAGCGCGGGTCCGGATGATCGGCGTCGAGCGGCAGATAGGCCGCGCCCGCGAAGATAACGGCCAGCGTCGCCACCACGAAATCATAGGAGCGATGCATATCAATGGCGACGAGATCGCCCTCTTTTATGCCCAGCTCAAACAGGCGCAGCGCGAGGTCTTCGGCGGCGTCCGCGAGGCCCCGGTAGCTCACTTCGCGCAGGTCGTCCGGTTTGCCCGGCGTCTCTTCGACCAAAAGCGCCACCCTGTCAGGATGCGCCTCCGCCATCGCGAGCGCCCGCGATGCCAGACCGCCCAGCGCGGTCTGAGGCAACGGCGCGCCTGAGAGAGACGACCCGGTCTTTTTCAGGCCAAGAAGCGCCTCAAAGAGCGGGCGCGTGGCGTCTTCGACGATCGCGCAGAGCGCATCGATGAATTGGTCGAGAATTGCGGCCGCTGTCGCGGGCTCAAAGAGCGCAAGCGCGAATTCAAGTTCGGCGCACAGCGCGCCGTCCTCGGCCCATTCGAGCGAAAGATAGAGATCCATGCGCGCAGTCTGCGAGGGCGCGTGGAGCGGCTCGAGGTCAAGATCGCCGAGCCTTGCGCCACCCTGCGCCATTTGCTCGGTGACCAAGACCTGAACCAGAGGCGGGCGCGAGACGTCGCGCGCGAGCTTCTGATCTTCGACGATGACATTGAAGGGCGTCGTTTGATGGGCCAGACACGCGCGCAACTCAGCGGCGGACGCGCGCAGAAAATCGGCGGCGGGCCTGCCCCAATCGCAGCCGAGCGGGACAGGCAATGTGTTGACGAAGGGGCCTATGACGCGATCCGCCCGCGCCGTCTCGCGCCCGCTCACACCGACGCCAAGAAGCATCTCGCTGGCACCGGCATGGCGCATGATGAGCGCGCCGAATGTTGCTGAGAGCAAAGCGAATGTGCTGATCCCCATCGCACGCGCGGTGTCGCGAACGCGCCGGGCCTCTTCGGGTGAGAGCGTTGCGGAACGCTGCGCGCCCAGAAAGGATTGAACGGCCGGGCGCGGATGATCTGCGATGAGATCAATGTGAGGGGGCCGCCCCGCAAGGCGCGCGCGCCACCAATCGCGCCTCTCCGCTTCGCGGGGGCTCTGCGCGTCATAGCCCAGATCGTGATAGCCCGCGCGCGGCGGCAAAGCGGCGCGCCCCTCTGCGCAGGCAGTGTCATAGGCTGAGGCGAGATCTTCGAGGAAAATGCCGACTGACCAGCCATCGCCCACGGCGTGATGCAGCGCGACGGCAAGATAAGCGCGCTCGGGGCCGAGCACCCACAGCGCCCCATGCACGCAGCTTGCCCCGAAAGGGTCGATGCGCGTCGCCGTGAAGGCGCGGGACGCGCGCTCCGCCTCGGCCTCGCTTATGTTTGCAGAATGCACGCGCAGCGCCGCGCGGGGCGTTTGAGAAATGCGCTGCACCGGGCCTTCGGGCCCCTGCTCAAAGCGCGTGCGCAGCGCGGGATGGGCTTGAAGAACCGCTGTCCAGGCCGTTTGCAGGGCCGCCAGATCATGGTGACCAATGAGCCGAACCGCGCCGCCGATGGTGTGAAGCGAGCCCACATCGGCGAGCTCCTCGATCATAAGAAAGCGGGATTGACCGGGTGAGAGGAGCGCGGTGATGTCTGCCTCGGAAGCTTGCGCATGCCCCGGTCGAGAGGCGGCGAGCGCCGCGATCACGGCAGCGCGCCTTTCCGCGATTTCCGCCCTGAGCGCCGGTGTCAGAGCGCCCTTGGGCGCCTTGAATTTCAGCGCCCCCGCGCCATCGAGCCAAAGGTCGACACGCGCCGCGCGCAAGCGCTCAAGCAGGTCGCTGACGGAGGGGGGGCTCACAATTCCCCCTCTTCCATCTCGTCTTCGTCGGCGGGTGAGGGCTCGGCGGCGCGCTCTAACAGTGCGGCCATCCCCTCGATTGTCGCCTCGTCGATGATCTCGCTCAGCGTCACATCGACATCCGACAAGGTCGAAAGGCGCGGCAGCAACTGGACAAGAAGCAGACTGTCGCCACCGGCGGCGAAGAAATCCGTTTCATGAGAGTCCGCCGGCGCGCCAAGAAGATCCGCCCATATCTCGGCGACAGCATCCCGGAGCGCAGGCCCGCTGAGGGCGCGCAAATCGGCCGGTGCAACCGCTTGGGGCCCAAGCGACCCAAGCGACCCGGGCGACCCTGGCGCATCGCGCCGCGCGGGCTCAGCCTTGCCCGCCCTCTCGGCCATCGCTGGCGTGACCCATTTACGGAGCCGCGCGTCAAGCGGTGTCGCGGACATATAGGTGATATCGCCCGTGGGCTGAGCCAGAAGATCAACGCACTGCGCCGCCGCTAAAGACAGCGCGAGGCCCCCTTCTCCATCGCCCAACCCGTCGAGCGCGAGGCTCGACCAGCCGGGGCCTGCCATCCGTGCCAGCGCTTCAGCCGCGCCGTTGGCGGCTGCATAAGACGCAAGCCCGAGCCCCCCAAGCACCGTTGACAATGAAGAGATCAGCACACCGCTTTTAAGCGGCGGCTGCGCGGCGAGGGCGGCCAGAAGCGTCTCAAATCCGCGCCACTTCACGGCGGCGATCTCATCGGCCCAACCGGTTTCAATCGCCCGATAGGAGGCCCCGGCCGAAGGGCCCGCGGCGGCGATCACATGATCGACCGGGCCGTGATGGCTCTGCG
>JBCCTH010000064.1:0-13437 GCA_039198835.1 Pseudomonadota bacterium | reverse complement strand
TAGAGCATCGTCCTTGAAATCTGAATCGGCGGGATTCCCACAGGGCCATTTTTGTGATTCACCATATATGGAGGTGGATTATGGGCAAATCGCTATCAGTAGATATTCGAGAGCGGGTCGTCGCATTGATAGATGAGGGCTTGTCTTGCCACGAAGCCGCGCGGCGCTTGCGGATATCGGCTGCAAGCGCAGTACGGATCATGCAGCGTAAGAAGCGCACCGGTGGTGTATTGGCAGCGCCGCAGGGACGTCCTGTTGGCAGCAAGTTCGATAGTGTCTCGGGCTGGCTCAAGTCGCGGGTCGAGGCGGAAGCGGACATCACGATGCCGGAACTCGCTGAGGCCTTGAAGCAGGAGCATGACCTTACCGCCACACCGGCCATGCTGTCGCGCTATCTGATCCATCGCCTTGGCTTCACATATAAAAAAATCGCTGATTGCGACGGAGCGGCTGCGCAAAAGGGTCCGCGCCGCCAGATACGAGTGGCAGCATCGTCGGATGCCGAGGATGCGCCGTGAGCCGCACCGGCTGGTCTTTATTGATGAAACGGCTGTCACGACCAAGATGACCCGACTGCGAGGCCGATCCGAACGCGGCACCCGGCTCGAAGCCGATGCACCCTTCGGCCACTGGCGCACCCAGACTTTCGTCGCCGGCCTGCGGATCGACGAACTCAGCGCCCCCTGGGTGCTGGACGGCCCGATGAACCGCGCCGCATTCGACCTCTACATCGAGACCCAGCTGGCTCCAACATTGCAGCCGGGCGATGTGGTGATCGTCGACAACCTATCATCGCACAAATCGGCCCAGGCGCAGGAACTCCTGAAGGCACAGGGCAGCTGGCTGCTCTTCCTGCCGCCGTACTCACCCGATTTGAACCCGATTGAGATGGCGTACTCGAAACTCAAAGCACACCTGCGAAGGCTCAAGGCCCGCACATTCGATACCTTGTTCCAATCCGTCGCCCAAACCTGTGACCTATTCCCGCCAACAGAGTGCCGAAAACTCTTCAAGGCCGCTGGATATGTTGAAGATTAAATGGACGATGCTCTAGCGGGCCGCTTTTTCGTTTCAGCGTCGCTGATAGGGCTCTGGTTTGCCAAGGTAAAAGCCTTGCGCGAGTTCCGCGCCCAGTTCACGGGCGAGCTCAAGCTGTTCGGCTTCCTCTATCCCCTCAACGACGATTGTCGCGCCCGCGTTATGGGCAAGCTTGATCATGCCGTCGAGGATATCCCGGCTCTTCTTGGTTGTGTCGGCCCCGCGCATAAAGCGTCGGTCGATCTTTACAAAATCAACCTGCATCGTCTGGAGACGTTCGAGATTTGACGCACCCACGCCAAAATCATCGAGCGCAATCCGGACCCCGCTTTTCCGTAACCTGTCGACCGTGCGGGCAACCGCCTCGACCTCGGTGTTCATCGCCGTCTCGGTGATCTCAAAAACGATCTGCTCGCGCGGCGAGTTGCCGATGATCTCGGTGACCCATTCGTCAGAGCCTCCGGCAATCTTTTCGAGGAACGCCATAGACACATTGAAGCAACAGAAGCGGCCTTTCTCCATCGTCACCCACTCTGTCGCTTCGCGCGCGAATTCGAGCGGTGGACGCGCATCGGCGGAATAGGCCTCTGTCATCGTCTCAAGGAACTGCGCGGGCGCCAGGATCTGCCCGTCGGGCCGCTCCCAACGCAACAGCGCTTCATATCCGGCGATCTCCCCGGTCGCGCAAGCCACGATCGGCTGGAGAAAATACCCCACTTCCGAGCGCGAAAGACCCAGGCGCAACTCATCGACGCTGGGCTTGAGCATCGCGCGCCCGGTGTAATCGACACTGAGATGATGCACCCGATTTTTCCCCAGGCTCTTGGCGCATCGCATCGCGGTATCGCCGAGATCAATCGCGCCGTGAACTTCGAGGCTCGGGCTCAGCCGCACACACCCAACAGAGCCACCGCGCCGCACAACGAGCTCACCGACCCGCAGCTCAGCGGCCATGCATGCGGCCAACACATCGTCGCCCAGCGCTTCTATCTCCAGCGCGTGCTTGCGCTTGGAGAGAATGACAAACTCGTCGCCGCCGAGCCTCGCCACAAATTCATCGCCCGTAAGCTTGGCGTTAAGCCGCACCACCGTCTCTCTGAGAAGCTGATCGCCCATCGAATGGCCATAATGATCGTTAACGCTTTTGAAGTTGTCGAGATCGATGAAAAAAAGCGCGCCTGAAATCTGCGCGAATTCATTGTAGCGCGCATTGAAATAGTCGCGCGAGCGGGCTCCGGTCAGGCCGTCGGTGGCCAGCCGGTATTCGAGTTCTGCGATTTTTCGCGCGAGAATGTCTTCTCTATCTGCGCTTTTGAAATGGTCGGTCATTGCGGACTTCCCGACGTTAGGACTTCAACCTAAAGGCGATTGACGCGCTGTCAACAATTAAGGCGTCCTGCGCCTCACACGAATGAGCAAGGGGAAAAGTGCCTGTTAAACTGGCGAAAAAGATGAATTGAGTTATGTCGCGGCTCTCACATCGCGCGAGGCTGCCCCTTGGCCCAAGTTCTGCTCATCTTCCCCAATCAGCTGTTTGAAGAGCATCCCGGCTTTGATCTTTCGCCGGGCGAGATTGTGCTCGTCGAAGAGCCGCTCTTTTTCAGCGATCCGCAATATCCCGCGCGTTTGCACAAGCAAAAGCTCTGGTTTCACCGTGCCACCATGGCCCGCTATGCCGCGACCCTCAAAGAGCGCGGTCTCTCCGTCAGAACCATTCCCTACCGGCGCGATCGCCACCTCCTCAAAGGCCTGCTCGCAGAATTGGCGCAAGCAGGCATCAAAGAGGTTCTCTGCTGTGATCCGGTGGATCATGCCCTGTCAAAGCGCCTGACGCGGGCTTGCGACGCGGCGGGCATCGAGCGCCACATCCTGCCCAGCCCTGGCTTTCTGAACACCGCCGATGAGAACGCCGCCTATAAGGCCGGCAAGAAGAAGTGGTTCATGGCGGAATATTACAAGTCGCAGCGCCGCCGCCTTGATGTGTTGATGAAGGGGGACGCGCCGGAAGGCGGCCAATGGAGCTTTGACGAAGACAACCGCAAAAAGGTGCCTGCAAAGCTCCTGAACGCATTGCCCGCGCTCCCGGCCATCAATCGCCACGCGGCCGATCTCGCCGCGCGCGAGAGCGTCGAGGCTGAATTCCCAGAGGCGTATGGCGAGATCGCGAGCCTCATTTACCCAACGAGCCATGATGAAGCCGCCTCCTGGCTGCAAAGCTTTCTCAAAGAGCGCTTCGCCCGGTTTGGCGATTATGAAGACGCCATCGTCAAAGGCGAAAGCTGGCTTTGGCACGGTGTGCTGACGCCCATGCTCAACACCGGTCTTTTGACCCCGCGCCAAGTGCTCGATGAAACGCTTGCCCATGCGCGCGATCATGAGATCCCGCTCAACTCGCTCGAGGGCTTTGTGCGCCAGATCATCGGGTGGCGCGAATTCATGCGCGCGACATACGAAGATCTCCACGTGAAAATGCGCACCACCAACCATTGGGGCCACACCCGCAAGATGCCCGCGAGCTTCTATGACGGGACAACCGGCATCGACCCTATCGATGACGCGATCCAGCGCGTTCTCAAGACCGGCTATTGCCACCATATCGAGCGGCTCATGGTGCTGGGCGGGTTCATGTTCCTGTGTGAGATCGACCCGGATGACGTCTATCGCTGGTTCATGGAAATGTTCATCGACAGCTATGATTGGGTCATGGTCCCCAATACCTATGCGATGAGCCAGCATGCCGATGGCGGGCTTATCACGACGAAGCCCTATTTCAGCGGCTCGAACTACATCAAGAAGATGTCGAACTGGAAGCAGGGGGATTGGGCCACCGCCTGGGATGGCCTCTATTGGCGCTTCATCTGGCGGCATCGCGAAGAGCTCGGCGGCAACCCGCGCTGGGCTATGATGGTGCGCACAGCAGAGCGGATGGACCCTGCCAAACGCGATGGTCATCTCGCCGCGGCTGACGCGTTTTTGAGCCGTTTGGCGTAGCGTCCCGCGCCCCTTACCGTCGCAGCCATGGTCTTCTTCCCTTCCCACAGCCCCAAAGTGCTGTTGGCCATTGGTCGCAAGGATGAAGAAAGATCGGGCTGGCTCGAGACTGAAAGTTCTCATGCCCCAAGGCGCAAACGCCAATCCCCGCCCCCACACCACCTGGGCCGCCTGGCTCTGAGGCGATGATCTTCTTGGCGCCTGTCTCGCCCCCCGCTGAAAGCGCGGCCTCCCCTCTCGCGGGTCAAACCCGCTGCCGGGCAAAGGGACGAGCGTTTTTACGGAAAATGAAGACAGGACTGTCCCCGCCCTTCGCTGGGCGCGCGAGGCCTATCAATCCAGACGGCGTCTCATCTTTCGCCGTCCCCACTCTGGCCCAACCATTTGATGTCAAAGGCAAGCGAACAAGCCCCGCCCTTCATTTTTCCAAAAAAAACTCCACGGGGGTCTGGGGGTGTGAAACCCCCAGTCCGACGCCCGCCGCGGGGAGAGATGCGTGACTATTCCCGCGGTCTTGCCCCGCGCCTGCGCCATATCTGGCGCCCCGGAAAGTGGCGTGACAATTGATTTCGCCGGCTCTGCACGCGCGCGTCACGGCGCTTGCCTTCGCGGCGCTTTAATGGTCAGCACCGTGTCATGGCTGCGGCGAAATGGCTTGGCTCAAGACAGGTCCGCATCGCGCACAAGGCCGTATAGATATCGAAAGCGCGGCCGGGAGCTGATGTAAATTTGTCTGGACAGTAAGTGTCAGATCAAGTTTACACTGGGCCCATGCCGGGCCGTCCGCACGCTGTCCGCCGCCTGGAGGCTATGAATGAAGCAACATACGCAAGAGTTGACACCTATTCCCACGCAATGGGTCGGCCCGATTGAAATATCAGGTAACGTCGTCAACGAACAGGTCACCGTTCCCATGGCGACCTATGAGACACCGCTCTGGCCCTCCACCGGGCGCGGTGCGCGGGTGAGCCGCAAATGCGAAGGCGGGATTCGCTGCACGCTCGTTGATGAGCGCATGACGCGCTCGATCATCTTGCGCGCTGAAAATGCCGCCGAGGCCTTCTCAGTCTGGCAATCGATCGAGGCGCGCGAAGACGAACTGCAAGCCGTCATCGCCACGACCTCGCGCTTTGCCAAGCTCATCGAAATGAACCGGCAGATCGTCGGCAACCTGCTCTTCATCCGCTTTGAATGCCAGACCGGCGATGCATCGGGCCACAACATGGTCACGGGGGCCGCTGACGCCATGATGGCCTGGCTCCTCCAGGAATATCCGCAGCTCGAATATTCATCGATTTCAGGAAATTTCTGCACCGACAAGAAAGTCAGCGCCGTCAACGGCCTTCACGGGCGGGGCAAGTATGTCGTCGCAGAGATCGAGATCCCGCGTGAGATTTGCGAAAACACCCTGCGCACGACGCCTGAAAAGATGGCCCAACTGAACACCGAAAAGAACCTGATCGGCGGGATCATCGCAGGCTCCCTGCGCTCGGCGAATGCGCATTACGCCAACATGCTCCTCGCCTTCTATCTCGCCACCGGTCAGGACGCGGCCAACATCATCGAAGGCAGCCAGGGCATGAACCATGTCGAGGCCCGCCCGGAGAGCCTCTATTTTTCCTGCACCCTGCCAAACCTGATCATGGGCTCTGTGGGCTCGGGCAAAGGCAATGAGGTCGTTGAAGCGAACCTGACGCGGATGGGCTGCAAGGAAGATCGCGCGCCCGGGGAGAATGCGCGCCGCCTCGCTGTGATGTGCGCGGCCACAGTGCTGTGCGGCGAGCTCTCGCTTTTGGCCGCCCAGACCAACCCAGGCGAACTCATGCGCACCCATTTCAAGATGGAGCGCGGCTAAGGGAGGAGCCATCGCCATGACCAAAATCGGTATCGATAAGCTCAGCTTCTATGTCCCGCAGCATTACATGTCTTTGGACACGCTCGCGGAGCGCCACGGCCAGGACCCGGCGAAATTTTCGCGCGGGATCGGTCAAAACAAAATCGCGCTGCCCGCCCATGACGAAGATGTTGTGACGATGGCCGCCGAAGCTGCCCGCGCCATCGTCACGGCCGAAGATGCTGAGAAGATCGACACCGTCCTTTTCGCGACAGAGACCGGGATCGATCAGTCAAAGGCGGCGGGCGTCTATGTGCATCGCCTCCTTGATCTGCCCTCGAATGTGCGCGTCGTCGAACTCAAACACGCCTGTTATTCCGGCACGGCTGGCCTCCAGCTCGCGGCGGGTCATGTGGCGCGCAAACCTGATCGCAAGGTCCTTGTTATTGCATCAGATGTGAGCCGTTACGATGTCGATAGCCCCGCCGAGGCCACGCAGGGCTGCGGCGCGGTGGCGATGCTCGTTTCCGCCGATCCCCGCGTGCTCGAGCTCGATATTGCCACCGGATGCCATTCCGAAGATATCATGGATTTCTGGCGGCCCAATTACCGCAAGACACCGCTCGTCGATGGCAAGTATTCAACGGTCAAATATCTCCATTCCCTCGCCCATGCCTGGCAGGATTACGTGGCCCAGGGCGGGCGCGCGTTCAATGAAATGGCGCAGTTTTGCTATCATATCCCCTTCACGCGGATGGGGGCCAAGGCGCATACCCATCTGTCCAAGCTCAACCAGGCGCAAAATGATGCCAACCTGATCGAGGCGGGGATGGTCTATAACCGCGAAGTGGGCAATTGCTACGCCGCTTCGCTTTATCTCTCGCTCGTTTCGATGCTTGAAAACGCGCAAGTTGATCTCACAGGGCGCCCCGTGGGGATGTTCTCCTATGGCTCCGGCGCGGTGGCTGAGTTCTTTTCGGCGGTCGTGCAGCCGGGCTACCGCGATCATTTGATGGTCGCCCATCACCGGCAAATTCTCGAAGACCGCGTGGCGCTTTCCTATGATGAATATCTCGCCTTCCGCCATGCGCCCGACCCGGTTGATGGCTCGGAGGCGGTTATGGCGCAGGTTGCGCGCGGTCGTTATCGGTTAGCTCGGATACATGAGCATAAACGACACTACGAAGCAGTCTGACAGCGGCCGCCACGGTCAGGGCGCGCGCGCGCCGGGAAAGCTCATCCTCTCGGGAGAGCATTCAGTTGTCTATGGCGCGCCGGCCCTCGCTGTTGCGGTGCAGCACTTTACAGAGGTGTGGTTTACGCCGCTTCACAAGACAGGCGGGCTTTTCACGGCTTTTGAGAGCCTGAGCCCCTCGGCGTTTTACCCGTTCGAAGCGCTCAAGAGCTTCCGCGAAGGGCTTGATCGGCGTTTCGATCAATTCCTGCGCGGTGAGATGCCGGTGCAGAAGATCCTGCAACGGCCCGATGATCTCGCGATCTACACCCTCACATCGCTTCTCCCCATGATCCCGATGCCGGGCCGCTCCTCGGGTCTGGGGCTTCCGGTTCCGGGCCAGCTTTCAAGCCGCACAGATATGCCGCTGGGCGCGGGCATGGGCTCGTCGGCCGCTGTCGTTGCGGCGACAATCGTTCTCTATGAGCATCTCCTTGGCAGCCCCCAATCGACCGAAGACCGGTTTGAGAAAGTGCGCTTCTGCGAGCGGTTGCAGCATGGCAAGGGCAGCGCCATCGATGCGTCGGCGGTTGTCTTCGGCGGGCTCAATCGCGTTCAAGGCGATCGTGTCACCCCGCAGGCATTGAGCGCTCAGCATTCGCTGGCCCAGGCGCAAGGCTGGTATTGGGTCCAGTTGGGAACACCTCTTTCCAAGACGGGCGAATGTGTGGCCAAGGTGCGCGAAGAGCACAGCGGTGATCACGCGCTTTGGCGCGAATTCGAAGCCTGCACGGAAGCCTTCACGCAGATCATCGCCGAAGATCAGGACCCCCGCGAGATCATCCGTGAGAATCAGACGCTTCTGAATCGGATCGGGGTTGTCCCCCATGCCGCCGATCGCTTTGCCGATGCCGTGGAGGCGATGGGCGGCGCGGCGAAAGTATCTGGCGCGGGGGCGGTCCGTGGCGAGCATGCGGGCGTGATGCTGGTCTACCAGCCAGATGCGGCGGCCATGGCCACGCTGATGGAAAGCTACCCCGAGCGCCGCTGGGAGAGGCTGCGCATCTCGATGGCGGGCGCGCATCTTCTGGCGGGCGAGGCCCCCGCCATCGCGGCCCCGAGCCCGGCCATCAGCGCTCAATGAGTGTGACCGCCTCGGCGCCCGGATCTGTCATGATCATCGGGGAGCATGCCGTTGTCCAAGGGGCCCCTGCGCTTGTCGCGGCCATTGATCAAAGGGCGCGCGTCACGGTCAAAAAGCGCGCCGACCGCCAGGTCGTGTTCACCTCGGAGATTGCCAGCCCATTGGAAACCTCGCTCGATGACTTGCGCGTCGCGGGGCCCTACCGCTTTTTAGCGGCCGCCCTGAAGGCCTTCGAGCCAGAACACGGCGTTGACGTCAAAACGCAATCAGACATCGATCCGACGCTCGGCCTTGGCTCCTCGGCGGCCATCACAATCGCGGCCCTCGGCGCATTCGCGCGGCTCTATGAGCGGCCCATCGATGTGCATAGCTGCGCGCTGGGCATCGTGCGCGCCATCCAGGGGCGCGGCAGCGGGGCCGATCTTGCTGCGTCCTTCCGGGGTGGGGTTGTGCGCTATCAATTGGGGGAGGCGGGCGCGCCCGCCCATCTCTCGCCCGTGCCTTGGCCGTATGAGCTTTCGCTCAAATATGTCGGCTACAAAACCCCGACGGGCGAGGTCTTGGAGAAGGTCGCCCGCGCTGCCGCCGCGCAGCCCCAGAGATATGAAACGCTCTATCGCGAAATGGCTGAGCTGAGCGCTTTCGCGTGTGACGCGGCTCAGCGCCATGAGAGGGCGGCATTTGCCCGCGCGCTTGATGGATATCAGATATTGATGGCGCGCCTCGGTGTTTCCGAGCCCGCACTGGACGCGCTCGTTGAAGAGGCCAGGGCGGGCGGGGCAGACGCGGCCAAGATCTCGGGCTCCGGGCTCGGGGATTGCGTCTTGGCGTTCGGGGCCAGGCCGCCCGGCTTCGCACCAGCGCCCTTGGCCCAGAAAGGGCTTTTGATCGATGCGTGACGTCTTTGAAGCGCACTTGCCCAAGGTGTTGAAAGCGCCCGTCGCCGCCAGCGCCTATGCGCCCTCAAACATCGCTCTCTCGAAATATTGGGGCAAGCGCGATGCTGCCTTGAACCTCCCGCTCAACTCGTCTCTATCAATCTCGCTTGGGGATTGGGGCACAACCACGCGGGTCACCCCGGCCGAGAAGGACGCCCTCGTCTTCAACGGGGAGCCGCTCGCCGGAGGGGCGTTCGCGAGGAAGGTCTGGGCCCATGTGGAAAGGTTCCGCCGCGGTCAGGCGCTCCCCCTCAGGATCGAAACCGAAAACAGCATTCCCACAGCCGCGGGCCTTGCGTCATCGGCAAGTGGGTTTGCTGCGCTGACACAGGCGCTTGATGCCGCTTTCGCGCTTGGGCTTCCCGTGAGCGTGCTTTCGCTTTTTGCGCGGTTCGGCTCGGGCAGTGCCACGCGCTCGTTCTGGCACGGCTTCGTGCGCTGGGACCGCGGCGCACGCTCGGATGGAAGCGATAGCTTCGCGCATCCGCTCGATCTGCGCTGGCCCGCGTTCAGAATTGCGATCATCCCGGTCGATACCGGTCCAAAGAGCAAATCCTCGCGCGACGGGATGGCCCATACAACCGAGACATCCCCGCTTTTCTCGCGCTGGCCAGATCTCGCAGAGGCCGATTGCGCCGCCATCGAAGCCGCGATCGAGGCGCAGGATTTTGATCGCTTGGGTGAGTTGGCCGAGGCCAATGCGCTCGCTATGCACGCCACTATGCTCGCCGCGCGGCCCGCGCTTTGTTATCTCAAGCCGGTGTCTTGGGAGGTTCTCTCAACCCTCTGGGAGGCCCGCGCGACAGGCCTCAAAGCTTATGCCACGATGGATGCAGGCGCGAATGTGAAGCTGATCTTCCTTGAAGACGCGGCCGCTGACGTGGCCGCGCTCTTCCCACAGGCCGCGCTCATCGCGCCGTTCGATCATTCCTTATAAACGAGCCGCGGGCCTTTTCTGCGCGCCAGGGCCCGATCTCGGATAACCCAGGCCATGGCCCCCGCGAAAAGGAGCGCCATGGCATACCACGTGAGCGCGTAGCTCAGATGCGTATTGCGAAAGGTCAGGATCGTCAGCCCGCCGCGCGGGAAAGCGCCTGGAGGCCCGAGATGATCGGCATCTATGAAGTAGGCCTCGGCCTTGAGCCCCGCGCGCTCCGAAAGCACAGCCACATCGCGCGCCACCCAGCGCTCATTGGCCGGATCATTGCGCTCAAGGAGCGTCCCCACAGGCTCTGTGATCCTCAGAAGCCCGGTGACGCGCAGCGGGCCACCTGGCTCTTCCAGCACGCCAGTGAAGTTTTGCGGGATAAACCCGCGATTGACCCAGACGAAGCGGTCGCCCGTATCGAGCGGTGTCAAAAGCCAGTTGCCAAGCCCCAGATCGGTCACCGCTTTCACACGGCGCGTTGCGTCGTAGAGAAAGCGCCCTGTGATTTCCACGCGCATGTATTCATCATCGCTCTCGGTCACAGGGCCGCGTGGCGCGGGCACCTCTTCGGCGAAAGCGCGCGCCTCGACGGCTTCGATCAGATCGACCTTCCAGGCGAGACGGCGGATTTGCCAGTTCCCGAGCCCGATCATCGTGACGAAGATCACGAACGCCAGGCTCAGGATGATCGCATCCACCCAGAGCGGGCGGCTCATGGCAGCTGTTCGACCCGCTCGATGAGGTCGTGGGCGGGCATCATGTTTTCTTCGAGATGAAACATGACCCAGATCGAGCCCGCGAGGATGATGACCAAAAGGACAGCCGTGAAGGCCAGTGACATCGCCTGCCAGCCATCTTCATTGCCCAGCGTCACATGCAAGAAATAGTAGACATGCACCATGATCTGCGCGCCGCCGAGAAGGAAGATGATCGCAATGGCCCAGCCCACCGAGCCCTCCAGCCAATCGAACATCACGATCCCGAAAGGAATGACGGTGAGCAAAACCGAAAGGCCAAAGCCGATCATATAGCCCCGATAGGTGCTTTCATGGTGGCCGCTCTCATGGGCGTGTTGATCGCTCATAGGATGTACCCCGCGAGATAAACGAAGCTGAAAACCGCGATCCAGATGAGATCGAGGAAGTGCCAGAAAAGCGAAAGACACATCACGCGACGCTTGTTTTCATGGGTCAGACCGTGGGTCTGGATCTGGGCCAGTAGAACGCAGAGCCAGATCGCGCCCGCCGCGACATGGAGCCCGTGCGTGCCCACAAGGAACCAGAAGGATGAAAGGAAGGCCGAGGCCATCGGCGTGGCCCCGATATGCCAGAGATGTTCGAACTCAGCGATAGAGAGGCCGAGGAAGGCGAGGCCGAAGACGCCCGTGATCACGAGCCATCCCATCGTCCCGTTTTTCGATCCGTTCTGCATCTGGATCATGGCGAAACCGTAAGTGATCGACGAGAAAAGCAACATGAACGTCGCCAGGAGGATCATCTCGATCTCGAAGAGGTCAGATGGGGCCGGGCCCGCGGCATAGTTCTGGCCCAAGACGGCGTGAACCGCGAAGAGGATGCCAAAGAGAAGGCAATCCGACATCAGATAGATCCAGAAGCCGAGCATCGTTCCGGTTTCATGATGCGTATGCGCGCCGTCATCCGAATGCGCATCTTCGACAACGTGCCAATCATAGATCGGCGCATCCGTTGTGGTGGCGAGCCTTGGTGCGCCACTCACCGTTGGATCATTGGTTGCATCGGTCATTGAGCTGCTCGCACATTGCCAAACGCCTCGACCTGCGCGTTGCGCGCGCCTTCGATCTCGGCGACTTCCTCGGTCGGCACATAGTAATCGCGGTTATAGTTGAAGGTGTGCGCGATCCCGTAGACGAGCGAGGCCACCGCGCTCGCCGCCGCCAGCCACCAGATGTGCCAGATCAAAGCAAAGCCCATCACAGTCCAGAGGCCGGAGATCACGATCCCCGTTGCCGTGTAGCGCGGCATGTGGATCGGGGCGAACCCGTCTGATTTGCGCGCATATCCGTTCTCTTTCATGTGCTCCCATGCATCGCGCCGGTAAACGCGGGGGGTGAAGGCGAAGTTATAGTAAGGTGGCGGCGAGGACGTTGACCATTCAAGCGTGCGCCCGCCCCAGGGATCGCCGGTTTCGTCCCTGAGCTGCTCGCGATTTTTGATCGAGACATAGATCTGAATGATAAACGCAAGAACCCCCACCGCGATGAGCGCCACGCCCACAGCCGCCGTGATGAAATAGCCCGCATAGATCGTGTCTTCGAACTGCGACAAGCGGCGCGTCACGCCCATCAGGCCCAGCACAT
The DNA here is from genome assembly GCA_039198835.1 of Pseudomonadota bacterium. GTDB lineage: Bacteria > Pseudomonadota > Alphaproteobacteria > Rhodobacterales > Rhodobacteraceae > Shimia_B. The sequence goes on along the minus strand of JBCCTH010000064.1, from coordinate 1,052 downwards.
AAAGCGGCATGAACGCGAAGTAGAACCCCACGACCCAGCCCCAAAAGCTCACAAGGCCCCAGGTGCGATCGAGGTGGAAGCCGAACGCTTTGGGCCACCAATAGTTGATGCCCGCGAAAATGCCGAAGACCACGCCCCCGATGATGACGTTATGGAAGTGCGCCACAAGGAAGAGCGAGTTGTGGAGCACATAATCCGCCGGCGGGATCGCGAGGAGAACACCGGTCATCCCGCCCACCACGAAGGTGAGGAGGAAGGCCACAACCCACATCATCGGCAGCTCAAAGCGGATGCGCCCCTTATACATCGTAAAGAGCCAGTTGAAGATCTTCGCCCCCGTGGGGATCGAGATGATCATCGTCGTGATCCCGAAGAACGAGTTCACATCCGCGCCGGCCCCCATGGTGAAAAAGTGGTGGAGCCACACGATGTAGCTCAGGATCATGATGACGGCGGTCGCGTAGACCATCGAGGTGTAGCCGAAGAGCCGCTTGCCCGAAAAGGTCGGCACGATCTCCGAGAAGATGCCGAAAATCGGCAGCGTGAGGATGTAGACCTCCGGGTGGCCCCAGATCCAGATCAGGTTGACATACATCATCGGATTGCCGCCGAGATCGGAGGTGAAGAAGTTCGTCCCCAGATAGCGATCGCCGGTCAGGAGGGCGAGCGTCACCGTCAGCACCGGGAAGGTCGCCACGATCAGGATGTTGGTGATCAGCGTCGTCCAGGTAAAGATCGGCATGCGCATCCAGGTCATCCCCGGGCAGCGCATCTTCACGATGGTCACAATCAGGTTGATGCCCGAAAGCGTCGTTCCGATCCCCGCAATGTTGAGCGCCCAAAGGTAGTAATCCATCCCGACGCCCGGTGAGAATGTGAGCCCTGAGAGCGGCGGATAGGCGAGCCAGCCAACAGCCGCAAACTCTCCCACAAAAAGCGAGATCATGATCAGGATGGCGCCCGAGACGGTGAGCCAGAAGCTGAAATTGTTGAGGAAGGGGAAGGCTACATCGCGCGCGCCGATCTGGAGCGGCATCACGTAGTTCATGAAG
>JBCCTH010000063.1:0-13525 GCA_039198835.1 Pseudomonadota bacterium | reverse complement strand
GTGGCGTCTGGCCGCTCGACGCGCCAGGTCTCGGCGCTGGCTGAAAAGCTGATGGAGAAGCTCAAACAAGAGCTGGGCATCCTGTCGCGCGTGGAAGGCAAAAGCGCCGGCGATTGGGTTCTGATCGATGCTGGCGATGTCATCGTTCACATCTTCCGGCCCGAGGTCCGCGAGTTTTACCAACTCGAAAAGATGTGGCTCAGCCAGAACGAGGCCGCCTCGAGCGTCTGATGCGCGTCCATATCTGCGCTGTCGGTCGCCTCAAATCCGGCCCAGAGCGCGATTTAAGCGATGACTATGCGCGACGTTTTGAGCGCGTCGGTCGCCCCTGTGGTCTCTCGCAGCTTTCAGTGATCGAGGTCGAAGCGCGAAAAGGCGGAACTCGCGCAGAAGAAGCCGACGCCCTCGCGCGCGCGCTACCGAAAGGCGCGCTTATCTGTGCGCTCGATGAACGGGGGCGCGCGCTTTCCTCCCCCGAATTCGCCGCCCAACTCGCTCGCTGGCGCGATACCGGACGTCAGGACATCGCCTTCATCCTGGGCGGTGCAGATGGCCTTCTTCCCGAATTCACATCAAACGCTGACTTTATCCTGAGCTTCGGCAAAATGGTCTGGCCACATATGCTCGCCCGGGTCATGCTGACCGAACAGCTTTACCGCGCCGCATCCATACTCGCTGGCACCCCCTATCACCGAAACTGACCCTTTCAGCAGGGCCAATCGGGAGAAAAATGACGCTATGATCGTGATCAACGGCAGACGCCTCACGCTCAAGACATTCCCGGGCCCCAAGCTCCGGCAAATGGTCAAGCGCGATCCCAAGACGCTCAAGCAGACTTTCTTTGATATTGATGTCTATGCCTGCAAAACCCCTGACAAAAAGCCAAATCTGCCCGATGAGATCACTCTGGAACCGTTGATCGCGTTTTGGAGCTTTGGCGCGGATGGCAAGCCCGACCCTAAGGGCGCGCGCGAACAGGCCGACGCGCTCAAGACGTCTCTCGGTGTCAAAAGCTACAAAGCGATTGACGCCTTGTTTCTCAAAGCGCTCGGCAAGGCCAAATCCAAAGTGCCGAAGGCAAAGATCCTTGGGCAGATCGACGAAGACGCCAAGGAGGTGATCGGGTATTGGCGCGTATACCGGTATTATAGTGGTCAAGCGCAAGGGCGCGCGCGTTTCATTCTGGGGCTGCCCCTCGCATTGGGCTGGGGCCTTTACCGCGTAGGGATGTGCGGCAAGTACGTGTCCGAAGAAATGATCAAGACCGATGAGGGCATGAAGCGGGTGTTTTATCGCAGCCCGCAATTTGTGAGAGGCCCCTACGAGACGTTCACGAGCGCGGAATACAGGAACGTGCCGGCGAACGGGATCGGCGCGCCGGTTATCTCCGCCAACGCGCTCTGGAAGCGGCTTGCCAAGCAGGAGGCCGCAGCCCCGCTTGGCCCCAACCAACCAAGACACCCCCCCGCTTCGCAACCCAGCCAAGGCCCAAGTCAGGCTGCGGCCCGACCTATCGCCAAAGAGGGCGTGCGGATCCTCGGCACGTACGGATAATCCGACGCGGTTTGACAAGCAGCCGGTGAAGGACCCGGCCAGGAAACAGGACATTTTCTCAAATGATCACACTCAAAGGACGCAAGTTTAAGCTCGCCCGGCTCAATCCCAAGAAGCTGTCAGGCATGGTTCGGCAAGACCCAAAGGCGCTCAAACAATCGTTTTATGACGTCGAGGTCTATTCCTGCTCGGAGCCCGGGAAAGCGCTCAAATTCCCCAAGGAGATTACGCTTGAACCGCTGGTTCTCTTTTGGGGCTATACCCAGGCGGGCAAGCCAAACCCGAAAGGAGCCTTGCGGCAGGCGCGGCTTCTTCAGCGCTATATGGGCGCTAAATCTCTCAAGGCGCTCAACAAGCTGCTCGTTGACGCGTTGGGCACCGCGACGGCAAAACCGCCCGTCGACATTCTCAAAACCATGATCAACAAGGATAAGCGCCAGGTTTTCGGCTATTGGCGGGTCTACAATTTCTTTCGCCTCACAGCCGTCAACAAAGGGGTCAAGGCAGATTTCATCATCGGCTTGCCCGTGGCGCTCGAATGGGGTGCTTACACCGTGGGGATGTGCGGCTCCTTCGTGGATACCGAACGCGTGAAAACCGCCGAGGGCATGGTCACGCGGAAGATCTTCCCGCCGAAATTCGTCGCGGGACCGTATCAAAAGCTCAAGAAGGCCGAGTATGAAGCGATGACCTTAATGCTTTTCTCGAACATGTTCGAACTCCTCGGCCAACCCACGAAAGCGAAAAAGAAGATCTGGAAAGACATGATAATGCTGCTCCCCAAGGATTGGGCAAAGACGGCTACGCTTTCCGAGCTGGGCCCTTTGCCGCCGCAGATACAGGAGGGATTTGCGCAATCAAACAACCGTCCGGAAGCGAAGGAGGGGCAACGCGTTCTTGCCAAATACGGGTGAGTTGCCGCGCATGAAAGCAATCTGCGGTAGACGCGCCTGCCCGCTTTGATAGACCTCATGCCCATGACGCCGAAACCCAACGCTCCCGTTCTTTTGTGCATCCTGGATGGTTGGGGCGAGAGCGCAGATAAATCGGCCAACGCGCCAGCGCTGGCCAATACGCCCACTTTCGAAACCTTGCGCCTGACCTGCCCGTCGGCCCGGCTCATCACCCACGGGCCTGATGCGGGGCTCCCCACGGGGCAGATGGGCAACTCCGAGGTCGGCCACACCAATATCGGCGCGGGCCGTGTGGTGGCGATGGATCTCGGCCAGATCGATCTGGCCATCGAAGACGGCAGCTTTTTCGACAATGACGCGCTTTTGGCTTTTTCCAAGACGCTGAAGGAAAGCGGCGGGGCCGCGCATCTGATGGGCGTTATCTCTGATGGCGGTGTCCATGGCCATCTGAGCCATGTTCTTGCGACGGCGCAGCATCTTGTTTCACTCGGCGTTCCCGTGATGCTCCATGCGATCACCGATGGCCGCGATGTCGGGCCTCAGACGGCTGACCGGTTTGTGGCGGAGCTCGAAGAAAAGCTGCCAGACGGCGCAAAGGTGGCCACGGTGATCGGGCGGTTCTACGCTCTGGATCGCGATAACCGATGGGAACGGGTCGAAAAGGCTTATGCGGCCATTGTTCAGGGCAACGGAGAGGCCGCACCAGACGCAAGCGCGGCTGTCGCGCAGAGCTATGGGGCAGGCGCGAGTGATGAATTCATCCTGCCCACGATCATCGGGGGTTACGCGGGCATGCGCGCGGGCGACGGCCTCTTTTGCCTCAATTTCCGCGCGGACCGGGCGCGCGAAATTCTCGCCGCGCTTTGCGACCCGGCCTTCGACGCTTTCGAAACCGGCGCGCGGCCCGAACTCGCCGCGAAGCTCGGCATGGTCGAATATTCCAAGGCGCACAGCGCCTATCTCGCGACGGTTTTCCCCAAACGCCAGATCGTCAACACCCTGGGCGCTTGGGTCTCGGCCCAGGGCAAGAGCCAGTTTCGCCTCGCCGAGACCGAAAAATACCCCCATGTGACCTTCTTTTTGAATGGCGGCGTCGAAGAGCCTTATCCCGGCGAAGCGCGTCATATGCCGCCTTCCCCAAAAGTGGCGACTTATGATCTCGCGCCCGAGATGTCGGCCGACGCGGTGACGCGCGCTTGCGTGGCGGCCATCGAGGAAGGCTACGATCTCATCGTCACGAATTTCGCCAATCCGGATATGGTGGGTCATACGGGTGATCTTGGGGCGGCCATAAAGGCCTGCGAAGCGGTTGATCGCGGATTGTCTGAGATCGTCGCCGCGCTTTCGTCGCGAGGCGGCGCGATGGTGCTGACCGCCGATCATGGGAATTGCGAAACGATGATCGACCCTGACACAGGCGGGCCCCATACCGCCCATACGACCAATCCTGTCCCCGTGATCCTCTATGGCGCGGGCTCTGAGGCGACGCTGCGCGATGGCCGCCTTGCCGATCTCGCGCCAACGATCCTTGCGCTCATGGGCCTTGAAAAGCCACCGGAAATGACCGGAATGTCCCTGATGGGGCCGACCGTAAAGTGAAGCTCGGGGGGCTAGCTTGGCCGCCTTTGCGGTCGCTGATCGCAGGCGCGCTGGCCGCGGCGCTCTGGGCGAGCAGCATAACGCCCACGTTCGCGACGCCAGCCGAAGAAGCGCGTGCGGCCATGGCCGCGCTCGAGACCGCCGCGATCCAGCTCGACCAAGCACAAAGCGGGCGTGACCGCGTCGCAGCCCTGACCGAAACGGTTCTTGCCTTTGAAGACGGGCTCGCCGCGATCCGCGAGGGGCTGCGCGGCGCGGTTCAGGCCGAGGCACAACTGAGCGCGGCGCTTGCGGCAAAGGAGGCCGAGGCCTCGCGGCTCATCGGCGCGCTCCAGATCATCGGTCAGCGTCCCGCGCCGCAGCTTCTGCTGCATCCCCAAGGGCCCACTGGCGCGGCACGCTCGGCCATGCTGCTGGCCGATGTCACACCCACGCTTCAGGCAGAAGTCAGCGCGCTTCGCGCAGAGCTTGAGGCGGTCACCACCCTCAGAAAGCTGCAACAAGATGCCGCCGAGCGGCTCCGCCAGGGCCTTGTGGGCGTGCAGGACGCCCGCGCAGCGCTCGCCCAAGCCATCGCCGACCGCACCCCCTTACCCAAGCGCTTCAACACCGATCCGATCAAAACCGCTGTCCTCATCGCGGCCTCTGAAACGCTCGGCGCCTTCGCGTCAGGGCTCACGGAGATCGCCGTCGATGAGGTGCCCGCGCCCTTGCCGAGCGCCGCGCGCTTGCGCGGCACGTTCGAGCAACCGGTGCGCGGCACTGTTCTGCGGCACTACAACGAGCCCGATGCCGCTGGCGTCGCCCGCCCGGGGATCGTGCTTGCAACGCGGCCCAGCGCGCTCGTCACGGCCCCGGCCACCGGCACGATCCGCTTCCAGGGCGATTTGCTCGACTACGGAAATGTGATGATCCTTGAGCCCGCCCGCGACGTTTTGTTGGTGCTGGCGGGTCTTTCGGAGGTCTATGTTACGACCGGTGACGTGATCAATGCCGGCGCGCCAGTGGGCTTGATGGGCGGTGCAGACGGTGCCGGTTCGACAGACCGCACGCAGACGCTCTATATCGAAGTAAGACACGAAGAAAAAACGGCGGACCCAGAGGCATGGTTCGCGCTGGAGAGGAAGTAACGATGCGGAAATTCATTCTGGCTGCCGCCGTGGGCGTGCTTGCAGGTGGGCTCGCAACAACGCAGGTCGCCGGGCCATTGCTCGCGCAGCAAGCCGATGAGCAATCAAGCGTTTACGAGCAGCTCGATCTTTTTGGCGATATTTTTGAGCGTATCCGGTCGCAATATGTCGAAGAGGTGGAACCCTCCGATCTCATTGAAGCGGCCATCGACGGCATGTTGACCTCGCTTGATCCCCATTCCTCTTATCTGTCGCCCGATGATGCAGCTGACATGCGCATCCAGACGCGCGGAGAGTTCGGCGGGCTGGGCATTGAGGTCACCCAGGAAGAAGGCTTTGTGAAAGTCGTGGCCCCGATGGATGGCACCCCGGCGGATCAGGCGGGCGTGGAAGCCGGTGATTTCATCACCCACGTCGATGGCGAAGGCCTTTTGGGCCTCACGCTCGATGAAGCGGTTGAGCTGATGCGCGGCCCGGTGGGCTCTGAGATCATCATCACCGTCGTGCGCGAAGGCGAGGACGAACCCTTCGATGTCTCGATCATCCGCGATACCATCCGCCTGACGGCTGTGCGCACCCGCAAGGAAGGCGACGCGGTCGTTTTGCGCGTGTCAACCTTCAACGATCAGACCTATCCCAACCTGCGCGAGGGCCTCATCGAGCAGATCGACGAGGCTGGCGGGAAAGAGAATGTCTCGGGCGTCATCATCGATCTGCGCAACAATCCCGGCGGCCTTTTGACAGCCGCGATCCGGGTTTCTGACGCGTTCCTTGAAAAGGGCGAGATCGTCAGCACAAGGGGCCGTGACCCGCAGGATGCCGAGCGTTTCAACGCCTCGCCCGATGATCTCGCCGAAGGCTTGCCCATCGTCGTGCTGATCAATGGCGGCTCCGCCTCGGCCTCCGAGATCGTTGCGGGCGCGCTTCAAGATCATCAGCGCGCGATCATCGTGGGCACCAAGAGCTTCGGCAAAGGCTCTGTGCAATCCATCATGCCGCTGCGCGGCTCGGGCGCGATGCGCCTGACAACAGCCCGCTATTACACGCCATCGGGCCGGTCGATCCAATCTCTGGGGATCTCGCCCGACATCATCGTTGAGCAGCCGCGCCGCGCGGTCGATGCCGACGAGGGCGAAGAAGAGGTCGCCAACCGACGGTCTGAGGCCGATCTTCGCGGATCGCTCGATAATGACAGCCTCACCGAGGATGAGCGCCGCCAGATCGAAGAAGAGCGCGCCATCGCGGAAGCGACCGCCGAATTGCGTGAAGAGGATTACCAATTGGCCTATGCCATCGACATCCTGAAAGGTCTGAGCGCGCTTCAGCAATGAGGCGCGTAAAGGCCCTCGCGCGCAAAGCCGCCCTGCGTCAAAGGCGGTAGCCGCCCGAGGCGCGGATCACCTCCCCGGTGATGAAACCTGCTGCATCGCTCAAAAGAAACTTTACGACGCCCGCGATATCCGCGGGCGTGCCGACCCGGCCCAGCGCTTTGAGCGAGGCGAAGGTTTGGGTGAGCTCCTCGGGCCGGGGCGCTTCAGGGGTATTGATCGCACCCGGAGCAACCGCGTTGACCAAGATGCCGTTAGGTCCAAGCTCTTTGGCGGCGCCCCGCGTCCAGGTATTGAGCGCGGCCTTGCTCGCCCCGTAAAGCGCGGCCCCCTTTGGCGGCAGATCAGCGTTGACCGAGGAAATGTTCACAACGCGCCCGCCGCGCGGCATATGATCAAGTGCCGCCGCCACGAGGAGCGCGGGCACGATCACATTGACATGAAACATCTCTTGAACCGGATCGGGGTCGAACCCGTCGATCGCGCTTTCAGCCAGGGCACCCGCATTGTTGACGAGCCCGTAGAGCGCCCCGTCTTCCGAGAGCGTCAAAGCGCGCGCGATGGCATCCTGACATCCGGCGGGCGCACTCAAATCCGCTTGCAACGTTTTGACTTGGGGCGCGAAGCCTTCGGGCTCTGTGCGCCGCCAGAGCGCTATGACATCGTAGTCACGGGCCAACGCCGCGACGATGCCTTTGCCTATCCCGCGTGTTCCACCGGTGACGAGAACTGTCTGTGCCATGCTTTTCTCCGTAAGTCATGGCTTACATAAAGAGCCCGCCACGGCGCGCACGTCAAGCGCATCGAGGATCTGCGTGACGCTCCCGACGAGTTCGGGCATGGTAGCGCCATGACACCCGAAGAGATCGCACGCCTGCCCTATCGAGAGAATGTGGGCATCATGCTCGTGAATGGCGCGCGCGACGTGTTTGTCGGCCAAAGGCGCGATAACCCTGGCCCGGCCTGGCAAATGCCCCAGGGCGGCATCGACAAGGGCGAAGCGCCGCGCGCCGCCGCGTTGCGCGAGCTTGAAGAAGAAACGGGGATCCCCGCGGCGCGCGTTGCGATCCTCGCCGAAGCCCCTGACTGGATCGCCTATGATCTGCCCGGAGAGCTCATTCCCAAGCTCTGGGGCGGGAAGTGGCGCGGCCAAAAACAAAAGTGGTTTCTGATGGAGTTTCTCGGCGAGGATGCCGAGATCGATATCGCGGCCCATGACGAGGAATTCAGCGCATGGCGCTGGTCGCCCCTGGGAGAGTTGGCCGGCAATATCGTGCCCTTCAAGCGCGCGGTGTATGAGGCCGTGATCGCGTCTTTCGCGGATCATTTCGAGGACAAGTAAAAGCGCACCATGGCAAAGCTAGATACGCGGGCGATCGGGCTCGATGGCGGTCTCAAATTTATCCGGTGGCTCACGGGCGGTGAGCATCTGCATTATGGCTATTGGCCGGGCCTCGAGGTGAATGCAGGCAATTTCGGTGCCGCGCAGGAGGCCTATTCCCTCAAGCTCTTCGAGCAGATCCCGAAAGCGCCACGCCGGATTCTCGATATCGGCGGCGGCGCGGGCGAGACGGCCAAAAAGCTCCTGGCGCTCGGTCATCACGTGGAAATCGTCGTGCCTTCGCCTCTTCTGGCGGATCGCTGCCGCGTGAATGCGCCGGGCGCCCGCGTTCATGAGATGACGTTCGAAGAGTTCGACGCGGCACAGGCAAGCTTTGATCTGTGCCTCTTTTCGGAAAGTTATCAATATGTCGCGCTTGAAGTCGGGCTCTCGAAAGCGTTGGGGCTTTTGGCCGAGGGCGGCGAGATTGTCATCGCCGATTGCTTCCGGCGCGAAGGGTTCCGCTTTGAGGGCGTGGCTCAGCGGGTTGGCGGCGGCCATCCCATGGAGCGCTTCCGCGAGACGCTCGACGACCTGCCGCTCACGCTCGCCCATGAGGAAGATATCACCGAGGCCGTCGCCCCTTCGGTGGATATTGAGCAAGAGCTCTTCAATGTGATCGGCTACACGCTCACGCGCATCGACACCGAGCTTGAGAGCAAGAAGCCTTTCCAGAGATCGATGCTCAACCGTCTCTGGCGGCTTTTAACAAGCGAGCGGACCCGCGCCCGGCTTGATCAGCGCCTCAACCAGAAGACCCGCAACGCGCAGGCTTTTGCCGAGTACAACCGCTATTTGATCCTGCGTTTCGAGCAGAGCGGCGCGGTGCCAGATGGCGCGGAGTAGGGCCGCGCTCCTCTGGGCCGGGCTCGTAATGTTGGGGGGATCGCCGCTCGAGGCGCTTTCGTGCCTGCCGGTGAGTGTCGCGCGGAGCTATGGCGAGGTCGCCGCCGCGAGCGCGCCTTATGTGATCGCGCTGGGGCGGTTTTCATTCGATGAAAAGGCATTTCGGCAAGTGCCGCCGCACAATGACACCCCCCCGGGGCAGGTGATCACCGCGCGGTTTTCCGGCGGCCTTTTCACGGGCAAGGATTTCAGCTTCGAGACCGAGCTCGATGTCGAGATCGATGCGCGGTGCTTTGGGCCGTGGTGTTCCTGGCTCGCGCCTGAACTTGAGACCCTGGCCTTTTTGGAGGATCTGGGAGAGGGCGGCTTCAGGCTGTCTCTGTCTCCCTGTGGAGGGCGGGCTTTCGCGGAGCCGGGCCCCGCTGACATCAAACAGGTTTTGGCGTGTTTTAACGGCGCCGATTGCCGCTAGAGCGCGCGCCCTATCCGCCTTTGGCCGATGCGAGAGGGGCTGCCGCTGCTGCGCTTCGGAGTATTTTGCGCCAATGGAATGTGGGGGCGCGGAGAGCGCTTTACTGGCGCGGGGGGAGCTCCGCGAAGGCACTGGATTTTTAGAACAAAGTATGAACAACTGGCCCTCCTTGAGTCGCGCATGGAGCTGCCACTGCCATGGGACGTTCAGACTTTGCCGAATTGTCGGCCACCTCGAATTTTACATTTCTGACCGGAGGGTCGCATCCGGAGGAATATATGCGCCGCGCGGCTCTGCTCGGGCAGCCCGCTCTGGCGATCGCCGATGAGAACAGCGTGGCGGGTATTGTGCGCGCGCATACAGAGGCGAAAGAGATCGCGCGGCAGGTCGCGCTCAGGCGCGACGCGGAGGGGCGCGACGGGCCCATCGGCCCGCCCTGCCCGGCCTGCCCGGCCACGCGCGTCAAGCCGCCCAGCGCGGAGATTTATACCGTGCCGCGGCTTTTGCCGGCGGCGCGGGTCGTGCTTGAAAATGGGTTCACAGCCACGGCTTTGCCGCGTCACCGACAGGGCTGGGCGCATCTATGCCGTCTCATTTCAGCGGGTCGGTTGCGGGCTCAGAAGGGAGATTGCGCGCTGAGCCTGTCAGACCTTGAGCGTTTCGGGCAAGGGCTCGTGCTCTTGCTGCACCCGCCAAGCGCGCCGCTTTCTCAGCGCGGCGGGGGGGCATGGGCGCAAGACGTGCGCCGGTTGACCCGCCGCCTTCCAGGAGCGTGCCATCTCTTGATGGCACCGCGCTATGACGGGCAGGATCCCGCGCGTTTCAGAACGCTGGCGCGGCTCGCCCGCGATCTTGGCCTGCCGCCCGTGGCCTCGGCGCTTCCGATCATGCATCACGGGCGACGCCGCAAGCTGACCGACGTGTTGAGCGCCATCCGGTTGGGCATATCGGTCGAGCACCTGGGCAAGGAGGCGCAGGCCAATGCAGAGCAGCGCCTCAGGAGCGAGGCCGAGATGCGCCGTCTCTTCGCCGATCATCCAGAGGCCCTGGAGAATGCCGCGCGCCTCGCCTCAGAGCTGACCTTCTCGCTCGAGGAGCTGCGCTATGAATACCCCAAGGAGGTGATGGGCGGGGAGACGCCTCCCGCCCGGCTGCGCCGCCTGGCCTATGAAGGCCTCGCCTGGCGCTATCCGGGGGGCGCGAGCGCGCGTGTTCACAAGCTGCTGGAGCATGAGCTCACCCTCATCGGGAAGCTGAAATACGAGCCTTACTTTCTGACCGTCAATGACATCGTCTCCTATGCCCGCTCCCAGGGCATTCTATGCCAGGGCCGTGGAAGCGCCGCCAATTCGGTCGTCTGCTACTGCCTCGGCGTCACCTCTGTCTCGCCTGAGCTCGGCACGATGGTCTTCGAGCGTTTCGTCTCCGAGGCGCGCAATGAGCCGCCCGATATCGATGTGGATTTCGAACATGAGCGCCGTGAGGAGGTGATCCAGCACATCTATGAGCGCTATGGCCGCCACCGTGCGGGCCTCTGCGCCACCGTGATCCATTACCGCGGCAAGCGCGCCGTGCGCGAGGTGGGGACAGCGATGGGGCTCTCAGAGGATACAATCGCGGCCATGTCCTCCCAACTCTGGGGCTTTTTCTCGGTCAGGGGGCTTGAGCGCGAGCGGATGGCCGAGATCGGGCTTGATGCGGGCGATGCCCATCTGATCCAGACGCTTGAGCTGATCTATGAGATCATCGGCTTCCCGCGTCATCTCTCCCAGCATGTCGGAGGTTTCATTGTCACCGAGGGCCGCCTCGATGAGCTCGTGCCCGTTGAGAATGCCACCATGGAAGACCGCACCGTCATCTGCTGGGACAAGGATGATATCGATAGTCTGGGCATATTGAAGGTCGATATCCTGGCGCTGGGGATGCTCAGCTGCATCCGCAAGGCCTTCGATCTCATCGAGGCGCACCATGGCGCGCGCCTGACCTTGGCCACCCTGCCCGAGGATGACAAAGCGACCTACGACATGCTCTGCAAGTCGGATTCGCTCGGTGTCTTTCAGGTGGAAAGCCGCGCGCAAATGAATTTCCTGCCCCGCATGCGGCCGCAGAAATTCTATGATCTGGTGATCCAGGTGGCGATCATCCGCCCCGGCCCGATCCAGGGCGACATGGTCCATCCCTATATCAGGCGCAGGAATGGCGAGGAGGAGGTGACCTTCCCGTCGGATGCGTTGGGCGCGGTGCTGGGCAAGACCTTGGGCGTCCCGCTTTTTCAGGAGCAGGCGATGCAGATCGCCATCGTGGGGGCGGGGTTTGACCCGTCTGAGGCGGACAGGCTGCGCCGCGCGCTGGCGACGTTCAAGAAGCACGGCAATGTGAGCGAGTTTCGCAAGCGCTTCATGAAAGGCATGGCCGCCAATGGCTATGATGAGGACTTCTCGGCGCGCTGCTTTTCGCAGATCGAAGGCTTCGGCTCCTATGGCTTTCCTGAATCCCATGCCGCAAGCTTTGCGTTGCTGGTTTATGTGTCCGCCTGGTTGAAGCGGCATCACCCCGGCATCTTCGCCTGCGCGCTGCTGAATTCCCAACCGATGGGATTTTACGCGCCCGCCCAGATCGTGCGGGACGCGCGAGAGCATGGCGTTTCTGTGCTGCCGGTCTGCGTCAACGCGAGTGCATGGGATAACATCATGGAGCCTCAGCCCGATGGCGCGCTGGCTATTCGGCTCGGGTTTCGCCAGCTCAAGGGCATGTCGGAGGAAGATGCCGTCTGGATCTGCGCGGCGCGCGGCAATGGCTATCGCTCGGTGCGCGATATCTGGCGGCGGGCGGGGATTGTCCCGTCATCGGTGAAGGCACTGGCGGAGGCTGACGCGTTTCACGGGCTCGGGCTCAGCCGCAGGGAGGCGCTCTGGCAGGCGAAATCGCTTGTGGGTACAAAGCCGCCGCCGCTCTTTGCCCATGACATGGAGGATGAGGCCATCGCGGAGCCCGCGCCATCCCTGCCGCGCATGACCGAGGGCGAGGAGGTGGTGGAGGATTACGTCGCCATGCGCCTGACGTTGCGCCGCCATCCGCTGGCCTTTCTGCGCCACAGGCTCACGCCCGGGATGGGCGAGCGGCCAGAGCTTTCGGAGGTGGGTCTGGCGCGCGACCATTGGCAGGCACTGCAACCGGGCCGCACCGAACAATGGGGCCGCGACACGCCCGAACGCCACGTGGCCGAGATAGAACCGAGACGGAAATTCGCATCTGCCAGGGTGGGCCACCAGCACCCGCGCGACCAGGGGCTGCGCGTGGTGAGCCGCTAGCACCCTACCGTGAGGCCCGCGCGTTTTTCCAAAACGGGCCCGCCCGCCTCCCCCTCACACGATGTGTTCGGCCATCGGTGGCGCGCTTCGCGCGGGGTACACTGCTGCTAAGTGTTTGATCCCAGGTTTTGATGGTGTGATCCTTTCGTTGGAATGGAAGGAAGCACTATGGGACAAGTTCGTCATGGCAGCGCCACGACCACGCACGCCGTCAGAGCAGCAATACAGTGATCGCAAGCTTCGATCGCGGAGCTGAGCCGGGAGCTGGGGATCAATCCCAAGACCGTGGCGAAGTGGCGTAAGCGCAAAACAGTCGAGGATCAGAAGACCGGGCCGAAAGAACCGCGCTCAACCGTTCTCAGCGAAGAGGAGGAAGCGATGGTGGTTGCGTTCCGGCGGCACACCCTGCTGCCTCTGGACGATTGTCTTTATGCGTTGCGGCCGTCCATCCCGCACCTGACCCGCTCTTCTTTGCATCGTTGCCTTCAACGGCATAGCATTTCGCGTCTTCCAGATGTCGAAGGCGACAAGCCGAAACGGCAGAGGTTCAAACGCTACCCGATTGGTTATTTCCACATCGACATTGCTGAGGTGCGAACCGAGGAAGGCAAGCTACATCTCTTCGTGGCCATCGATCGCACCAGCAAGTTCGCCGTTGCGCAGCTGGTCGACAAAGCAAATCGCAAGACGGCATGGGAGTTTCTCGAGCACCTGCTGGAAGCCGTTCCATACAAGATCCACACCATTCTCACAGACAACGGCATCCAGTTTGCAGACCAACCCCGCAACCGGAACACAGTCTATTCTCGGCCCATGCGCTTCGACATGGTCTGCGCAGCAAATGAGATTGAAAACCGACTGACCAAACCGAACCATCCATGGACCAATGGTCAGGTCGAACGAATGAACCGCACGATCAAGGAAGCGACGGTCAAAAGGTATCACTACGACAGCCACAATCAGCTTCGCAGCCACCTCGCCGACTTCCTG
>JBCCTH010000062.1:0-13691 GCA_039198835.1 Pseudomonadota bacterium | reverse complement strand
CCCCTGTTGGATAGCAAGAAAAATGTGAAAGTATTTTACATTTACTTTTTGTTATTCAATGAAATCAGCATGTTGGGAGGAGGATATGCGCATCAAGTCGGCGGGTGAGACGCCAAAAAGATGCCGCGGTGTGCCCGCTGCGGCGAAGACAATATCATAGTCAAGAAGGGATCGATCGGTCCAGCAGGCGATCTTGGTGAGGTGCCCAATGGGGGCGACACCCCCGATGGCAAAGCCCGATTGCGCGCGGATCGTGCCTGCATCGGCTTTGGTAAGAGGCTCTCCCGCGCAGAGGCTTGCAAGGTCGAGATCGACGCGCTGCGCCCCCGAGGTGAGAAAGAGTTTCACGCGCCCGCTCCTTGCACCCAAAAGAAGGATCGAATTGGCGATCTGGCCAACTTCGCAGCCCAAGGCCTCGGCTGCTTCCTTGGCCGTGCGCGCGTTGGCGACCTCGATCACATCATCCGGGTGCCCCAGCGCGGCGAGCGCGGCTTTTACGCGTTTGAGGCTCTTTGACATGGTGAGCCGGATATACAATCGGGATTGACGCCACCAGCGATAACCGCGATCCAAAGTGATGGACCTCGCCCGCAGCATCACGCGCGTGCCAAGCCCGGTGGATGCGGGGCGGGGGCAAGAGGCCGTGGCGGCTTTGGGGCTGACAGGCCCTTTCGCGGACCTCGTTCGAGGAACCGCCGGGTGCAGCAGCTATCTCCACGGCCTTCTCTTGAAAGAGCGCGATTGGGTGCTGCGCACGTGTCAGGCGCCCGATGAGCCCCCCGAACAGGCGCTTTCGGCGCTCGGGCAAGACGCCCCTATGCTGCGTCGCGATAAAGGGCGCATGGCGCTTCTCGTGGCGCTCCTTGATCTGGGTGGCGTCTGGCCGCTTGAACAGGTGACAGGCGCTCTGTCAGATTTCGCAGATCGCGCGCTTGATACGGCCATGAAAGACGCGCTCGCAAAGCCGCAAGCGCAAGGCAAGCTGCCTCAAGAGCCCGGGCTTTTTGCCATCGGCATGGGCAAGCTCGGCGCGCGCGAGCTCAATTATTCTTCCGATATCGATCTGGTGCTGCTTTTTGACGATCGCGGGCTCAGCGCCGTGGATGCGGCAGAGCACCGGTCTCAGCTGATCCGCGCGATGCGCCAGGCCATGAAAACGCTCTCGGAGGTGACCTCAGAGGGGTACGTGTTTCGCACTGACCTTCGGCTCAGGCCCGACGCAGCCGTGACCCCCATTGTCCTCATAACAGGGGCCGCAGAGGCTTATTATGAAAGCGTTGGCCGGACCTGGGAGCGCGCCGCCTATATCAAAGCCCGCGTCGCGGCGGGCGATAGAGCGGCGGGGGCGCGCTTTCTGACAGGGCTCGCGCCTTTCATCTGGCGCCGTCATCTCGATTTCGCCACCATCGAAGATGCCCATTCAATGCTTTTGAAAATCAGAGAGCATAAGGGCCTCTATGGCCCGATCACGCTGCCGGGCCATGATATGAAGCTTGGGCGCGGCGGGATCCGCGAGATCGAATTCTTCGCGCAGACGCACCAGCTCATCGCGGGGGGGCGCAATGGGGCGCTGCGCGAGAGGGCGACGCGCCCGGCTCTGCGGGCGCTGGCCAAAGCGGGCCGGATCGATGAGGCTAAACGGGCAACACTCGATAAGGCCTATCTCAGTCATCGGGAGATCGAGCATCGCTTGCAAATGCTGCGCGACGCTCAGACCCATAGCTTGCCGCATTCAGATGAGGGCTTCGCGCGGCTCGCGGCTTTCATGGGCCTTGAACGGGCCGCGCTCGACACGCGGCTCAGAGAAACGCTTGAGGCAACCCGCGCCTGCACAGAGCCATTCTTCGCGCCAGCGCCAGCGCCAGCGCCAGCCGCGCGCGTCAAAGAGCCTGCGGCCTCGCTCGATTTTGGCCGCGACATCACCGACCGATGGATGAGATATCCCGCGATGCGCAGCGAACGGGCCGTGCGGGTTTTTGAACGCGTGCGGCCGCGGCTCATGGAGCGGCTCTCGAAAGCCCGTGAGCCCGAGCGCGCGCTGCATCATTTCGATGCGTTTCTGGCGGGTTTGCCCGCGGGCGTTCAGCTCTTTTCTCTTTTCGAGGCAAACCCTGATTTGGTCGACCTCGTCGCCGATATCGCAGCCATTGCGCCTGCCCTGGCGGAATATCTCGGGCGCAATGCTCAGGTTTTCGATGCCGTGCTGGATGGCGGGTTTTTCGCGCCATGGCCCGGGAAAGTGGCGCTCGCGCAGGATCTGTCTGAAAAGCTCGCTGCCCTCGAAGATTATGAAGGGCGTCTCGATATGGCGCGGATATGGGCCAAGGAATGGCATTTTCGCATCGGGGTTCACTTCTTGCGCGCGCTGAGCACCGCCGAGGAGGCGGGCGCGCACTACGCAGAGCTGGCAGAGGCTGTGATCCGCGCGCTTTTTCCTGTCGTGACAGAACAATTCGCTCTGCGCCACGGGGCGCCGCCCGGGCGCGGCGCAGCGATTGTTGCCATGGGCAGCCTGGGCGCAGGGCGCGCGCATCCCGCCTCTGATCTCGATCTGATCCTGATTTATGACGCCGCAGAAGAGACCGCCTCAAAAGGGCCTCGCCCGTTGGCGGTCAGGCCCTATTATGCACGCCTCACCCAAGCGTTCATCACCGCGCTTTCGGCGCAAACGGCGCGCGGCCGCCTTTACGAAGTGGATATGCGCTTGCGTCCCTCGGGTCGCAATGGCCCCCTGGCGACATCGCTTCCGGCTTTTGAGGCCTATCAGAGCGAAGATGCCTGGACATGGGAACATCTCGCGCTCACCCGCGCGCGCCCCATAGCAGGCGATGCGGCGGTGATGCGCTCGGTGGAACGGGTGCGCTGCGATGTGATCGCGCAAGAGCGCGACGCAGGCCAGACATCAAAAGATATCGCCGCCATGCGCGCGCGTATCTTCAAGGCCCGTCCGGGAGAAGGCGGGCTCGCTGCAAAGGATGGGCCGGGCCGGCTTCAAGATCTTGAGCTTTTCGCCCAAAGTTTGGCTCTGGCCGCAAAAAGCGACGCGCGCGCGCTTGGGGATCAAATCGCCGCAGGATCTCTCTCTGAAGAAGAGAAAGGCAGTCTGCGAGCCCATGAAGCGCTGTTGTGGCATGTGCGGGTGGTCACGCGCCTCGTTTTGAAACCTGCGGCCTCCGCGCCTGATGTTTTGGGCGAAGCCGCCGCAGAGCTCTTGCTCAGAGAAACAGGGCTTACGAGCCAAAGCGCGCTGATCTCTGCGCTCGAAGATGGCTCAAAGCGCTGTGCGAAACTCTTTGAAAGCAACCTTGCCGGAGAGCAGGGCGCCCGCTAGCTTTTGTGGAGTGAACGGGACGGGGCAGGAGAGCAGTATGCAACTCGCAGAGATTGATCCCAAAGGGCTCATCCGAGAGAGCTATCGCATCGGTGGTGTGACGCGCGGCGAATGCCGCTCGATCTTTCTTGACTGGGCTATCTCGGTGCCCTCAAGCGCGGACACGCTCGAACACGTGCGCTCTCTGCTTGGGGCGTATGGGGCCGAGCACCCCGCGCATCCGATGACGTCCACGCTTCAGGAAGCCCTCGAAAAGCCCGCGGCAACCGGGCGGCGCGGCGGCAGAAAAGCCCGCCTGGGCAGCGCCTAGACCGCAGAGGCGGCGCGCGCTGCCTTGGCGATATTTGGCCAATCTCCGCCGGATATGGCTTCTTTATCCAGCATCCACGAGCCGCCCACGCACATCACATTGGGCAAGTCGAGGTAATCGCGCGCATTGGCGGGCCCGATCCCGCCTGTGGGGCAAAACGAGACCTGGGGCAGCGGCGCGGCAAAAGAGGCCAGCGCCTTTGCGCCGCCCGATGCCTCGGCGGGAAAGAACTTCTGCGCGCTGTATCCCCTATCGAGGAGGCGCATCATTTCGCTCGCAGTGACCGCGCCCGGCAGGAGCGGGAGCCCCACATCAATGGCGGCATCGATGATCGCATCGCTGGCGCCCGGCGAAACACCAAAGGCCGCGCCTGCTTTTTTGGCGGCTTCGACATCGCGCGCCGTCAAAAGCGTGCCCGCGCCGACGACAACGCTCGCGTCGAGCGTCGCCATCTCAGTGATGATCTCGAGCGCGCGCTCGGTGCGCAACGTCACTTCAAGAACAGTGAGCCCACCGGAGGAGAGAGCGCTCGCAAGATCGCGCGCGCGGTCAGGCTCGTTGAACATGATCACAGGGATCACAGGAACCGCGCCACATGTGCTTCGGATAAAATCGGATTGCGCTTCAGGGGTCATATGGCTCTCCGTTGTTAGCGCACCACGACGCGCGCGCCATCGCTTGCCGGGCTTGCTGTCGCGCGGAAGATGTCAAACAGCTCGCGGCCCACGCCATGGCCGTTATCGCTCAGATCGGGCTGGGCGGGCGCGCGCTTTTTCCAGGCTTTGTTGAGGTTTTCCAGGATCCCGGCGCGGGCATCGACGCGAATGAGATCGCCATCTTCGACATAGGCGAGCGGCCCGCCCGCCGCGGCCTCCGGGCTGACATGGATCGCAGCGGGCACTTTGCCCGACGCGCCCGACATCCGCCCATCCGTGACGAGCGCGACGCGAAGCCCGCGGTCAAGCAGCACCGAAAGGCAGGGCGTGAGATTGTGAAGTTCGGGCATGCCATTGGCTTTTGGCCCCTGAAAGCGCACGACGACGATTGTGTCTGACGTGAATTCGCCCGCCTTGAACGCGTCTTTGACGGCGTCCTGGCTGGCAAAGACCCGCGCGGGCGCTGTGATTTCATGAAGATCGGCGGCCACAGCCGAAACCTTCATCACCCCGCGCCCCAATTCGCCCGACAGTTGTTTAAGCCCGCCCGAGGGCTGGAAGGGATCGTTGGCGGGGCGCAAGATCTTTTCGTTCAGGCTCGCGCGGGGGCCGTCGACCCAGGCCGCGCGCCCGCCCTTGAGCTGGGCGTCCTTTGTATAGTCGCGCATAGTCTCGCCTTTGACGTTGACCGTGTCCTCATGGAGAAGGCCCGCATCGAGAAGCTCGCCGATCATGTAGCCGAGCCCGCCTGCCGCGTGAAAATGATTAACATCCGCCAAACCATTGGGATAGACCTTGGCCATCAGCGGGGTGACCGATGAAAGCTCTGAGAAATCCTCGAGCTCGAGCAAAATGCCCGCGGCCCGTGCCATGGCCGGAAGATGAAGGATCAGATTGGTCGATCCGCCCGTGGCCATGAGGCCCACCATCCCGTTCACATAGGCTTTTTCATCGAGCACCCGGTAGACCGGGCGAAAATCGTTTCCGAGCGCCGTGATCCGCAGAGCTTGCTTAACGCTGGCTTTGGTCAGGGCCTCGCGCAGCGGGGTGCCCGGATTGACGAAGCTTGATCCCGGCAAGTGAAGGCCCATGAACTCCATGAGCATCTGGTTTGAATTCGCCGTCCCGTAGAACGTGCATGTGCCCGGCCCGTGGTAAGAGGCCATCTCGGCTTGCATCAACTCGGCGCGGCCACATTCGCCTGCCGCGAACTTCTTGCGCACTGCCGCTTTTTCATCGTTTGGCAGGCCCGACACCATGGGCCCTGCGGGAATGAAGAGGCCGGGAATGTAGCCGAATGTCGATGCCCCGATCACAAGGCCAGGGACGATTTTATCGCAGACCCCGAGATAGAGCGCGGCGTCATAGCAATTGTGCGAAAGCGCAACGCCAGTAGCCAGGGCGATCACATCGCGCGAAAAGAGCGAAAGCTCCATGCCGACCTGGCCCTGCGTGATGCCATCGCACATCGCGGGAACACCGCCGGCCACCTGCGCCGTCGCGCCTTGTTCGCGGGCTGTTGCGCGAATGATGTCAGGATAGGTCTCAAACGGCTGATGCGCGGAGAGCATATCGTTATAGGCGCTCACGATACCGATATTGGGCGCGCGGCCGGTGGCGAGGGCGCTTTGCGCCTCTCCCATGGCCGCATAGGCATGGGCTTGGTTGCCGCAGGTCAGATGGGCGCGCCGAGGTCCGTCAGCGGCGGCGGCTTCCATCCGCGCAATGTAGCGGGCGCGCGTCTCGGCAGAGCGCTCAACGATCCGGTCGGTGACGCGGGCGAGGGTGTCATGGAGTGGCATCGTGCGGCTCCTCGAATGGATTCTATGCGTGCTTACGCGATATCGCGCGCCGTTGATAGCGCTAACACGGCCCGCGTGAGCTTTAGCAGCCCGATCAATAAAGGGAAAATACCACCTTCTTGCCCCAATTCAGCCGGGATTGCCCTTCACATCAAAAGGCTAACGCGAAGCGAAACGAGGAAGGGCCGTGAGATGTCCGCATTCAAGCGTGTTTTTGCTATTGTGTTTGTTGCGTTTTCCCTCGGCGCCTGTAGCGCCTATGATCCTGCCACCAGAAATGCGCAGGTTGATGTGGCGGGCTTTCAATCCGCGACGCCCTCTTTTGATGTGACAGAGCTGCGCATTCAGGTGCCCCAAGAGCTCAGTGTCTCTGAGGCAAATACGATCTATCCGATCGCTGACATTGTCTGGCGCGGGGATCCACGCGGGAACCGGCACAAGCAAGTGCTCGATATCTTCGCGGCCTCGATCCAAGCTGGCACCGACACGCTCGAAGGCGTTCAGCCTGTCGCAGTCGACATCGAAGTCACCAAATTCCACTCCTTGACCGAACGCGCGCGCTACACCGTGGGGGGCGTGCATACGATCCGCTTCCTTTTAACGGTGCGCGACGCGCAATCGGGCGGCGCGCTGATCTCAGAGCGGCTCGTCAATGCCGATCTCATGGCCTTTGGCGGTCAAGCCGCGCTCAATGCCGAGGCAATGGGCCAATCGCAAAAAGTCAGGATCTCGGAACATCTGACCGCGCTCATCGTCGAAGAATTGTCTCGCCCCCTTAGCGAGCCGAGCGCGATCTTCTGATCGCGCTACACATTCGCCGCGCATCTGCCTAGAGGATGCGCATGACACATGCCGCGCTGCCTCGGGTCAGGCTCAAACCTAAGACGGATGCAAAGCGCCTGCGCTTTGGCCATCCGTGGGTCTTTAGCAATGAGATGGTTTTAGACCGGCGCACGAAAGCGCTTGAGCCCGGCCAGATCGCGCGCCTTGAGGATGGCGAAGGGGCCGCGCTCGGGGTGATCGCTTTCAACCCCCGGTCCAAGATTTCAGGGCGGATCCTGTCGCAAGATCCTGAGACGCGGATCGATGCGGATTGGATCGCCGCCAAGATCGATGCGGCGCTCGCCCTACGGATGCGGGCCTATCCCACGCCATTTTACCGGTTGGTCCATGCCGAAGGCGACGGCCTGCCGGGCGTGGTGATTGACCGGTTCGCCGATACGGCCGTCTTTCAGGCCAATGCGGCCTGGGCGGACACGCTCAAAGAGGCCTTCGCGCATGTGCTTGAAACGCGCGGGATGAAGAACGTGATCCTCAACGGCACCGGGCGCGCGCGCGCGCTTGAAGGCCTGCTCGAGTTTCGCTCCTGCATCGCGGGCGCGGTGCCCGATGCGCCGCTTGAGGTTCCCATGAACGGTGCGATTTACATGGCCGATCCGATGGCCGGGCAAAAAACCGGCATCTTCTATGACCAGCGGCCCAATCATGCGATGCTTCAAACGCTCTTGGGCCACGACAATCAGGCGCGTGTCCTAGATGTCTTTTCGCATGTGGGCGGGTTCGGGCTCGCCGCGTTGGCGGCAGGCGCGGCGCATGTGACAGCTGTTGACGGGTCTGCGCCGGCTTTGGCCCTGGCGCAGGAAGGCGCGGCCCGCATGGGCGCGCGCGCGCGCTTTGCGGTTGAGGCCGCGGATGCATTCGAAGCTCTCAGCGCCCATGAGCCTGCAAGCTTTGACGCGGTGATCTGCGATCCGCCTGCCTTTGCGCCCAGCAAGCAAGCGCTGGAGGCGGGTTTGCGCGCCTATGAGAAGGTCGCGCGCCTTGCTGCGCCGCTGGTCAAACCGGGCGGGCTTTTGGTTTTGTGCTCGTGCTCCCATGCGGCCGAGCTCGCCAAGTTTCGAGGTGCATGTCTGCGCGGGATAGGGCGGGCAGGGCGCGCGGGCCAGCTTTTGCATACGGGCTTTGCCGGCCCCGATCACCCCCAGCATCCCGCCTTGGCCGAAACGGGCTATCTTAAAGCGCTCTTCTTGAGGCTCTCATGAAGGTCCTTCTCGATGCCTGTGTGCTTTATCCCAATGTACAGCGCGAAGTGCTTTTGAAATCTGCGCGCGCAGGCGCGTTCACGCCGCTTTGGTCGGACCGTATCTTAGAGGAATGGCGGCGCGCGGCGGCGCGGCTCGGGGCCGTGGCCGCCGCGCAAGCCGAAGGCGAAATCGCGCTTTTGCGCGGTTTCTGGCCCGAGGCCGCGATCCGCCCGCGCGCGGCTGACGAAGCCCGCCTCTGGTTGCCCGATCCCAATGACATTCATGTCTTAGCCGCCGCCATAGCGGGCTCGGCCGATGTCTTGCTGACGGAAAACGCCAAGGATTTCCCCCGGGGGACCTTGCATGAAGAAGGCATCCGCCGCGATACGCCCGATCACCTGCTGACCTCGCTTCTCGTCACATTCCCGAAGGCCGTGCGCGACGCTGTGGAGGCGACATGGGAGACCGCACAGCGCATGGAGGGCTGCCCCCCCACCTTGCGCGCGATGCTCAAGAAATCTCGGTTGCCGCGATTGGCGAAAGCCATCGAGATGGGGAGGCCCTAGCGCAAGATCAGGCGGTCGCCCAGCGGGCTTCATTGGCCTCGATCGCGGCGATCCGCTCGGGGCTTTTGGGGTGGCTCAAAAGCCAGGCAGGCGCGGCGCCCGCGCGCGATTGGGTGAGCGCATCGAGCTTTCGAAAGAGGCTCTTTTGGCCTGAAAGCCCGATCCCTGCTTTCAAAAGCAGCGCCGAGGCATAGGCATCGGCCTCATATTCATCCGCGCGCGAGAGGCGCGCGGCGAAGAGTGAAATGAGAAAATTGGCGATCCAGGGCCCGATAAACGGGATGAAGCGCCCGATGATCATGGTGAGCGCGGCGCGCGCGGCGTTCTGCGCCGAGAAATCGATCATCCGGCGTCTCGTATGGCCGAGCGCCACATGGCCGAGCTCATGGGCCACGACACTGGCCATCTCATCTGCTGAGACGCGCCCGCGCTGAAACTCTTCATAGAAGCCGCGCGTGATGAAAATCCGCCCGTCCGGTGCAGCAAGGCCGTTGATCATCGGCACTTCAAACAGGTTTACCTTGATCTGCGGGATATCGAGCGCGCGCGCCATCCGCGCAAAAAGCGGATCAAGGCGGGCATCTTTCAGCGGGCTAGATTGCTCGTTGAGTTGCCGCTTGGTGTTCCAAGCGGAAAAGCGCATCATCACAAAGCCATAGGCCAGCGCCAGAAGGATCGGGGTTAAAATCGCCATGGTCTGGATATGGGCGCTTTGGCCGCCTTCGCAAGGCGCGCGCAAAGGGGTGATCAACCACGCGTGAGAAGGCGCATCCCCGCATCGATGCCTTGAAGGGTCATCGGCACCATCCGGTCTTCAAAGATCTGGCGGATCATCTGAACGGATTGCGTATACCCCCACCACTTTTCAGGCACCGGGTTTATCCAGAGATGGGCGGGCCATTGCGCGCGCGCCCGTTCAAGCCAGACTTGGCCTGCCTCCTCGTTCCAATGTTCATTGGCCCCACCCGCCATCGCGACCTCATAAGGTGACATCGATGCATCGCCAACGAAAACGCAGCGATAATCGGGGCCATATGTGCGCAAAACCTCCCAGGTGGGGATCTGCGCGGTCCACCGCCGCCGGTTGTCGCGCCAGACACCTTCGTAGAGGCAATTATGGAAGTAATAGTATTCAAGATGCTTGAATTCGGCGCGGGCGGCGCTGAACAGCTCTTCAACGACCTTGATATGCGGGTCCATTGAGCCGCCGACATCGAGAAAGAGCAAAACCTTAACAGCATTGCGCCGTTCGGGCCGCGTTTGCACATCCAGATAGCCGTTTTCGGCGGTTTTGCGGATCGTGCCATCGAGATCGAGCTCTTCTTGCGCGCCGTCGCGCGCCCATCGCCTGAGCCGCTTGAGCGCCACTTTGATGTTGCGCGTGCCGAGCTCGACGCTGTCGTCAAGGTTGCGGAATTCGCGCTTATCCCAAACTTTGACAGCCCGTCTGTGGCGGCTCTCTTTTTGGCCGATGCGCACGCCTTCGGGGTTGTAGCCATAGGCGCCAAAAGGCGAAGTCCCCGCTGTGCCGACCCATTTTGAGCCGCCCTGATGGCGCCCTTTTTGTTCCGCGAGCCGCTCCTTGAGGGTCTCCATGAGCTTTTCAAAGCCGCCAAGCGCTTCGATCTCTGCTTTTTCTGCCGCGCTTAGGTGCTTTTCAGCCATTTTGGCCAGCCAATCCGCCGGGATCTCGACCGCCTCCATAACACTTTCCGCCGGGATCGCCTCAAGGCCCTCGAAACTCGCCGCGAAAGCGCGATCAAAGCGGTCGATATGGCGCTCATCCTTAACCATAGTCGTGCGCGCCAAATAGTAAAACGCCTCGACGTCATAGGTCGCCAGGCCGCTTTTCATCCCCTCGAGAAACGACAGATATTCGCGCAGCGAAACCGGCAGCGCGGCATCTCTGAGATTTTCAAAAAACGGCAAGAACATGGGCTTCAAACTGCCCGTGCGAGCCCGATCGTCAAGAGCGTGCCAACGATGAGCCCGAAGATCGCATAGGCCCCCGCATAATGCAGCACATCGAGCGTTTTGCCCTTCGCGCGATAGGCGCGATACGCCCCAAAGCTCGAAAAGCAGATTATGCAGATGAGGGTAGGGACCATGCGATGCGCCTCTGAGGCGCTAAAACGAGGTGCGCCCGTGTTTTGCTGGGTTCAGCAGTTCGATTTCGCGAAGCCGGGCATTCACCGATTTCACTGAGCCGAACCCGTAGCGCGCCCAGCCAAGGCTGTCTAGGCGCACGCTGCGCGCCTCGGCCGCGCGGCCCTGAAGCTCTAACGCCTCCGCGCGAAACATCATGAGAGACGCAAGGAGCGCCGCGTTTTCATAGCGTGCCGCTGTGCCGAGATGCTGTGATGTGATCTCCATCACGCTCAAGGCATCGCCATCAAGCAGCGCGAAGGCGGCAAGTTGGACGCCGACATAGGCGCGGTGAAGCTCGGTGGTGGGCGAGGCGGCATAGATGCGGTCAGCGTCATTGAACGCCGCAAAAGCCGTGCCCGGCTGCGACGCAATCAAAAGCCGCCCAAGCGCATAATGGCTGTATCCTGATCGCGCAT
Source organism: Pseudomonadota bacterium (assembly GCA_039198835.1). Lineage (GTDB taxonomy): Bacteria > Pseudomonadota > Alphaproteobacteria > Rhodobacterales > Rhodobacteraceae > Shimia_B. Next base: position 2,438 of record JBCCTH010000062.1, on the reverse strand, counting down.
CATTCCAGCCCTCGTCACGAGAGATCGCGATGGCGGCTTTGGCTGCGGCGGTGCGTGAGCCCGGCGCGCGCACCGTCCCGAGCGCCTTGGCCATCTCGTTTTTCCAGGTCTGTGACGTAAACGGCGAAAGATCAACAACGCGCCGCTGGCCCGCGGGATTGAGCCGCGCGAGCACGCCGGGAAGCGCCGCGCGCACTTCGGCTTGTGTCATGCCATTGCGCATTTCCGGGCTGTAATACGCTTTCAGGATCAGCATATCGAAGCCCGTCAGAACGGTATGGATATTGTCATCGTTGAAGACGCTGTCAGGCAGCCTGTAGAGATCGTTGAGCGGGCCGAGCGCTTGGGCGATCTCTTCATGCAGACAATCGCGCAGCTCCTGAGGCGCGGCATCTGACGGCACAAAGATCGCCACTTGTTCGCGCCGCCCGAGGCGCGCCCAGTCCACGCGCGCCGAGCGGCGCGCATTCTTGAAATCCGGCCAGTCACGCACGTTCGGGACCACGAAACAAGCCGCTCCCGGCACCGCTTTTTGCATCTTCGCCTTTGGCAACGGCACGATGTTGATATTTGCGCTTTCATCGCGCGTGATCGTGATATTGAGCCCGGCTTCGAGCTTGAGCCGCTGGAGCAACCTTCCCAGATCGGGGGCGAGCGAAATCGGAGCCTCTCCGACCACCCGCAAGCTTATGGGGCCTTCAAAGCGCGTGAGGATCTCAAGCTCCCGCCCGCTCTCCATCTTAAAGCTCAGATCAAGAAAATCGCGCGCGATATCAGTGTTTGACCGCAAGACCGGCGGCGGAAATTGCGCGGCAAAGGTTTTCATCGGGGGCAGGCGCTCACCCTGGATCGATGCTTGCCGCGTCGATGTTTCGAACCCGCCCATCGGCGCGCATCCCGCGAGAATGAGAAAGCTCGAGAAGAGCCACCTTCGGAACGCGAGCCTGGCCATCAACGGACGCTTCGATGAAGAGAGGTAGGTGCAGAGCACGCCAAAGGCCCATCCGGTGCGGATACCGCCCCATTACCTGCCGCTCCCACAAGGCAAAACTTAGCCGTGCTGAGTGAGACCCTCACTCGTATGAATACGTCACCCAATGGTCTGCCATCCCATGCCTCGTGACCGCGACGCTACGCAGCGAGCATGGCGGAATCAGGGGGCGAATGTGGCGGGAATAGGGCGTTGTCTTGGCGCTTGGGAGGCAGGTTTTCCCGGCAGTAGAATTTCCCTTACCGTTCGGCGCGCGCCATGAAAGCGAGGCGTTCGAAAAGCTGCACGTCCTGTTCGTTTTTCAGCAAAGCGCCGTGCAGCTTGGGGAGCGCGTTTGATCCGTTTCGGCGCAGATCCTCAGGGCTCAGATCTTCGGCCAAAAGAAGCTTGAGCCAATCTATCACCTCGCTCGTGGAGGGTTTCTTTTTGAGCCCCGCGGTGTCGCGGATCTCGTAGAATTGGGTGAGGGCCGCGGAGAGCAGACTTTCTTTGATCCCAGGGTGATGCACTTCAACGATCTTGCGCATGGTCTCGGCATCGGGAAAGCGGATGTAGTGGAAAAAGCAGCGCCGCAGAAACGCGTCAGGAAGCTCTTTTTCGTTGTTTGATGTGATGATCACGACGGGGCGATTGACGGCGCGCACTGTCTCGCCGGTCTCGTAGACGTGAAATTCCATCCGGTCGAGCTCTTGCAGAAGATCGTTGGGAAACTCGATATCGGCCTTGTCGATTTCATCGATGAGAAGCACCACCTTTTCAGGCGCGGTGAAGGCTTGCCAGAGCTTCCCCCGCTTGATGTAGTTTGCGACATCTTTCACACGCGCATCGCCAAGCTGGCTGTCGCGCAGGCGGCTCACGGCATCATATTCATAGAGCCCCTGCTGCGCGCGGGTTGTCGATTTGATGTGCCATTCCACCATCTCAAGCCCGAGCGATGCCGCGACCTGGCGCGCGAGCTCTGTTTTGCCGGTGCCCGGTTCGCCTTTGACAAGCAGCGGCCGCTCCAATGTGACGGCCGCATTGACCGCAACTGAGAGGTCTTGCGTGGCGATGTAGGTCTCGGTCGATGCGAAGTGCATGGGAATTCATCTTTTTGCTGGTTTGCGCCGCCAAGGCAGCCCGTTGCGTGATCACATATCGGTTCAGGCCGCGCTTTCCAGCGCTTTTCGATAGTGACAATGCTCAGGCAACTGGATACATCGCCCCCAAGATAAGGGCGCAGTGGGGGGCCCGGTGCGCCGATAAATCGTTCAGCGATAATAAGGAATGGTGCCGCTATGAAAGCAGAGACGTTTCTACCAGACGATTACCGCCCCGCCGAAGACGAACCGTTTATGAACGACCGTCAGATCGAATATTTCCGCCGCAAGCTCCTGAACTGGAAGTCAGAGCTGATGTCGGACAGCCGGGACACGATCGAAGGCATGAAGGACACAACGCGCAATAT
>JBCCTH010000061.1:0-13738 GCA_039198835.1 Pseudomonadota bacterium | reverse complement strand
GTCACATAATCACCGATCGTCGGAATGAACACGATCAACACTGCCGCGACCACGCCCGGCATCGCCAAAGGCAGAGTCACACGCCAGAAGGTCATCAGCTTTGTCTCGCCAAGGTCTTGCCCCGCTTCGAGAAGCGAGCGGTCGATCCGTTCGAGCGCAACGAAGATCGGCAAGATCGCGAAGGGCGCGAAGGCATGCGCCAACGTGATGACGACGGCATTCGCATTGTAGAGGATGAAGGTCAGCGGTTCGTCAATAAAACCAAGCCCTTGGAGAGAGGTATTCAACACACCGTTGAAGCCAAGGATCACCTTCCAGAGGAACACGCGGATCAGATACGAGGTCCAAAACGGGATGGTGATCAAAAAAAGCCAGAGCGATTTGCGGCTCGACCTGACATGAAAGCTCACGAAATAAGCGATGGGGAATGCCAGGATCACAGTCACCGCGGTCACCGCGCCTGAAATCGCAAGCGATCGCCCCAGAAGCACGCGGTAGCGCGGCTCTTCGACGGCAACGCGATAATTGGTGAGCGATGGCTCCTGGATCAGGGTGAGGTAGTCCTGTGTCCAGAAGCTGAAGAGCAAGATCGCACCCAGCGGCACAGCAAGAAGCGCCAAGGCATAGAGCAAAGGCAGGCTCACGAGCATGAGCCCGGTGCGTGCGTCGCGATCTAGAAGCGCTTTTCCCACCATGGCTTGGAGTAGGCCCAAGGGCCTCAAACGATGCAAGGCCTAAGCTGTCTTGCTGGCCGCGCCTTCCATCAGATTTTGCCGGGCTGTGACCTATTGGTAGCCGATCACGGCCAAAAGCCCCACGGGCACGATCGTCAACACCGCGACAGCGATCACCACGCTAAGCATGAGAACCTCCGGCATTGCTCGGCGCTTTTCATCTGCGCGCAAACGCTCTTCGAGATCGGGGCGATAGGCGGGATGGCGCGTTACCGAGTTTGAGACCGTGGGAAGCTGCCGCCCCATCCGGCGCGGCTTTCGCGCCTCAAGCCGCTTCTTCGCGGCCTCGTTCACGGGAAATTTGATCGGCCCTTGCGTCATGGCTCTTCAGTCATGGCTGCGGATCTCTCGGTTGTGATGCGAGGCTTTACGTCTTGAGAGTCACAAGAAGCGCCCGCCGACACAAGCGCCAAAATGCCACGCCCCCCCCTATGGGCCATGCATCAAACAAAAAAGGCGGCCCCGCAGAGCCGCCCCTTTTCGTCTATTCTCTTGAGCCGTTCAGCGCTTGGAGAACTGGAAGCTCCGGCGCGCTTTACGGCGGCCAAACTTCTTGCGTTCCACAACCCGGCTGTCGCGCGTCAGGAAACCTGCTGCCTTAAGCGCAGGGCGCAGGGCGGGATCATAAAGCTGAAGCGCTTTCGAGATCCCGTGCTTCACCGCGCCAGCCTGCCCCGTCAGGCCGCCGCCCTTGACGGTGACCATGACATCGAACTCGCCTTCAACGCCGGCAATCTGAAATGGTTGGCGCAAAATGAGCTGAAGCACGGGGCGCGCGAAATACGTGTCCTGGTCTTTGCCATTCACGATCACCTTGCCGGAGCCCGGTTTGATCCAGACGCGGGCGACGGCATCCTTGCGCTTGCCCGTCGCGTAAGACCGGCCGAGGTCATCACGGACCGGTTCACGGTTGATGCTGACTTCGGTTTCGGCCCCGTCTGACACGCCTTGCGCGATGCCTTCGAGATCGCTGAGAGAAGTAATCTGATCTGCCATGTCTTACACCCGGGTGTTTTTCTTGTTCATCGCGCGCACGTCGAGCGTCTCGGGTGCCTGCGCTTCATGGGGATGCGCGCCACCCGCATAGATGCGCAGGTTTGTCATCTGCTTGCGCGACAAGCGGTTGCCGGGAAGCATGCGCTTCACCGCCAGCTCGACCACGCGCTCGGGGTGCTTGCCCGTCAGGATCTCATCCTTCGTGCGGCTTTTGATGCCGCCGGGATACCCGGTGTGCCAATAATACTTTTCCTGCCGCTTCTTGCCGGTAAGCTGCACTTTCTCGGCGTTGATGACGATCACATTGTCGCCCATATCCATGTGCGGCGTGAAGGTCGGCTTGTGTTTGCCGCGAAGGCGGCTTGCGATGATCGAGGCCAAGCGCCCCAGAACGACGCCTTCGGCATCGATCAGGATCCACTTTTTCTCAATATCCGCAGGTGTTGCGGTGTAGGTTTTCATGGGTCGGTCCGTTAGACGATGTTTTCAAGATTGCGCGGTTATACGCATCCTGATTTTCAATTCAAGATCACATCGCGCCAATTAAGTAAGCAAAATCAATATCTTAAAATATAGGTATTATTTTACCCCAGTCAGGCGTTCAAGAAGGCGGTATCGAATAGGTCAGTGAGGCGCGTGCCACTGGCGCTGGCCCGCCATCCGAAAACAAAAGCGCATCCCCCACCGCCAAGACCTTGCCCAGCTTCAAAAGCGTGCAATGCGCGATGAGATCTTTGCGCGCGGCGGGCTTGCGCATGAAGTCAATCGAGCAATTCGTGGTCACAGCGAGCGCCTTTGGCCCGATACGGCTCAAAATCGCGAGGTAGACCGAGACATCGGCCAACGCAAACATCGACGGGCCGCTCACGGTGCCGCCCGGGCGCAGATGGGCGTCGGTGACCTTGAGGCGCATGATGAGCCCGGTGGGGGTGATCTCTTCGACTGCGAACTGGTCACAGACCTGAGGGAAGACCTCGCTTAGAAAGCGCTCCAATTCCGGGATGGTCATCACCGTGTCCATTGCGCCGCTCCCCTGCTCGAAGCTAAGTTGGTGCGGGAGGGAGGATGCGATGTCAATTCTTGAGTGGTCCGTTCAGGGCCCGGTCACAACACTCACCATGAACGCGCCCGAGCGGCTCAACGCGCTCTCAGATGCGATGCTTGCGGCGCTCCAAAGCGCGTTTGACGACCTGCGCGAGACAAGCTCTTGCCGGGCCATCGTGCTGCGCGGCGCGGGCAAGGCCTTCTGCGCGGGCCATGACCTCAGAGAGATGCAAGCGGCCCGCCAAACGCCCGATGGCGGCGCGGCCGCCTGGAAAGATCTCTTTGATCGATGCGCCGCCATGATGCAGACGATCCCCGCCCTGCCCCAGCCGGTTATCGCTGAGGTCCACGGCATCGCCACGGCGGCGGGGTGCCAGCTTGTGGCCTCTTGCGATCTGGCGCTTGCGGCAGAGGGGACGCGCTTTGGCGTCAACGGCGTCAATATCGGCCTCTTCTGCTCGACACCCATGGTCGCGCTGAGCCGCAACATCGCAAGGAAGCGCGCTTTTGAAATGCTCACCACCGGCCAGTTTCTGAGCGCCCCTGAGGCGCGCGATGCAGGGCTGATCAACAACGTTGTGCCGCCTGAGACCCTTTCAAGCGAAGCACAGGCCCTCGCCACGCAGATCGCTGAAAAGCTCGGGGGCGCCGTGCGGATCGGGAAAGAGGCGTTCTATCGTCAACTTGAGCTGCCCTTGAGCCAGGCCTATGCCTATACGGGCGATGTCATGGTCGAGAACATGGCGCGCGATGATACCGCCGAAGGCATTCAAGCCTTCCTTGAAAAGCGCAGCCCCGATTGGGATCAAAGCGGCGGTGAGACGTGACCTTTTCTTTTGGTCCGACGCCCCCTAGATCGCGCCCATGAGCAAAATTCTTCACATCGTCGGCGGCGGGATGGCCGGCACCGAAGCGGCCTGGCAGGCCGCGCGTCAGGGTCTGCGCGTCGTGATCCACGAAATGCGCCCCAAGGTCAAAACCTTTGCACACCAGACCGGCCACCTGGCTGAGATGGTCTGTTCAAACTCGTTTCGCTCCGATGATGACGCGCAAAACGCGGTGGGGCTTTTGCATTGGGAGATGCGCCAGGCGGGTTCGCTCATCATGGCGGCTGCCGATGCGCAGAGGCTGCCTGCTGGCGGCGCGCTCGCGGTTGACCGCGATGCCTTCGCACTTCACGTGACAGATCGCCTCAAATGCTTGCCTAATGTGTCTGTTTCCCATGAAGAAATTGACGCTCTTCCAGAAGAAGATGAATGGATCTTCGCCACCGGCCCGCTCACATCACCCAAACTCGCCGCCGCGCTTCAAAAAGAGACAGGAGCCGAGGCGCTGGCCTTTTTCGACGCTATAGCGCCCATCATCTACAAAGAGACGATCGACCTGTCGCAGGCGTGGATGCAGTCACGCTATGACAAGGGAGAGACAGAAGAAGAGCAGCGCGCCTATCTCAACTGCCCGATGGACCGCGCGCAATATGAGGCTTTTATCGATGCGCTTCTCGCGGCCGAAAAGACCGCGTTCAAACCGGGAGAAACGGCAGGCTATTTTGACGGCTGTCTGCCCATTGAGGTCATGGCAGAGCGCGGGCGCGAAACACTGCGCCACGGCCCGATGAAGCCCGTGGGGCTCACCAACCCCCACAAGCCCGATGAAAAGCCTCATGCGGTGGTTCAACTCAGGCGTGATAACGCGCTGGGGACGCTCTATAATATCGTGGGCTTTCAGACGAAGATGAAATATGGAGCCCAAAAAGAGGTCTTGCGGATGATCCCTGGCCTCCAGCAGGCTGAATTCGCGCGCCTGGGCGGGATCCACCGAAACACGTTCATGAACGCGCCCACCCTGCTCGACGCGCAAATGCGGCTCAGATCGCGCCCGAACTTGCGGTTTGCCGGTCAGATCACCGGTGTTGAAGGCTATGTTGAAAGCGCGGCGATGGGGCTTTTGGCAGGACGGCTCGCCGCCGCTGAGATGCAAGGCCGCACGCTTCAGACACCGCCGCCCGAGACAGCCACCGGCGCGCTCATCACGCATATTTCAGGCGGCGCGGAGGCAAAGACCTTTCAGCCCATGAACGTCAATTTCGGGCTGTTCCCGCCCATCGAAGTCAAGGGCGGGCGGAAGAACCGGCCAGCGCGCTACCGCGCTTACACCGACCGCGCAAAAGTTGCTTGGTTGGGCTGGCTCGGGCAAACGGTTCTGGACGCGGCCTAGACCCGCGCGCTAGCCTTCGCCCATGGCCGACAAATCGACCCAGCCCCAGCTTTGGACGCATCGCAGCGTCGCTGACACCAAGGCGCTCTATGCCGATTGGGCCCCGAGCTATGAAGCAGATGTGACGCGCATGCGCTATGCGACGCCTACCCGGCTGGCGGCGGCGCTCGCGCGTTTTACCCCCGACAAGACGGTGCCGATCCTCGATTTCGGGTGCGGCACGGGGCTTTCGGGCGAGGCGCTCGAAGCGGCAGGCTTTGAAGCAATCGACGGCACCGATATCTCGCCCGAGATGCTCGAACAGGCGCGGGCAAAGGGCTGCTACCGCGCGCTTTGGCTTGGGACGCCAGGCGAGGCCGGGGCGCGCGCAGGCAGCTACGGCGCGATCACGGCCACCGGCGTTATCTCGCTCGGTGCCGCGCCGCCCGAGATGCTGGACACGCTCCTTGAGGCGCTCGCGCCCGGTGGGCGCTTGGCCTTTAGCTACAATGACCCGACGCTCGCCGATGCCCGCTTCATGGCCGCGCTCGATGGCGCGCTGACATCCGGCAAAGCGCGGCAGCTGTTCCGTGAGCATGGCCCGCATTTGAGCGAGAAAGTCACCGGCTCTGACGTCATCGTCCTTGAGCGGCGATGATCACGCGCTTTGCCCCGTCGCCGACGGGGCCGCTGCACCTGGGCCATGCCTATTCCGCCCTTATGGCGTTTGAGGCGGCGCGGCGCGCGGGGGGGCGGTTTCTTTTGCGCATGGAAGACACCGACCAGGCGCGCTGCAAACCAGAATGGGAGGCGCAGATCTATGACGATCTGCACTGGCTCGGGCTCACATGGGAGCGCCCGGTCTTGCGCCAGTCTGAAAACCAAGCGGCTTATGACGCCGCGCTCAGCAAATTGCCGAGCTTCCATTGCCGGTGCAACCGGGCCGACATTCGCGCCGCGATTGCAGCGCCCCAAGAAGAGACGGGCCCCGATGGCCTCATCTATCCAGGGACCTGCCGCCATGCGGGCCTCAAAGACGCGGGAACGGCGATCCGGCTCGATATGGGCCGCGCAACCACCCGCCTTCCCGCCGAGCTGACATGGGCCGATACCGAAAAGCTCCAACACGCGCTGTCTGAGGGTCTGCCGCGCAGCGTGGGCGATATCGTGCTCCAAAGGCGCGATACGGGCCTCGCGGCCTACCACCTGGCCGTGGTCGTTGATGACGCGGCGCAAGGCATCACCGATATCTATCGCGGGGCCGACCTGGCGGAGGCGACTGTGATCCATGTCGCGCTGCAAAAGCTCTTGGGCCTGCCGACCCCGCGCTATCACCATCACAAGCTCATCCGCGACGCGCAAGGCAAGCGCCTCGCCAAGCGCGACGACGCCCGCGCCATCGCCACTTACCGCGCCGAGGGTGCCTCCCCCGGTGATATCCGCGCCATGGTCGGGCTTTAAGCGATGGGCCCCATGAGCTCGCGCTCTTCGCCATCTGTCACCGATGTATAAAAGCAGCTCAACCGCCCCGTGTGACAGGCCGGGCCAATCTGATCGATCACCAGAAGGATCGCGTCACGGTCGCAATCGACGCGCATATCAATGAGCTTCTGACGGTGGCCCGAGGTTTCGCCTTTCACCCAAAACGCTTGCCGCGAGCGCGACCAATATGTCACATCGCCGGTCTCAAGCGTGCGCTCGACCGCCTCTTTGTTCATCCATGCCATCATCAAAACGGTCCCGTCGCGGGCTTGGGCGATAGCCGGAATGAGCCCTTTTGCGTCATAGATCAGGCTCGCGGGGTCGAACATAGGCTTTTCCTTTTGCGTCACTCCCGCCTATTTATGGGTGCGGAGGCGGCACGACCATGGAAAACGATCTCATCAAACTCTATTCCACGCGAATCCTCGCGCTGGCGGCTGACATTCCGCATCTGGGGCGGCTTGATGACCCGATGGGAAGCCACCGCGCGCGCTCGGTTCAATGCGGCTCTGCTGTGACGGTTGATGTGAAGATCGAAGCAGGGCGCATCGTGGCGTTCGCGCAAGACGTGAAAGCCTGCGCGCTCGGCCAAGCATCGGCCTCTGTTTTAGGCGCTCAGGCCCTGGGAAGGAGCCACGCCGAGATCATAAGCGCGCGCGACGCGCTGCGTGATATGCTCGCCGGCGGCCCGGCCCCCGAAGCGCCCTTTGAGGGATTTGAAGTTTTGCGCGCCGCCGAGAGCTTCAAAAACCGCCATGCCTCGATCCTGCTCGCGCTTGAAGCGACAGCCGCCGCCTTTGAAGCGGCCGAGGGCAAAGCCGCCTGACGCCCCCTCCCCCCGATCTCGAAGCAAAAAAAGGCCGCGTATCCTGGCAGGGATACGCGGCGCTAGGTGTGCAATCCAGTGAGAGTGACGCTGGGCGGCTGAGAGAGGCAGATCTCAGAGCCCTATCGCCGGGACAGGCGGTGCGCGAACGAGGGGACAGTGCGCAGGAGCGTCGGCTTGGACCGCAGGCAGAGACTAGAAAACCTGAGGAATGAGGAGCGCGGTGTAAAGCATTGTGATCAGGGCAGAGACCCCCATCACATCGGCGATGGCATGCCGCGATTTCAGTCGCTTGATAATGTCAGTCATGGGTGCAGCCCCGCCTTTCACTTGTTAACGTTTTGTTCTCATATAGGCAGCGCGAGGTAAAGAACTTTTTGAGAACAAACGCGAACTTTTTGAGAGGGTGCGGCTAACCCACTGATATCAAACGGATCGCGCGATCTTGCTCCATGAACCAAAGCAGAACGCGCACAGCTTGCCCGCGCGCGCTTTCAAGTTTCGGATCCTCTGAGAGCAGCTTGCGGGCGTCTTTTTGCGCGATAGCCATGAGCCCGCTCTGGCTCTCAAGATTGGCGATCCGAAACCGCGGCAGGCCCGATTGCGCGGTGCCGATCATGTCGCCCGCGCCGCGGATCGCCAGATCTTCTTCGGCAATGCGAAAGCCATCTTCGGTTTCGCGCATGATCCGCAAACGCCTCTCACCACTCTCCGAGAGCGGTGCCTGATAGATCAAGAGGCAGGTCGAAGCTTGATCGCCCCGCCCCACGCGCCCCCTGAGCTGATGTAATTGCGCCAGCCCAAAGCTCTCGGCGCGCTCAATGACCATGATCGTTGCGTTGGGCACATTCACGCCCACTTCGATCACCGTCGTCGCCACAAGAACAGATGTCTGGCCGCGCACAAAGCGCGCCATCGCTGCGTCTTTTTCCGCGGGCGGCATCTGTCCATGGACAAGGCCGACCACCCCTTCGCCCAAAGCCGCCCTCAGGCTTTTGAAGCGCTCCTCGGCCGCCGTCATATCAAGCGTTTCGCTTTCCTCCACGAGTGGGCAGACCCAATAGGCCTGTTTCCCGCTCACGACCGCTTCCCTGAGTTTTTCGATGACAGCCTCAAGGCGCGCGGTTGGCACGGTCGCGGTTTGAATGGGTTGCCGCCCGGGCGGTTTTTCATCGAGGATCGACACATCCATATCGCCATATTGCGCAAGCGCGAGGCTCCGGGGGATCGGGGTCGCTGTCATCACAAGGACATCCGTGCCCTGCCCCTTTTCGCCCAACAGCAAGCGCTGCCGCACGCCGAAGCGATGCTGCTCATCGATGATCGCCAAGCGGACATCCGAAAAGCGCACGTCATCTTGAAAGACAGCATGCGTTCCCACGAGAATGGCGATGTCTCCGGCGGCGAGATCGGCGAGCTTGCGCGCCCGGTCGCCGCCCTTGTCACGCCCGGTCAGAATTTCAAGGCGCACGCCCGCTTGAGCCGCCAAAGGCGCGAGGCTTTCAAAATGCTGCCGGGCGAGTATCTCGGTCGGTGCCATCAAGACGCCCTGCCCGCCAGCCTCGACGGAAATGAGGAGCGCGATAAACGCCACGAGCGTTTTCCCTGAGCCGACATCGCCTTGCAACAAGCGGTTCATGCGCATTGGCCGCGCCATATCCCGGGCGATCTCTTCCATCGCGCGGCTTTGAGCGCCGGTGGGCGCGAAAGGCAAAGATCGCAAGACAAGCTCACGCAACGCGCCTTGCCCTTCGCTCGACCGGCCGGGCGCAAGCCTGTCACGGCCCCGCGCCAGGGCGAGCGTCACCTGATGTGCAAAAAGCTCATCATAGGCCAGACGCTGGCGCGCCTTCGATTGCGGCGAGACATCCGCCATATGACGCGGCGCATGGGCCAGCGTGAACGCCTCTTTCGTTCCCGGCCATCCCTCGCGCGCGACAAGCGCGCCATCGGCCCAATCGGGGAAGTCAGGCAGCCGCTCCAGTGCGGCGGAGATGCCCTTCGCGAGTGCCTTTTGGGTTATTCCTGCCGCGAGCGGGTAGACAGGCTCAAACTCGGGGATCTCGGCGGCGTCTTCAAGAGGGGCGATATGATCGGGATGAACCATGTTGGCCTCGCCATCGAAGACCTCCACCTTGCCCGACACGATGCGCTCTTCGTTTTCCAGCAAGAGCGTTTCGAGATATTTCCCGGACGCGTTAAAATAGACGATCTGAAAGGTCGTCGCGGCATCCTCGACAAAAATCCGGTGCGGCGCCCCTTTGCGCGTCGCATTTCTATGCCGCACGATCTTGACCTTGACGGTGAGCGTCGCGGGTAAGTCTGCGCCCTGCACCGTTTCGACCGGGCGGCGATCGATCAAGCCATGGGGAAGATGAAAGACAAGATCGCGCGGGCGCTCAATGCGCAGTGCAGCCAGATTTTGGGCGGTTTTGGGCCCGACCCCCGGCAGCGTTTCAAGCCCCGCGAAAAGCGGAAAGAGGATTTCGGGGCGGCTGCTCATCCGCCGATGAGCTCCAACCAGCCATCCTCATCGATGAGTTTTATTCCGAGCTCCTGCGCCTTTTTCGCTTTCGAGCCCGCGCCAGGCCCGGCAACGACAAGGTCTGTCTTGGCGCTGACCGACCCTGAGACTTTTGCCCCCATCGCCTCTGCGCGCGCCTTGGCCTCGGCGCGGGTCATCTTTTCGAGCGTGCCTGTGAAGACGATCGTTTGCCCGGCCACCGGGCTTGCGGCGGCGGGGGCCTCTTCGTCGAGAATGTCGAGCTCAGCCGCGATGCGATCGATCGAGGCGCGTTCTGCGTCTTGTGCGAAGGCTGAGATGAGCGAGCGCGCCATCACAGCGCCCACGCCATCGATGCCCAGCAGGTCTTGCCAGGCCGGGCTCTCAATGAGCGCTTCCTTTTCAGCGCTGGCCAGGGCCGGCTCAGCTGCGGCTTTGTCCATTCCTTGAAGGAAGCCCGCCCATGATCCGTAGTGCCGGGCGATCAGGCGCGCGGCGGCCTCGCCCACATGGCGAATGCCAAGCGCGAAGAGGACACGCGAGAAGCCGATCATGCGTTTGTCTTCGATGCCCGCAAAGAGCTTTTGAGCACTTTTCGCGCCATACCCCTCGCGGTTGGCGAGCTTGGTGAGGCTTTGGGCATCGCGCTGCGCCAGCGTGAAAATATCGGCGGGTTCTTTGATGGGGAGCTGATCATCGGCGTAAAACATCTCGATCTGTTTCGCGCCGAGCCCGTCGATATCCATCGCTGCGCGGCTCACAAAATGCTTGAGCTTCTCAACGGCTTGCGCGGGGCAAATGAGCCCGCCCGTGCAACGGTGAACGGCATCGCCCGGCTCGCGCAAGGCCACTGACCCGCATTCCGGGCAATGATTTGGGAAGCTGAAGCGCGCCGCCGTATCAGGCCGTTTCGAAAGATCAACATCGGCAACTTTGGGGATCACATCGCCCGCCCGATAGACCTGAACCCAGTCGCCCGCCCGGATATCCTTGCCCTCGCGGATCATTTGGCCCTTGGAATCGAAGCCTTTGATATAATCCTCATTGTGAAGCGTCGCATTGGAAACAACGACCCCCCCCACCGTGACCGGGGAAAGCCGCGCCACGGGGCTCAAAGCCCCGGTGCGGCCCACCTGAATGTCGATCGCTTCAAGGCGGGTCCATGCGAGCTCTGCGGGAAACTTATGGGCGATGGCCCAGCGGGGTGTCGTGGAGCGAAAGCCTAAGCGCTCTTGCAGGCTCAAATCATCGACTTTGTAGACGACGCCATCGATGTCATAGCCGAGCGTGGCGCGCTTTTGCTCGATCTCGGCGTAATGCCCGAGGAGCGCCGCTGGCGTCTCGCAGCGTTTGAAGAGCGGGTTTGTGGAAAACCCGAGCGCGGCAAGCCGCGCAACCGCTTCAAATTGCGAGGGCGCGAGGCGCTCAGACAAAGCGCCCCAGGCATAGGCGAAGAAGCGAAGCGGGCGCGATGCGGTGATCGCGCTGTCAAGCTGCCGCAGAGAGCCTGCGGCGGCGTTGCGGGGGTTTGCGAATGTCTTTTCCCCCGCGTCCGCCTGGCGCGCATTTAACGCCTCGAAGTCAGGCTGCGCCATGTAGACCTCGCCGCGCACTTCAAGGAGCGAAGGGGCGTTCTTGAGACTTTGGGGGATGTCTTTGATTGTTCTGGCATTGGCCGTGACATCTTCGCCTACGGCACCGTCGCCGCGCGTGGCGGCTTGAACGAGCGCTCCACCTTCGTAACGCAAAGAGAGCGAGAGACCGTCGATTTTTGGCTCGGCTGTGTAGCCGAGCGCATCCTTGTCACTCAGGCCGAGATATTTGCGGGTGCGGGCGTCGAAATCTGCGACCTCTTCGGCATCAAAAGCATTGGCGAGCGACATCATGCGCATTGCGTGGGTCACTTTGCCGAACGCCTCATTGATGGGCGCGCCGACCTGCTCAGAGGGGCTGTCTTCGCGTTTGAGGTGGGGAAACGCCGCCTCAAGCGCGGCGTTGCGGGCCTTGAGCGCATCATATTCCGCATCGGTGAGCGCGGGCGCATCATCGCGATGGTAGGCCAGATTTGCTCGAGCGAGAGTTTCGGCCAAGGCCGAAAGCTCTTCTGCGGCCGCAGCCTCTGTCATCGCGCTTGCGTCGTGTTCTTCTGGTTGGCCAGCCATTTTGCCCCCTGTATTCTTTAGGTCATAGGAGCGCGCTTGAGGGGCGTCCAGCGCTCGCGGGTTTGATTTTCAATGCGTCTTGGGGCGCGCGGCGCTGGCGGGTCGGCGCGCGATAAATGCTGCTTGGGCGCACCGGCTGCACAGGCCGTGGGTGAGATGACCAGCCCCCCGAAACTTCCCTCGCTCTGAGTTAGGGTTTGATCAACCTTTTGAAGGAGCAAACCATTGCGAAAGAGCCGTTTCACGGAAGCGCAGTTCATCGGGATGATCACAGAACAGGAAGCCGGGATGCCGACGGCGGAGGTGTGCCGCAAGCACGGCCTGAGCCAAGTTGCGTTCTACAAATCCAAATTTAAGAATGGCGGCAAGGACGCATCAAATGCGGCCAAGCTAAAGGCGCTAGAGGATGAGAACGCGAAGCTCAAACCCCTTCTGGCAGATCGGATGTTGGACAACGTCGTTCTCAAAGAAGTGCTGGGAAAAAGCTGACGACATCAACAGAGCAAATGCGGCGCTCCGAGTGATGCTGGATCAAAGCATCTCACAGCGCCGGGCGTGCAGGCTCGTTGGTGTCGATCCAAAGACTGGCCGGCGCGATCGTCCGCTGGCTAATCCTGACATCCGCATGGAGATGAAGAAGATCGCTGCCAAGCGGTGTCGGTTTGGCTACCGATGGATCGGCGTGATGTTGGAGCGCGACGGGTACGTCATGAACCACAAGCAGCTGTATCGGCGATACACCGAGGAAAAGCTGGGCGTGAGGCGACGACGAGGTCGTAAGCGGGCCCGAGGGTCACGAAAACCAATGCCCGTGGCCCAAAAGCCGAATGAGCGTTGGTCACTGGACTTCCTATCCGATACGTTCGGCGCATCTCGCCGGTTCCGCATTCTGGCCGTGAACGACGGCTGCCGCCGCGAGAACCTGCGCTTGGTTGCTGACACAGCGATCTCCCGGTCCAGGGTGGCACCTGAGTTGGATGCCCTTTTGCCCCTCTATGAAAAGCTTAAGAGCATTGTCTCGGACAACGGAACGGAGTTCAGCAGTTGGGCCATCCTCAAATGAGCGAACACCAAAGATTTCGATTGGCACTACATCGAGCCCGGCAAGCCGTAGCAAAACGCCTTCATTGAAAGCTACAACGCCAGCCTTCGCGACGAATGCATGAGCGAAGAGACATTTGACAGCCTGGACGATGAACCGAGAAAGCTGATGCTTTGAAGATACGACTAAAGCAACGCCAGGCCGCACTTATCATTCGACAACCAAACATCCGTCCGAGCCCGCCGGACGCTTGAGCAATTTGAGGGCTACTCGCCCGGCGCGCTTGCCCAAAACTGACAATGAAGAGTTTGGAAACCAAACCCGCAGAACCTCATTTTGAATGGGGAAGCATCGGGGGGCAGGTCAGGGTCTAAAAGCCTTATGCACTGACTTTGGGTTTGTTGTGGCGAAATAGCGGTCTGAAGATCGCTGCGAAGTGGGCCGCGTTCGGGGCTCTTTCTGAGGTCGATCCATGATCCATCATTGACCGGTGCTTAGGCTGGCGGAGAATGGCCTTTTTGGCGTCATGGCGCACCGAGCCCATTGCGCCGCGGCTTCTCGCGGCGACGGGACAACCTGCGCTTGCGCGGTATCGGGATTTGATGAAGTAAGGAAATGGCAAGGGACGTGCCATTTCGGAATGCCCAAACAGCTTCTCAGCGAAGCCACCACTTGGCCGCAGAAGAGCGCCCTGCATTGAATTTCGCGTTCCGGCGAAGCCGCTCTTTCCCACAAAGGCAATCTTGAGCCAGC
>JBCCTH010000060.1:0-13757 GCA_039198835.1 Pseudomonadota bacterium | reverse complement strand
GTCGCTTTCAATGTCTCGCGGTGGTGTGAAAGGGGCGTGGAAGGCAATTCCATGGCCGCGCGCATGGCGTCGCTCATCAATCCTGAGACGGGCGTCGCGCGGGAAGGCGCGATCACGGTCGTCGATGATCTCACCGTGGTTTTGCGCCCCGCCCAGGCCGATATCACGCTCATCGCCGGCTTCTCAGATTATCCGGCCGCCATCGTCCACCCCTCTTTCAACGGCGAAGACCCGTTGATGGCGCCCATCGGCACCGGCCCCTATCTGCCCGGCGAATACACGGTGGGCATCCAGGCCGAACTCATACGCAACGAAAACCATGACTGGTGGGGTGAAGGGGCCGCGCTCGACAGGATCATCTATGTCGATTACGGCGATGACCAGGCAGCCGTCTTTGCTGCTGCCGATGCTGGCGAAATCGACATGAATTACGAGTCGCTGGGCGATTTCGTCGAGCTTTTCGACGCAATCGGATGGGAAAAGTCTGAGGCGACGACGGCCAATACGGTCGTGATCCGCGCCAATCAGAAAGCCGAAGTCGCAGGGATGACGCCCTATGCGGATGTGCGTGTGCGGCGCGCCTTGGCACTGGCCATCGATAATCAAACCTGCCTGACGCTGGGTTTTGCCGATAACGGGTCGGTGGCTGAAAATCACCATGTCTCGCCGATCCACCCCGAATACGCCCAGCTCGCGCCGGTTGCGCATGATCCCGCAGCGGCTCGCGCGCTCATGGCCGAGGCGGGTCTGGCGGATTTCGAGCATGAGCTCATTTCCATCGATGATGATTGGCGGCGCGCCACCTGCGACGCAGCCGCGGCAATGATGCGCGATGCGGGCATCTCGGTGCGCCGGACCGTCTTGCCGGGTGCGACGTTCTGGAATGACTGGTCGCAATATCCATTGTCGGCCACCGACTGGGCCCAGCGCCCCTTGGGCGTTCAGGTCCTTGCGCTGGCTTATCGGTCAGGCGAAGCCTGGAACGAGACGGCCTTTGAGAACGCGGAATTCGACGCGCTTTTGACGCAAGCCACGGCTATCGCCGATGCCGATGCGCGCCGCGAGGTCATGGCGCAAATCCAGACCATAATGCAGGAGGAAGGCGTTGTGGTGCAGCCCTATTGGCGCTCGATCTTCCGGCATGTCCGCGAAGGCGTCGTGGGGGCTGAAATGCACCCGACGTTTGAAATCCACGTCACGAAACTGGGCTTCGCCGCCTAAGCCGAGGTCGATCAAGGGGACCGAAATCTTATCAAGATTTCGGTCCGATTTCTTGTTAAGAAATCGGAGCGTCCGATGTCAGACGAACTGCTCTCTGATCAGACGCTCCTCGAGCCCGTGGCCCGGATCAAAAAGGATGCGGTGCTCAACCGCGCTCCAGGTTTCCACTTCCACCTGCACCACATCGGGCACATTGCGCCCATCGGCGTCGGCCATGACAGGCCGCTTGCCCGCATCGATGACTTCGAAGCGCACGCGCGCTGATTTCGGCAAAAGTGCGCCACGCCAGCGTCTTGGGCGATAGGCCGCCACCGGCGTCAGCGCCAAGACTTCCGAGCCGATGGGCACGATGGGACCGTGGGCACTATAATTATAGGCCGTCGATCCCGCAGGCGTGGCCACAAGACACCCATCGCAGGCCAGCTCTTTCATTCTGAGCTTTCCATCGACATAAATCCGCAGCTTGGCCGCCTGGGGCCCCTGGCGCAAAAGCGAGACCTCGTTGATCGCCAGAAGCTCAGTCTCAGCGCCATCCGCCCCCCGCGCCGCCATCCGCAGCGGATTGATCACCGCCTCTTCCGCCGCCGCGAGCCTGAACAGCAGATCTTCCTCGCGATACTCATTCATCAGAAAACCCACCGTGCCCCGGTTCATCCCATAGACCGGGAGCGGCGAGGCCTCGGTCTCGTGGAGTGTCTGGAGCATGAAGCCGTCGCCCCCCAAAGCGACGATCACCTCCGCCTCCTCCACGGGATAGGTGCCATACCGATCCGACAAGGCCACGCGCGCGGCTTGCGCGATATCGACATCGCTGGCCATGAAAGCGATCTTTTGATGTGGCGGCACGCGCGCGCCTCCCTTGTTTCTCAAAGTCATCTCCCGTGCCCAAACGAAAGGCAAGTCGCCAATCGGCACCAAGCGCGCCGCGCTTTGCTTGCAATGGGGCGGATTCCGGGTATTTCCTATCGGAAACGCGGCGTAGAAGGCCGTGAGCCTCAAGAGGAAAAGCCAGATGAATGCCCCCCACCGCGAAGCCGCCTTCTTCAACAAATCGCTCGCCGAGACCGATGCCGAACTCTTCGGTGCCATCGAGCAAGAGCTCGGGCGGCAGCGCGACGAGATCGAGCTGATCGCCTCTGAAAACATCGTCTCCAAAGCCGTGCTCGAGGCGCAAGGCTCTGTGATGACGAACAAATATGCCGAAGGCTATCCCGGGCGTCGCTATTATGGCGGGTGCCAATATGTCGATGTCGCTGAAAACCTCGCCATCGCGCGGGCCAAAGAGCTTTTTGGCGTGGGCTTCGCGAACGTTCAGCCCAATTCCGGCTCCCAGGCCAATCAGGGGGTCTTTCAGGCGCTGTTGAAGCCCGGTGACACGATCCTTGGCATGTCATTGGATGCGGGCGGGCACCTCACCCACGGCGCAAAGCCCAACCAATCGGGTAAATGGTTTAACGCTGTGCAATATGGCGTGACCCAAGATACCAACCTCATCGATTATGACGAGGTGGCGCGCCTCGCCCACGCGCATAAACCCCAGATGATCATCGCCGGTGGCTCGGCGATCCCGCGCCATCTGGATTTCGCCAAGTTCCGCGAGATCGCCGATAGCGTCGGCGCCTATCTCCTGGCCGATGTCGCGCATTTCGCGGGCCTCATTGCGGCCGGTGTCTATCCTGATCCCTTCCCCCATGTGGATGTTGCCACGACGACCACCCACAAAACGCTCCGTGGCCCGCGCGGCGGCATGATCCTCACCAATGACGAGGCCATGGCCAAAAAGTTTAACTCGGCGATTTTCCCCGGTATCCAGGGCGGGCCGCTCATGCATGTGATCGCGGCCAAGGCGGTTGCGTTCGGCGAGGCGCTCGACCCCTCTTTCAAGCTCTATCAAGAGCAGGTGGTCAAAAACGCCCAAGCGCTCGCAGACCAGCTTGAAAGGGGCGGGCTTGCCACGGTGACGAATGGCACAGACACCCATGTGATGCTCGTGGATTTGCGCCCCAAAGGTGTCAAAGGTAACGCCACCGAAAAAGCGCTGGGGCGCGCCCATATCACCTGTAACAAAAATGGTGTTCCGTTTGACCCTGAAAAGCCCATGGTGACGTCGGGCATCCGGCTGGGCTCTCCGGCGGGCACGACACGGGGCTTCGGAGAGCCGGAATTCCGCCAGATCGCGGACTGGATCAACGAGGTTGTCGACGGCCTCGCCGTGAACGGCGAAGAAGGCAACGCGCCCGTCGAAGCAAAGGTAAAGGGGGAGGTCGCAGAGCTCTGCTCCCGCTACCCGCTTTATACCTGATCCCGGGGGGGCAGATGCGGCCCCCGGACAGTGTCTCCCACATCGGGTAAAATCAAAGCGCGAGATCCCGGGGCCAGCCCGGGATCATTTCCCCGCTCTGTAAGAGCCATAGCGCACCGCAGCCGTAACGCGCGCTATCTGGAAACCCTGCGCGTTAGAAGTGCGCTCGTTGTGCAAACCCTCCGGCGCCCGCCCTGAGCGGCGTGCGTGAGACCTGCGCCGACACCTGAACTGTTCGCGTGTCTAGCCAACGCGCGTGCGGGCCGAATTAGGCACGAGAACGGTGCCTCTAAAGGTGGCCCGCCCCAGGCCGCCCCAGGCCGCCCCAGGCCGCCACGCCCTGCCTTACCGCGCGGGGAGCCGACCCGCGGCAGCCTCACATCCTGCAATGCGCGCCAGAGATGAACCGGATCATTCCGGCCCCAGAAACGTGAGGATCAAAACCAAAACGCCGCCCGCCAAGAGCACATTCACGAGGACCGTCGTCGTGACATCCAAAAGATAGCCCCTCCGGCGATGGCTTGCATCGACCCCCTCAAGATGCATGAGGAGCGCCGTCTCGGCGCGCTCAAAGACCTGCCGATCGACCTGCTTTTGAAGCTTGGCATGCCCCAGGGCCCGCTCTGCGCGCACAAGCTCGCGCGCCTGCACCCGTTCGTAACGCGGCAATGCACGGCCCAGTTTCCTGACCTGACGCTCAAACGACCCGCTGACGCCGTATTTCAAGGCGATCTCGGCGCTCAAGCTCGCAAGCCGGGAAGAGGCGTCATCTGGATCCATGACCAGCCTCTAACGCGCTTGCGCTGGCCTTTCCACCGCCTTCCGCGCTAGGCACAGGCCATGCTCAATACGATTGAATATGGCCAAGGCGGCACCCCCCTCGTCATCGCCCATGGCCTTTTTGGCTCCGCGCGCAATTGGGGCGTGATTGCCAAACGGATGGCCAGGGACCGGCGGGTGATCTGCGTGGATATGCGCAACCATGCGGGCAGCTTTTGGTCACCTGATATGAGCTACGGGGCCATGGCAGATGACCTTGCCGAGGTCATCGCGCCGCTGGGGCGGGCTGATCTGCTCGGCCATTCGATGGGCGGCAAGGCGGCGATGGTGGCGGCTCTCAAGGGCGCGCCGCTGCGGCGTATTGTGATCGCGGATATCGCGCCTGTGCCATACACGCACACGCAGACCCCGATGATCGATGCCATGGAGCGCCTTGATCTGAGCGAGATTGACACGCGCAGCCAAGCCGACGAAGCCCTCGCCGCCGAGATCGACGCGCCCGGCATCCGCGCGTTTTTGTTGCAATCGCTCGACGTCAAAGCGCGCGCCTGGCGGCTCAATCTCGCGGCCCTGCGCGATCAGATGCCCGAGATCATCGGATTTCCCCGGCTTTCGGCCGCGCATCACGGGCCCGCGCTCTTTTTGTCAGGCAGTGCGTCTGACTATGTCACTCCAAAGGCCCGCCCGGCGATCAAGGCGCTCTTTCCTGGCGCGCAATTCGCCAAGATCCCCGGCGCGGGCCATTGGCTCCATGCGGAAAAGCCGCGCGAATTCGAGGCCGCGCTATCGGTTTTCCTTTCGGGTGGCTGAGCATCGCCCGCTGATCGCTTCGGTGCGCGGAAAGAAATCGCCCTGATGCGCGCTTTTTCAGACTTTCTTAACCTTGCCGCGCCCATCATGCCCCATGCTCGATACCTTGCCTCTCAATGTCACCCATCGCTCATCGATCCACCTCAAGGATAAGAGCAGCACCGCGCTGACCGACGAAATCGCTCTGGCGCGCCACTGCTTTGCCGCAGAGCTGCGCCACGGCCCCGCGGAAATCCACGCCGCCTGCCTCTTGCCCCACGCGCTTTACCTGCTGTGGTCGCTCGACCCGGCCGACGACCCCGTAGATCGTCTCCAGAGGTTCACCGCGAGCTTCACAAAGCATTCGCATGCCCGCCCTGATTGGATCTGGCCCATAACCGCGCCGCTCACACCGGGCTTCTTTGACGAAACACTCCGCGAGTTCCTGGAGATGCCGGTGGCCTGGGGTCTCTGCGAGAGGGCAGAAGACTGGCCTTATAGTTCGTTGAGGAGGGCTTCCTCAAATCGACATCGGCACCAGAGCTCTTGAACGAAAGAAATTTCCTTGCTCTCACTTGCCCAAAAATTTTGAGGAAGTTCCAAAGCACTCGCCTTGGCTAAGCGTTAGGTAATCGCTCAATTAAGTTCAACGCGATGTGAGCTTTTAGCGCGCAGAACGCTTGAGCAATTTGAAGGCTCCGCGCCCGGCGCGAGTGTCCAAGCCCAAACCGAAGAATATGAAAACCAGACCCGCAGACGTTCGTTATGAATGAGGGAGCCTCGGGGAGCGGGTCACCCAAACTGACGACTTAGACTAGGAAAGCAGCACCCGAAGACCCTCGTCGCAAACGCGGGATCATCGGGGGGCAGGTCGGGAGGCAGGTCAAGGCAAGACCTCAATAACGCCGGATTGGAAGACCTTACAATCGACGATGGCGCGATCGACTGCCGTGGTGCTCAATTTGCTTTCTCAGGCTGCGGAGAGAGCACGATGGAAATCTGGCTTCAGCAAGCGCGTGGTGGATTTGTCGAAGCCTGGAAAGACAATGCATTTGGCATCACGCGTGTTGGCATAAATGAAATCATCGTAGAAGGGTAGTGAAGTGGGTGCGGGCGCATCGGCGCGCGCGCGACCTGTTTGACGCGCTTTGTTGCCTTGAGCGTGTCCCTACAGTTCATCAAAATTCCGAATTAGCCATAACGCTCGACCGGCGTTCCGGCGAGCGCTGTCATGTTCAAAAGGCCGCGCGCTGTTATGGCGGGGGTGGCGATGTGGCAGCGGTTGCCCATGCCCATCAGGATCGGGCCGATCTCAAGCCCGCCCGCCTTATACTTGAGGATGTTACGGACGCCCGAAGCCGCATCGGCATTGCCGAAGAGAAGGATGTTTGCGTCTTGCTTGAGGCGACTGTCTGGGAAAATCCGTTCGCGGACGCTTTGGCTCAGCGCGGTGGCGGCATGCATCTCGCCTTCATAGACAAAATCGCGCGGCGCTCGATCGAGGAGCGCCATGGCATCGCGCATGGTTTTGCCCGTTGCGCTCATCTGATCGCCGAATTGAGAGCGAGACAGGAGCGCGATGCGCGCTTCCTGGCCGAACCGTCTGACATGGCGCGCAGCAGCGCAGGCAACCTCGACGATCTGCTCTGGTGTGGGCTGATCATGGACATGGGTGTCGGCCAAAAAGAGCGGACCGTCTTCAAGGATCATCATCGAAAGCGCGCCCACTGGATGCAGATTATCAGCGCCCCCGTTCAGAACCTCTGTGAGATAGCGCAGGTGCCAATGATATTGGCCGAATGTCCCGCAGATGAGACTGTCGGCCTCTTCGCGGTGAACCATGATAGCGGCGATTGCGGTCGTATTCGTGCGCATGATCGCGCGCGCGATGTCGGGCGTGACGCCGCGGCGGGCCATGAGGCTGTGATAGGTGCCCCAATAATCGCGGTAGCGTGGGTCGTTGCTCGGGTCGACGACCTCGAAATCCCCCGGTCTGATCTTGAGCCCGGCTTTCTCGCATCGCGCGGCGATGACGTCTGGGCGTCCGATGAGGATCGGTGTTTCGGTGAGATCTTCCATGGTGGCCTGCGCGCAGCGCAAGACGCGTTCGTCCTCGCCCTCGGCGAAGACGATCCTGCGCTCGGCGGTCGCCGCCGCCTCAAAGACCGGGCGCATGATGAGCGCCGAGCGGAAGACCGCGCCATCGAGCTCTTCTTTATATTGAGCCAGATCGAGCGCGCGCGTGGCGATGCCCGTTTCCATGGCCGCTCGCGCCACCGCAGAGGCCACAACCCCCATCAAGCGCGGATCAAACGGCTTGGGGATAAGATAATCGGGGCCGAAGGACAGCTGCTCGCCCTGATAGGCCGCTGCCGCCTCGGCGCTCGTCGTTGCGCGCGCCAGCGCCGCTATGCCTTCGATACAAGCGAGCTCCATGGCATCGTTGATCGTGCTTGCGCCGACATCGAGCGCGCCGCGAAAGATGAAGGGAAAGCAAAGGACGTTGTTGACCTGATTAGGGAAATCGCTGCGGCCGGTGGCGATGATCGCATCGGGGGCCACCGCGCGCACCTCGTCGGGAAGGATTTCGGGCGTCGGATTGGCGAGCGCGAAAATGATCGGGCTCTTTGCCATGCGCGCGACCATCTCGGGCTTGAGCACGCCCGGCCCCGAAAGCCCGAGAAAAAGATCGGCGCCCTCGATCACCTCGCCCAGCGTTTTGGGCGCGTCGCCTTGGGCGTAGGCGTTTTTCTGGGGCGTGGAATTTCCTCGGCCCGCATAGACCAGCCCGTCAATGTCGCACAGCCAAACATTTTCACGCCTGACGCCGAGTTTCAGCAGCATGTCGAGGCAGGCGATCCCCGCCGCTCCGCCGCCCGTGCTGACGATCTTGATCTCATCAAAGCGTTTGCCCGTGACATGGAGCGCATTCGTGGCCGCCGCGCCCACAACGATGGCTGTGCCGTGCTGATCATCGTGGAAAACCGGGATGCCCATGCGCTCTCGGCAGAGTTTCTCAACGATAAAGCAGTCGGGCGCTTTGATATCTTCGAGATTGATTGCGCCGAATGTCGGCTCAAGCGCGCAGACGATATCAGCGAGTTTCTCAGGGTCGGCTTCGTCGATCTCGATGTCAAAGCAGTCGATATTGGCGAATTTCTTGAAAAGGACGGCCTTGCCTTCCATCACCGGCTTCGATGCAAGCGCCCCGATATTGCCGAGCCCGAGCACAGCTGATCCGTTTGACACCACCGCCACAAGATTGCCGCGCGCCGTATACTCTCGCGCGGTCGCGGGATCTTGGTGGATCGCCGTAGAAGCCTCTGCGACGCCCGGCGAATAGGCGCGCGCCAGGTCACGGCCATTGGCGAGCGGCTTTGTGGCTCTGATTTCGAGCTTCCCGGGCTTGGGCAACCGGTGGTAGCTGAGCGCTGAGCTTTCAGTATTTTTCGTCACAGATAAGACCTTTTGCGGTAAGGTGCCCGCCTTGCCTATTGACGCCGCATCCCTTTGTCTACGTCTTGCGCAGGGCCGCGCGGGATTTGCCGGTCCGCCGCCACCCGCGCTTAAGCGATAAGCTCCTTATAGTAAGCCCGACATAGGGAAGGACGATATGCAAAACATCAGGGCTGAAATCCTGCTTCCCGCCAAGGATGTGCGCGAAGATATCCCCTTTTTCACCAAAACGCTGGGCTTTCGCCTCGATGAAATCTTCCCGGCAGATGACCCCCAGGTCATCGTGTTATCGGGCTATGGTCTTCGGGTGAGGCTCGATGCAAGGCTTGCGGGCGCGCCCGGTGTGATCCGGATTTTATGCGATGATCCGGTCCTGATCGCGGGCGGAGAAAGCAAGTTGACCGCGCCTTCGGGAACCGTGATCGAGATTGCGCAACGCGCACCGCCCGTCGTGATGCCGCGCACCGAACATGATTTCGTTGTGCGCCGCCTTTCCGACCAGGCCCCCTGGGTGATCGGGCGCGCGGGCATGCAGTATCGCGATCTGATCCCCTCGCGGCTCGGCGGCTCGATCATCGCCTCCCATATCCGCATCCCCGATGGGGGGCCGGTGCCGGATATGGTTCATTACCATTCCATCGGCTTCCAGCTGATCTTTTGCTATCGCGGCTGGGTCGATCTCGTCTACGAAGACCAGGGAGAGCCGTTCCGGCTCGAGGCGGGCAATTGCGTCATTCAGCCGCCAGAGATCAGGCACCGCGTGCTTTACGCGTCCGACAATATCGAAGTGATCGAGATAGGTGTGCCCGCCGAGCACATCACAACGATCGATCACGCGCTCGAATTGCCGACGCAGACCTTTTGCCCCGAGCGGGTATTTGGCGGTCAGACATTCGTGCATCACCGCGCCGGTGACACAGACTGGCAGCCCTTTCGTCTGCCCGGCTTTGTGAGCCGTGATACGACGATTGCGGCTCATACCGGCGATGTGGCGGGTGTCCATGTCGTGCGGCGTGGAACAGGCGAGGCGCCCTGGGCGGCCCATGATTGCGACATTCATTTCAGCTTCGTCATGGCAGGCACGATGGTGCTCGAGGGGGAGGGGTGCGATCCGGTTGCGCTCGAAGCGGGAGACGCCTTCGTGATCCCGCCGGGCTTCAAGACGCGCTATGGCGATGCGAGCGAGGATTTCGAGCTTTTGGAAGTCTCTTTGCCGGGGGCGTTCAAGACACGTCTTTGAACGGTTGCATATCGGGCGGCTCGGGGCCACCATCGGATTTATGTCAGATGAGCTTATGGCCGCCGCCCGCGCGGTTCGCGAAAACGCGCACGCGCCTTATTCGAATTTCAAGGTGGGCGCAGCCGTGCGCACCCGCTCAGGCAAGGTCTTTGTTGGCTGTAATGTCGAGAATGTTGCCTATCCCGAGGGCACCTGCGCCGAGGCGGGCGCGATTGCGGCGATGGCGGCGGCGGGCGAATATGAAATCGTCGAAGTCGCGGTGATCGCGGATAGCCCGGAACCCGTGCCCTGTTGTGGCGGATGCCGTCAGAAACTCGCCGAATTTGGGCTTTCCAGCACCCCAGTCACCCTCGCCACCCTGGGCGGAAAAGAACTCAAGACGTCCATCGGCGCGCTCTTGCCCGGGGCGTTCACCGGGGCGCATATGGAGCGCTCTTGAAGCGATGGACGCGCGCCAATTGATCGACGATCTGCGGCAGGGGCTCCGCCCGCCACCTGATGCCCTGGCCGAATTTGCCCGCGGCATCGGCGATGGCCGCGTGAGCGATGCGCAATGCGGGGCATTCGCCATGGCGGCCTGCCTTGTGGGTTTGGGCGATGCAGGGCGCGTGGCGCTCACCGAGGGCATGCGCGATTCAGGCGATGTTTTGGCCTGGGATTTGCCCGGGCCCGTTCTGGATAAGCATTCCACAGGC
Source organism: Pseudomonadota bacterium (assembly GCA_039198835.1). GTDB lineage: Bacteria > Pseudomonadota > Alphaproteobacteria > Rhodobacterales > Rhodobacteraceae > Shimia_B. Next base: position 3,274 of record JBCCTH010000060.1, on the reverse strand, counting down.
GGCGTGGGCGATGCTGTCTCGTTGCTTTTGGCCCCTCTTTTGGCGGCCCTTGATGTCTATGTGCCGATGATTTCTGGCCGCGGGCTCGGGCATACGGGCGGCACACTCGACAAGCTTGAAGCGATCCCCGGTGTCAGCGTCGATCTGAGCGCGGAGGAGTTGCGCGCCGTCGTGGCCCAAACCGGGGCGGCCATCGTCAGCCCCAGTGAACGCGTCGCGCCGGCGGATAAGCGTCTTTACGCGATCCGCGACGTCACCGGGACAGTGCCCTCGCTCGATTTGATTACCGCCTCGATCCTTTCAAAAAAGCTGGCGGCGGGGGTCTCGGCGCTTGTGCTTGATGTCAAGGTTGGCTCTGGGGCTTTCATGCGCAGCAGTTCTGAGGCAAGCGCGCTTGCCCGCGATCTCGTCAAGACAGCCTGTGGCGCGGGCTGCCCAACCCGCGCGCTCATCACAGACATGTCTCAGCCGCTTTTGCCCTCGCTCGGCAACGCGCTCGAAGTCGCCGATGTGATCGCGGTCCTAAGGGGAGAGGCGCGGGGGCCAGTCGTTGAGGTGGCGTTCGCGCTTGGCGCAGAGCTTTTGATGATGACGGGCGCGGCGTTGAGCGAGGGAGAGGCGATGCTGCGCCTGTCCCGTGCGCTTGAGAGCGGTCGCGCGGGCGAGCGCTTCGCACGGATGATCGCGGCGCAGGGCGGGCCTTTGAGCATCTTGGAACGGCCCGGTGATCATCTGGCGCAAAGCGCCGTCGCGCGGCCCGTCCTTGCCCCGAGAGACGGCTTTGTCGCGGCATGGGACGCGACAGCTTTGGGCAAGGCTGTCGTGGCGCTTGGCGGTGGCCGGCGCGTTGAGAGCGACCGCATCGATCCCGCTGTCGGGCTTTCCCATGTCGCTCCCATCGGGACGGCGCTGGAAGCTGGCGCGCCGATCGCTTTTGTCCACGCGGCGCGCGAGGATCATGCGCAAGCCGCCGATGTTGCCCTGCAAGCCGCCCTCACACTTGATGAGGGGCGCCCACAGCTGCCTGATCTGATCCATGGGCGGGTGATGTCATGAGCCGTGCGTTTCTCGTGGTGCTCGATTCGGTGGGCTGTGGTGGCGCGCCGGATGCAGCCGCCTTCGGCGATGAAGGCGCAAATACCCTGGCCCATATCGCTGAGGCCTGCGCGGCGGGCCGCGCCGAAGAGGGCCGCTCGGGCCCGCTCGCGCTGCCCAATCTCGCCGCGCTTGGGTTGGGCGAGGCGGTGCAGATGGCATCGGGCGCTGAAACCGGGCTGCCCCCTTGGCGTCAGGGGCGCTACGGCGCGGCGACCGAGATGTCGCCCGGCAAGGATACGCCCTCTGGCCATTGGGAGCTTGCCGGGCTGCCTGTCCCCTGGGACTGGCACTTTTTTCCAAAGACGGCCCCGGCTTTTCCCGCTGAGCTGACAAAAGCAGTGGCCGACGCGGCAGGGACAACGGGCATTCTCGGCGATTGCCATGCCTCGGGGACCGAGATCGTCGCGCGGCTCGGCGCGCACCATATCAAAACCGGCTGGCCAATCTGTTATACCTCGTCCGACAGCGTCTTTCAGATCGCCGCCCATGAAGAGAGCTTCGGGCTGGGCCGGCTTTTGGAGCTTTGCGAGGCGCTGGCCCCAAAGCTCCATGCGATGCGCGTTGGCCGGGTCATCGCGCGGCCTTTTATCGGCGAAGAGGGGCGTTTTGAGCGCACGAAGAACCGGCGCGACTATGCTGTCATGCCACCGGGACCCACGCTTTGCGATTGGGTTCATGGGGCGGGGCGGCCCGTGCATGCGGTTGGCAAGATCGGCGATATCTTTTCGATGCGGGGGATCACTGACCGGGTCACCGGCAGCGATGCCGCGCTTTTCGAGCATCTCATCGCGCATGTTGCGACGGCGCGCGACGGCGCGCTGGTTTTTGCCAACTTTGTCGAATTCGATAGCCTTTACGGCCATAGGCGCGACGTTTCAGGCTATGCACGCGCGCTGGAATGGTTTGATCGCGGCCTTCCCCGCCTTTTGGCCGGGCTGCGCGGCGATGATATGCTCGTCTTGACGGCCGATCACGGAAATGATCCGACCTGGCCGGGCACAGATCACACGCGCGAGCGCGTTCCGGTGCTGGTTTATGAACCGGGCGACACACCGGGCGGGCCGCTTGCGCCCTTGGATTTCGCCGATGTCGGCGCGAGCATCGCCCAACATCTGGGAGTGGCCCATACCGGGCCGGGAAGGGCGGTATTTTGAGCTGGAAGAGCTTTCCGAAGGTTGAGCTTCATCTTCATCTTGAAGGCGCGGCACCGCCCGCGTTCATCAAAGGGCTGGCCTCTGAGAAAAGCGTCGATCTCAGCGAAATCTTCAATGATGCGGGCGGCTATGCCTATCGTGATTTCGATCATTTCCTGAGTGTTTATGAAGCGGCCTGTTCGGTTCTGACCGGCCCCGAAGAGTTTCAGCGCCTCACGCAGGCGGTTTTGGAGGCGCTCGCGGAAGAGGGCGTCGTCTATGCCGAGACATTTCTGAGCCCTGATTTCTGCGGCGATGGCGATGTGGGCGCGTGGCGCGAATATCTGGCAGCGATCGAGGAGGCCCATGTTCCCGGCGTGACGCTCAAGGGGGTCGTCACTGCGATCCGCCATTACGGGCCCGAAAAGGCCAAGCGCGCGGCCCTTTGCGCGGCGGAAACCCAAGGCGGCTTCATTCGCGGCTTCGGGATCGCGGGCGCGGAGCTCATGGGCGCACCGCGCGATTTTCTTTGGTCCTTTGACTGCGCGCGCGAAGCCGAGCTTCACATCACGGCCCATGCCGGAGAATGGGGCGATGCGGCCTCAATCCGCGAGGCCTGGAAGACGCTGGGCCTCGAGCGCATCGGGCACGGGGTCCGCGCCTCTGAAGATCAAGCCCTTGTCGAAGAGCTCGCCGAAGCGGGGGTCACTCTCGAATGCTGCCCGGGCTCGAATGTATTTCTGGGGGTCTACCCCAGCCTCAAGGCGCACCCGATCGACGCGCTGCGCAAGGCGGGCGTGAAAGTGACAGTGTCCACCGACGACCCGCCGTTCTTCAACACGAGCATGTCGCGCGAATATACCGGTCTTGAAGCCACTTTCGGGTGGGGTGAGGCAGAATTTCGCGAGATCAATGCCAATGCGCTTGCAGCGGCGTTTTGCGATGAAGATACCCGGGCCGAGGTGAAAAAGCGTTTGGAGGCGTCATGAACAAACTCACGGTGGTGACCCATCCCCTGGTGCAGCACAAACTGACTTTGATGC
>JBCCTH010000059.1:0-13939 GCA_039198835.1 Pseudomonadota bacterium | reverse complement strand
GGCCCCGCCGAACCGCGAGATCAATGCGCCGACGGGATCGGAATATGCAGTGGGCACGGCGCTGCAAAGCCAAGCCTGATGCGGAGCGAAAAAGCCTTCAAATGCGCCTGACCAACTGGGATCCATGTCAATGACCTGCTCAGCGGTGTAGAGCGCATATTCCATGTAATAGTCATAAGCGGTGGCGTCGTTGCCCTCGAATGCCGGGCAAAGGCCGGGCTCGGCAAATTCCGGCCGCGCGAGCGATAGGGCGAGAAAGCCCCTGTAAAGATCGCGCGCCTGTGTTTCGCGCGCCACGCGCTCGGCGGCGTCAAGCTGAACCTTCACCCCGATGATCGCGATCAGCGCAAAGGCAGCGGTCAGCATCGCGCCGAAGGCCTGAAGCGCTTGTGAATGTCGATCAAACCACCCCATCCGGCCCGACCTTCCTTAGAAATGGCCGCTTTGGTCTTGCTGATAGCTGTGCGCAAGATTGCCAAAGCGCGTATATCTTCCCTCAAAGCTTAACTCGACGGTGCCGATGGGGCCGTGCCTTTGCTTGCCGATGATGATCTCGGCTTTGCCGTGCAGCCGCTCCATCCGCTCCTGCCAGGCTGCCATCTCATCGAGCTTGTCATCTGAGGGCTTTTCGCGCTCGGCATAGTATTCTTCTCTGAACACAAACATCACGACGTCGGCGTCTTGTTCGATAGAGCCCGATTCTCGCAAATCAGAGAGCTGCGGGCGCTTGTCATCGCGCTGCTCCACCTGCCGCGACAATTGTGAGAGCGCGATCACGGGGATGTCGAGCTCTTTGGCAATGGCCTTCAGACCCTGGGTGATCTCGGACACCTCGTTGACCCTGCTGTCTTTTGCCGAAGCGGGGCGCACGAGTTGGAGATAATCGACGATCAAGACATCGAGCCCATGCGAGCGTTTGAGGCGCCGGGCGCGGGCGGCCAGATGGCTGATCGGCAAAGCGGCGGTATCATCGATAAAAAGCGGGCAGGCCTCGAGCTCTTTGGCGGCATCGGTGAAGCGGCGAAATTCAGTTTCGTTAAAGCTCCCCCGTCGGACCATCTCAGAGGGGATCTCGGAGGCATCAGAGAGCACGCGTGTCGCCAATTGCTCCGCGCTCATCTCAAGCGAGAAAAAGCCGACAACGCCGCCTTCGATGGCACCTTCCTTTCCATCATCTGTCAGGCCCTTGCGATAGGAGCGCGCGATGTTGAAGGCGATGTTGGTGGCGAGCGATGTTTTGCCCATTGACGGGCGGCCAGCCAGGATCAGGAGGTCGGAGCGGTGGAGGCCGCCGAGCTTTTTATCGAGGTCCATGAGGCCGGTCGAGACGCCCGCGAGGCCGCCATCGCGCTTGAAGGCGGCGTTGGCCACATTGATGGCATCAAGCGTGGCCTTCAGGAAGCTTTGAAAGCCGCTTTCGGTCTGGCCCTCTTCGGCGAGTTGATAGAGCGTTTGCTCTGCCTCAACGATCTGCTCCTTGGGGTCAGAGCTGACCTCCATGCGGAGCGCGCGATCTGAAATCTCTCGCCCCACTTCGATGAGCTTTCGGCGGATCGCGAGATCATAGATCATCTGCGCGTAATCGCGCGCGGCGAAAGCCGAGATCGCCGACCCGGCCAGTTTGGCCAAATAGCCTGACCCGCCCAGTTCGCGCAGGCCTTCATCTTCCTCGAGGAAGGCTTTGAGCGTGACGGGGGAGGCGAGCGCATTGCGGTTGATGCGGGTGGCGGCGGTGTCCCAGATCCTTGCATGGACGGGGTCATAAAAGTGGCCGGCATTCACCACAGCCGACACCCGGTCATAGAGATTGTTATTGGTCAGAATCGCGCCCAAGAGCTGCTGCTCGGCCTCAATGGAATGCGGCATTTGCTCTGAGGCGATTGCCGTCGAAGCGCCGGTGAGCGGTGCGATTTCATTCATGTTCTTCTCCCATCCCCCGGCCAGAATTAGCCAGCTACGCGGCCATCGGAAAGGTTGGGTAAGTCAGGGCGTAACCCTGTGTATAGCCATCTTAACACTATCTCAGCGGCCCATGCAGATCAACATATTGATGCAAAGAGGCGAATGCGCACAGCATCTTCGGCCACCTACGAGCGAAAAATAAGCTTATCCCCTCAAAGGGGGCGGCCGAATTTCTTGTGTATAACGTTAAGTTTTTTGATGCGCGTCCTGCCATGCCACAGGCGCGTGGAGGAATTTCTCAACTTCATCAAGGGCCTCCGCCGTGAAGCTCTTTGCCTCTCGCGCGGCGCTTAAAACATCCCACCAGGTGCAGAGCGCATGCAACGTCACGCCGTGGTCGCCCAGGGTCTTCTCGGTTTCCGGAAAAATCCCGTAATAGAAGATCACGGCGGTATGATTGCAGGTCGCGCCGGTCTCGCGAATGGCATCGACGAAAGACAGCTTCGAGCCGCCATCGGTTGTGAGATCCTCGACAAGAAGCACGCGCTTGCCCGCGCGCATATCGCCTTCGATGCGCGCGCCCTTCCCATAGCCTTTCGGCTTCTTGCGCACGTAGGTCATGGGCAACGCGAGGCGCTCGGCGACCAGAGCGGCGAAGGGGATGCCCGCGGTCTCTCCTCCAGCGACGTTGTCAAAGGCCTCAAAGCCCGCATCGCGCATCACTGTGGCTACGAGAAAATCCATCAATGTGCTGCGGATGCGCGGATAAGAGATGAGCTTTCGGCAGTCGATATAAGAGGGGGAGGGCTTTCCCGAGGCCAGCGTGAACGGATCGTCAGGGCGGAAATTCACCGCGCCGATCTCAAGGAGCATGCGCGCCGTCAAACGCGCCATTTCTTCTTTGGAAGCAAAGCTCATATGCGGTCTCGTGCGTTGGTATTGGGCGAGCCCGCCGGTCTAAACGACACGCCAGTCAAGCGGCACCTCGGGGTCAAAGAGGGTGATCGGCCCGGTCTTGCTGGCGATCTGTGCGGGAAAGCTCGGGGCTTCGCGCCTGAGCGTGAGCGTCTCCTCATGGGGGGGCAGGCCATAGAAGGCCGCGCCATTGAGCGAGGTAAAGGCCTCAAGCCGGTCGAGCGCATTGGCGGCTTCAAAGACTTGCGCGAGGCAGCTCATTGTGTTCGTCGCCGAAAAGACGCCCGCGCATCCGCAGGACGTTTCCTTTGCGGCATCGACATGGGGCGCTGAATCGGTGCCAAGGAAGAAGCGTTTGTCGCCAGATGTCGCGGCCTGAACGAGCGCACGGCGGTGGGTTTCGCGCTTTGCGATGGGAAGGCAGAAGTAATGCGGGCGGATGCCGCCTTTGAAGAGCGCGTTTCGATTGATCATGAGGTGGTGGGTGGTGATCGTCGCGCCGAGCCCAGCCCCCGTGCTCGCGACATAGGTCACCGCCTCTGAAGTGGTGATATGCTCCATGATGACGCGCAAAGCGGGGATCGCGCGGCGGATGGGATCGAGCACGCGATCGATGAAAACCGCTTCTCGATCGAAGATATCGATCTCGGGGTCTGTGACTTCGCCATGCACGCAAAGCGGCATGCCGATGTCGGCCATCTTTTCGAGAACAGGCATGATCCGCTCGAAATCGGTCACGCCGCTCGCGGAATTGGTCGTCGCCCCGGCGGGATAGAGTTTTGCGGCGGTGACGATCCCGGCGGCATGGGCAGCGGCGAGATCGCCTGCATCGGTTTCTTCGGTGAGATAGAGCGTCATCAACGGCTCGAACCCAGCCATTTCAGGCGGCAGAGCCTCCAGGATGCGCGCGCGATAGGCCGCCGCATCCTGCCCTGTGACAACGGGGGGCATAAGATTTGGCATGACGATGGCGCGGCCGAAATGGCGCGCGGTCTCCGGCAACACGGCTTTGAGCATATCGCCATCGCGGAAATGGACATGATAGTCGTCAGGTCGGCGGATCGTGAGGTCTTGAGCCATGGGAGCGGCTTAGCGAGATTGCGCGAGAGGGGCCAGCCCCTGGAGCTGCGCAATTTTTGGGCAGGTTCGAGCCCCGCAATCGCGCAAATCGGAAAGAGTTTGCGCAAAATCCCTGCAAATGCCTAAGCTCGGGGCAAGGACGCGAGGGTGAAATGTTTGATCTGCCCCAGGCCCGCCCCGATGTGTCGCGCGGGCCGCCAGTATTGCAGCGGGCGCGAGGCCACGCCGCCATTGGATATCGAGATGGCAAGCTAAAGCAGCTATCTCAATCAGGATCAGCGAAGGTGATGACCCCGGCATGCCACGGGCAGAGCCCCGAGGCCGTTTTTCTGAATACGGCGGGCGGCTTGACAGGGGGCGACAGGTTTACCTTTTCGGCCAGCGTCGAAGACGGCGCGCTCTTTCTGACCACGCAGACCGCCGAGCGCGCTTATGCCTGCGCGGATGCGCGCGCCGCTGAGGTCAAGATCACGTTGCGGGCCGGGCCGGGCGCGACGCTATACTGGCTCCCTCAAGAAACCATCCTTTTCAATGAGAGCGCCCTTGATCGGCGCACACTCATCGATTGCGCGCCTGGCGCGACGGTCGTGGCGCTCGAGATGCTCGTCTTCGGGCGCGCCGCCATGGGAGAGACGCTCGAACGGTTTTCTCTGCGCGATCGCCGCGACATCATGCGCGCAGGCGCACCTGCCTGGGTCGATGCACTCGCGCTCGATGAGGGCCTCATCGGCCATCCTGCGGGCCTGGGATCGGCCCGCGCCATTGCGACGCTCGCCTATATGGGTGACGAGGCCCAAGCGGTATGTCATCGTTTGGCCAGTGAGCCGGATGTTTGCGTGTCTGCCTGGGAGGGCAAATGCATATTGCGCGCGGCCTCGCATGATCTTTGGCCGCTCAAAAAGGCCATGGCCCGGGCGATCAAGACGATGACGGGTGGAACGCTTCCGCGCGTCTGGGCGGTATGAAGGAAAGAGAATGAACCTCACACCAAGGGAAAAAGACAAACTTCTGGTGAGCCTCGCTGCGATGGTCGCGCGCGGGCGTCTGGCGCGCGGCGTCAAGCTCAACCACCCGGAGGCCATTGCTTTGATCACGGATTTTGTCGTCGAAGGGGCGCGCGATGGGCGCTCTGTCGCGGATCTGATGGAGGCGGGGGCCGGGGTTATCCGTGCGGAGCAATGCATGCCCGGCATCGCCGACATGATCCATGATGTGCAGGTCGAGGCGACCTTTCCAGACGGCACGAAGCTCGTCACCGTTCACCATCCGATCCGTTAAAGGAGGCTTTTCATGCTTGCGTTCATCATCTCCATCATCGGTGGCATGGCCGCGCGATTTGCGCGCGAGCCAATCGAAGGCTTCATCGAAAAAATCCTGCTGGATAAGGTCGATATCGGCAAAGACGAGTCCCTTGCCCTGTCTTACGCTCTGTGCATGTTGCTGGCCGCGCTTGTCATAACTCTTTCCGGCTCGGGCGTCCCTGTGTTCGCTGTCTTGCTCGGCGGGATTTTGGGCCTTTTCGCCAAAGAGATTTATAGCGCGATCAAAAGCCAGGTTTCGAAATGAGCGCGCCGGTGATCCCCGGCGAAGTGTTCCCGGCCGCCGGCGACATTGAGCTCAATGCAGGTGCGGCGGTGACAACGATCATGGTGGCCAATACCGGCGATCGCCCGGTGCAGGTGGGCAGCCATTATCACTTCGCTGAAACCAACGGCGCGCTTGAGTTTGATCGCGACGCAGCGATGGGAAAGCGCCTTGATATCGCCGCCGGCACCGCTGTGCGCTTCGAGCCCGGCCAGCAGCGCGAAGTGTCGCTCGTGCCGCTTGCTGGAAAGCGCGAAGTCTATGGCTTCAATGGCAAGGTCATGGGGGCATTGGGCGCTTGAAACCAACGTCCCCTTTCGAGATGGCCAGAACCGGGATGCGCCTGGCGACGCTCATGGTCGAGGCGCAAACGGTGGTTGCCTATCGGATGATGGGCATGGCGGGGATATGGTCTGTGACGGCCTATGAAAAGCAACGGATGGTAAGCGAGAAACCGGCCGCGTTCATTGAAGGCGCGACGGCCGCAACGCTCGCCATTATGCGCGCAGAACCGACCCATGCCGTGCTTGAGGCCGCCATCCAACCGCTCGAGCGCAAGGCAACATCCAATCGTAAGCGTCTGGCAAAGCGCGGTTTTCGCAAATGATGCGCGTCGGGCTCTTTGCGCTTGTTGCGGTGGGCGTGCCGATCCCCGCGCAGGCCCAAGAAGAGGCCATCGATTGCAACGACCCGGTCACGCAATTCGAGATGAACGAATGCGCCTATCGCGATTGGCAGGCCGCCGACGCCAATCTCAACGAGGCTTACGGGTTCGCAATCGCCCATGCGCAGCGCATCGATACCAGCGCAGCGATGACGGGCGACACGCGCGATACCGGGACCGAAGAGATGCTGCGCCGCGCGCAACGGGCTTGGATCACGTTTCGCGATGCTGCGTGTTCGGTTGAAAGTGACATCGCCCTGGGCGGCTCCATGCAGCCAATGCTCTATTCAGGCTGCTTGACCGCGCTCACGCGCCGCCGCGCCGAAGATTTGCGCTATTTCGGAGAGTTCAACTGAGATGACCCGCGCTCTCATCGCACTTCTGGCGCTCGCATTGCTTGGCGGTTGCGCCAGCGCGCTCGCCGCCGCCACCGAGCCCGAGGCACCGCGCTTCTTTTGGGGCCTCTGGCATGGGCTGATCGCCCCGATCTCGTTGATCGCCTCGATTTGGGTCGAGGAGATCGCGATGTATGCCGTCCCGAATGCCGGCCCGCTCTATGATCTGGGGTTTCTGCTCGGGGTCTTGGCCTGGGGCGGGGCAGGCGGCAGCTTAAGATGATAGTCAAGTAAAGAAGGGACAAAAGACATGCCCGCAAAGATATCTCGCGCCGCTTACGCGGATATGTATGGCCCCACGACGGGCGATAAGCTTCGCCTTGCCGATACCGATCTTATCATCGAGGTCGAGCGCGACCTGACGACCTACGGCGAAGAAGTTAAGTTTGGCGGCGGCAAGGTGATCCGCGACGGGATGGGCCAAAGCCAGATGACGCGGGCGGAAGGGGCTGTTGATACTGTCATCACGAATGCGCTCATCGTCGATCATACAGGGATCTACAAAGCTGATATCGGCCTGAAGGACGGCAAGATCGAGGCCATCGGCAAAGCGGGCAACCCGGATACCCAACCCGGCGTCGATATCATCATCGGGCCTGGCCCCGAGGCGCTCGCCGGTGAAGGCAAGATCCTGACCGCTGGGGGCTTTGACGCGCATATCCATTTCATTTGTCCCCAACAGATCGAAGACGCCCTGCATTCCGGGCTCACGACGATGCTGGGTGGCGGAACAGGCCCCGCCCACGGGACGCTCGCCACCACCTGCACACCCGGCCCCTGGCATATCGGGCGCATGTTGCAGGCGCTTGACGCGGTGCCGGTCAATATCGGGATTTCCTGCAAGGGCAATGCGAGCCGCCCGGATGCGCTCGTTGAAATGGTTCGCGCGGGCGCCTGCGCGATGAAGCTCCATGAAGATTGGGGCACGACACCCGCAGCCATCGACACGTGTTTGAGTGTGGCCGATGACATGGATGTCCAGGTGATGATCCATACAGACACGCTCAACGAGAGCGGGTTCGTTGAAAACACCGTGGCGGCCATGAAAGGCCGAACGATCCACGCTTTTCATACCGAGGGCGCGGGGGGTGGGCATGCCCCCGATATCATCAAGGTCTGTGGCCTTGATCATGTCTTGCCCAGTTCCACCAATCCGACCCGCCCTTACACAGTCAACACGCTTGAAGAGCATCTCGATATGCTCATGGTCTGTCATCACCTCGATAAGGCGATCCCCGAGGATGTGGCTTTTGCCGAATCCCGCATCCGCAAAGAGACCATCGCAGCCGAAGACATCCTCCATGACATGGGCGCGTTTTCGATCATCGCTTCCGACAGTCAGGCGATGGGGCGCGTGGGCGAGGTGATCATTCGCACCTGGCAGACGGCGCATAAGATGAAGGTTCAGCGCGGGAGGTTGGCCGATGAGACGGGCGACAACGATAATCTCCGCGTCCGGCGATACATCGCCAAATACACGATCAACCCGGCCATCGCGCACGGGATAAGCGGGCATATCGGATCGATCGAGCCGGGCAAGCGGGCTGATCTCTGCTTGTGGAGCCCGGCCTTCTTCGGCGTGAAACCTGATATGGTATTGGTCGGTGGCTCGATTGCCTGCGCGCAGATGGGTGACCCAAACGCCTCTATCCCCACGCCGCAGCCTGTCTATACGCGGCCGATGTTTGGCGCGATGGGCCGCAATGTTGAAGCCTCCGCCGTTTTATTTGTCAGCGCAGGCGCTGAGACCGAGCATCTGGGCCTCGCCAAAGCGACGGCGGCTGTAAAAAACACGCGCGGGATCGGCAAAAGCGACATGGTTCTCAATGACCTGACGCCTGAGATCGATGTCAATCCAGAGACATACGAAGTGCGCGCCAATGGCGAGCTTTTGACCTGCGAGCCGGCGACAGAGCTGCCCATGGCGCAACGCTACTTTTTGTTCTGAGCTGGGCAATTCTTGAGCGTAAGCGCAGCGCCCGAACGCAACGGAGGCCAAAAAAGCTCGCTGCACCGCAGCATTTGTGCTAATATTGAGGCGGGAGGAAACCTGGTGCTCGAAGAGAGAGGTTTCCAAATGCCAGAGCAGACTTCGATTGAATTCACAACAATGCCCGCCCTGGAAGCGCGCGTCGACGCATATTTCATTGAGATGGGAATGGGCCTGAACAGCTACACGATCAGACGCGAGCGCAAAGATATCCTTTGCTGGCTCAACGCGAAATCAGATGGTGAGCTCATGCTGATGGGTCTAAGCCGGAAGGACCTGCCTGAATTCGTTTTCGGCGACCTATTCAGCCCCGGGTAGGGCATCTTCGCCCGGCGTCCCTTTCTCGCGCGGTACTTAGTGAGCATCGGTGAAATGCGCCAATGCAAAAGAGGTTCCATTGGCGCAAGGTCACAGATTAGAATTTAAAGCCCATAACTTCTCGGGCAAATAGTTTTTCGTCGCCAGCAAAAGCTGCTTCAAGAACTGAGATACCCAAAGCGGGGAAATATATTATCTGTTCTTGAAACACGGTTTTACCGTCGCCTTGGGCGACCAGAACGCTTTGATAAGCGATATCGCATCCGGCAAAGTTGAATGATTTCACGTCGTCGATTGCCAAGACCATGAGTTTCCCTTGGCTCGAGGCCGCGTCATTGCCATTTGTTTCGCGAACGAAATCCGCCTGCCAGGGCTCGCTTGCCGTCAAATCAGGCAGCGAGGTCGCGGCGAGCAACAGCCGCTCATTTCTGCTCCCATTGATCACCGCGAGCGGGATGTATCCTTGAAGGAGCTCCCGTTTTTCGTAGGCCGTCTGAAGATCCTGGCTCATCGAATATTGTTCAACCAACTGATCGCTCACCGCTCTATGCATGGTGAGGACTCCGTCTGATGTAATGATCCCCACTTTTCCTGATTGTGCCGTCGCGCGTGAAGGGCATTCACTGGCCTGGGAAAGAGCCGCCGAGGGCAAGAAAGAAAGCACGGCAAGCGCCGCAATAATGTGCTGTCGCATATCAAATCCTAAAAAAAAGAAGTTCTGTAAAAAGAGTGGGGAGAAGATGCCGCCCCCACCATGCGGTTGCCAGTCAGGAAAACCTTACTTTTTCAAGGTGACGCATTTTTTGAGCGATCATTGGGGATTTTGATATCGCTTTTTCCCACTTTGGCGCAGGGGCCAGATCGCACGCCCTACATTGAGGCTGGGCCCTGAGCTTTCCGCCCACCTTGGCAAATGGGCCAATGAGACGGTTGATTTCACGAAAGTGACGTCAAAAGTTGCGCAAATTGTGCGTCAACGTAGGGGCGCGAAAGGCAAGTGACCAGATGCTCGCCCGTGTTGAGAAATGCTGGCCTTTGTGCCACGCTTTGCCTGTATCAAGCGGAGGCCCGACCATGCTCAAAAGATTGGCTCTCGCATCTGTGCTGCTTTTTTCTTCAAATGCTGCATGGTCTTGCACCTTGCCAGAGGCGCTTTATGCGGGGCCAGCTTGCGACGGGTCAAACGGCGGCTGGCGCTATGATGATACGCGCTCGCGGTCGGTCATGGGCACGACGGGCGAGGTCCTCCCACGATCATGCATTTCAGGGACGCTCGTTTTCTCAAAACCTTCGGTAGACGGTGATGCCCGCCTGGCGGTGACAGGTTTTGACGCCCGCGCGTACTCTTCGTGCGAAGCGAAAGGCGGCACGACCGAAGGCCTGGTCTGGCGTTTGGGAACCGACCCGATCAATCAGCGCGAGACGCTTGCCATTTCCTCAGAAGAGGGCCGAATGCTCGCCTTCAGCGTTTTCCTCGAGGTCTCAGATACCGGAACGAGCGATCTGCGCGGCGTGGTCAAGCGCGATGAGGCCAATGTTCCGGGCCAGATCGAGATATTTTTCGAATGGGTGCCTCTCGATGGCCGATGACGGAGCCCGAAAGCCGGCAGAGACGGATGCAGCCTCAGGTGGCGTTGAGGATCTCGCAGTCCGATCAGAAGATCCTGAACTGGTTGAGCCTGATCCACCAAAAGCTCCCCCACAAGCGCAGGTGATCGACAGCGAAACGCTCATCAAAGAGGTGCGCAAAATCTCAGCCAGCGCGGCCACGCGCTCGGCGTTCTTCAGTGTGACGCTGGCGTTTTTGGGGGCGATCATCGGGTTCATGGCGTCTGAATTCGATCTTCAGGTGCGGATCGTCGATCGCGAAGTCGCCGAGACAAACGCCTTCATCGATACTGTCGTCGAGATTGCGGTATCGGTGCAAGAGGAAGCCGAGGTGGCACGGGTGCTCACAGAGCGAGAGATCGTCGAGAATGTGAGCCGGGTGCGATTGGGCTACTTTCTGTCCGGCAGCCACATGGATGTTGCGCAAGGTTGCCTTGTGAGGCTCGCCAACGAGGCAGAAGCAGTGGTCCGTGGTCTCAATGTCAATCGGTTCGACGAGATGGATGACTTTGAAGAAACGGTCTTCCAAGGGCGGATTGTTTTGGATTTTGCAAATCAGATACGATCAGCGGCGATGGATTACCGAGATTATCACCATAGGCTCGGTGTCCGATTTCGCACGTCGCTCGCGCAATTAACCGGCGGGCAGATGCCAAGATTTCAAAACGATCTTTTCGACAGCGGATGCCGGCAGCAAGCAGGATAGCAGTTATGTTTCGGCTCACGATTTTTCTCCTTCTCGTCCCACTCGCACTATCCGCACAGGATCGTCCCGCACCGCCGCAGGGGCCCTCAGAGCTCTATTTTCTTTCGGTGGGGATCGGTGAGTATCATCCGGCGACGCCCGGCGAAGATTTGCGCGGTGCAGAGAACTCTGCGCGCCTGGTGGCGGAAGCCCTGGTCGATGCTGGCGCACGCGGCGGGATCCTCCTGACATCGAACTTGGACGGCGGCGAGACCGAGCGCATGGTCACCCGCGAAGACATGCTCACGGCTCTTTTCGATCTCAAGCGGATGATAAGGCGAGACGGGGCGCGCGCGCCTCGCATCGTCTTTTACGCGATGGGCCATGGCTATGGCGCCGAAGACATGCGCGGGATTTTCCTCATGCCCGGCAACTATGCGCCTGCGCCGCGGCATCTCACACAGACCGGCATCGCCAGCCTGATCAATCATGCTCTTTGGGATGTGGACCTGCTCGCCAGTCAGGTGTTCTTTCGAACAGATGAAAGCATGCGGCATTTCGACGATTTTGAACCGAGCGAAATGATCCCGGACCCGGATGATTTTTTGGGTTCAATGATTAGGATCGCCGAGCGGCAAGGTGATCTGCTCGCCATTGACGCGCAGCGTCGGCGTGATGGCGCATACGCCTACGGGGGCAACCCACCGGTGCCGTTCATCGCGCTCTTTGATAATTGCGGGACATCGATCAGACAGGATCTTCTCATTCAGGGCGGGCCGCTTATCCAGGGCCTCACATCGCTGATGAGTGATTTCTACGCGGAGTTCACCAATGAAGGCCGGGCCATCTATGCCGCGCCCCCCGGGCAGCTTGCGCTTGATGTGCGTGTTCCCGATCGCTTTGGGGGCGAGGGCCGCATGGGCCCGCTTGCCTTGCGTTTTCTGGATGTGATCGCCGAGAGCCCCAAACCGGTCACGCTGGCGGGTTTTGAGGCGGCGATGCGCGCTGACAGCGATCTTTCGGGCTATGATGCGGGGTGGGCACCGTTTCTTCATCCCGGTGAGATCGTGGGCGATACGCGCGATATTGAGCTTCTGCCCGCCTCGAGCTCCGACAAAAGCTTCGAGCATCGCTTTGGCACTGGCCAAGAGGTAGAACGTTAATGCATGCTTGACCCAGCTTGCCTTGCATGGGGTGCATGGCGGGGTTTCGATATGGATGGGATGTAGAATGCGCGGAAACCCATATTCTCTGCGGTGCAGCATTGAAGAGAAAATGGAGAAGGTCCATGACCTCCATCACAGATATCCCCGCAGGCCGCTCGCTCAGAACTGCCCTGAACGCGATCGGCGCATCCTTCACCGACACGCTCGTGGCGCTTGGACGCGCGCGCTCCCATGCCGCCGAAATCGAACGTTACATGGCCATGAGCGACGAAGAACTCGCATCGCGCGGGATCAAGCGCGACTACATCGTCGCCCATGTCTTTCAGAATTACGCCGACGTTTGATGCGCGTTGAGGGCGCGCGGTGACTGAGCCGCGGGCCCAAACAATTCTGCGCGAAGGCTTTCGCGCGGCAGGCTATGTCACGCTCGATTACGGTGAGCGCCTTTTGCGCCGCAAGCGGCTCATTGCAAATACCGGCAAGGCGTTTGTCGTCGATCTCGCCCATGTCACGCATCTCGAGCCGGGGCAGGCGTTTCTGCTCGAAACGGGTGAAGCGATCGAAGTGCGCGCCGCGCAAGAGGCGCTTTTGCACATCACAGGCGATCTTGCGCGCTTGGCTTGGCATATCGGCAATCGGCACACGCCCTGCGCGATCCTGCCCGATCATCTCCTGATCCAGAACGATCCTGTCTTGCGCGACATGCTCATTGGCCTGGGCGCAGAGGTGCGCGAGGCCCGCGGCCCCTTTCGCCCCGAAGGGGGGGCCTATGGCCAAGGGCGGACAATGGGCCACGAGCATCACACGCATACCCATGAGCACTGAACTTCTCCGGCTTGTGCAATGGCTCTCGCCTGCCTTTCCCCTGGGCAGCTATGCCTATTCGCATGGGCTTGAGACGGCGGTAAACCGGGGTGGCGTCTCCGATGGAGAGACGCTTGCGGCCTGGCTTGACGTGCTCATCGCCAGAGGCAGCGGGCGCAACGATGCGATTTTGATCGGGGCCGCGCGGCGTGGCGAAGATGTTGAAGACCTCGCCAAGGCACTCGCTGCGAGCAAGGAACGGTTAGAAGAGACTATGGCGCAGGGCGCGGCGTTTGCGGCCAATCTGCGCGCTCTGGGCCTTGCGGCGCGCGCGGGGCCATTGCCCGTCGTGCTCGGCCGGGCCGTCGCGGAATTTGAAGCCGATAACGCCACCATCACCGCGCTTTACCTGCAAAGCTTTGCCAGCAATCTGGTGCAATGCGCTGTCCGGTATGTCCCGCTCGGGCAAAGCGTGGGGCAGCGTGTTTTATCGGATCTCGCGCCGCGCATCGATCAAACCGCGCGCGAGACAGCCGGGCAAAGCACCGATGACATCTATTCAGGCGCGTTTCTTTCAGATATCGCCGCCATGGCCCATGAGCGCGAAACCGCGCGCCTTTTCAAGACATGAGCCTGTTGGCGGCGGCCTTGATGATCGCGCAACTCGTGATCGGGGGCCTTCATGCCCTTTGGGCCGCGCGCATTTGGTGGCCCATCGCCGATGAGCTCGCGCTCAAGCGGGCGGTTGTGGGCGTTCCTTCGCTAGAGACAATGCCAGATCGGGCAGCTTGCGCGTTTGTGGCCGTGGCCCTCGTCGCGGCGGCCCTT
>JBCCTH010000058.1:0-14068 GCA_039198835.1 Pseudomonadota bacterium | reverse complement strand
GCCGGTCAAGGCAATTACCGCTCGGTGGTCTCGCGGGTGAACCGCCTGGCACCCGACGCCGTCATCGCCTTCACCTCGCCCAATGTCGGTGGCAGCCTTGTCAAGAACGCCGCTGAAAGCGGCGCGTCTTGGTATGTGGTGGGGTCCGGCGAATGGCAGGAGACAGAGTTCTATGACACCGCCACCACCAGCGCCCTTGATCAGCACGAAGCCGTTGTGCTCGCCGCCAATGCCCGCGCTGAAAACCCCGCATGGGAGCCCTTTGAAACCTTCGCGAATGCGTCACAATGGGCCGGGGATATCGGGGATGTTAGCAACTCCTACGTGATCCAGTACTTCGATCTGCTCGTCGCGACAGCGCTCGCCGTTGAGAAGGCGGGCGAGATCAACACCGATAGCTGGACGCAGGCGATGTATGACGTCACCGGCGGCGATGGTGAGGTCGTCTATTCCTATGAAGATGGTCTGGCGGCGCTCCGCGCCGGCAAGGAGATCAACTATGACGGCGTGACCGGCTCTATGGAATACACCGATACCGGCGTCGTTTCAGGCATCTTTGGCATCTACACCTGGGAAGATGGCGCGCTGGCGCAGGTCGATCTCGTGGACGGTGACAAGGTCCTTGAAATCGACGCCATGTAAGCGCCGCAAGGGATCACCGGGCCGCCAGACACGCGGCCCGGTGACACCCCGGTGACACACGAATTTTGCACCACGCTCAGAAGTCAAAGAACGCCCCATGAAGCCATTCGACTACATGCAGCCAGCGCGCCTCCGCGATGCCTGTCTCGCTTGGGAGGATCACGGCGATACCGCGCGGCTTCTGGCCGGGGGGACAGACCTGACCGTCGGCCTCAGACACGGGCATTTGAGCACCGATTTGGTGATCGATCTCAAGGCGGTCGCCGAGTTGCGCGCGGAGATACGGCAGGAAGACGGCACGCTCCGCATTGCGGCAGGAACAACGATGCGCGCGCTTCAGCAATACCTCGAAGAGAATGCGCTCTTTCCCGCGCTGCGCGATGCCGCCGCCGTGGTCGGATCGATCCAGATCCGCAACCGCGCCACGCTCGCCGGCAATATCTGCAACGCCTCGCCCGCCGCTGATACTGTCCCTGTTCTCGCGGCTTTGGGCGCACAGGTCGAGATCGCTGGTACTGGCGGGACGCGGATCAAACCCGTCGTCGATTTCATCGAAGGCAATCGCCAGACCGATCTGGCGCGTGGCGAGCTTGTGAGCGCGGTGCGTCTCCCTCTGCCACGCGGCCCGCAGGGATGCGCCTTTGACAGGATCACCCGCAGACGCGGCGTTGATCTGGCCACAACGAATATGTGTTGCGTGATCGACGCCCTGGGCACCACCACCATGGCCTTTGGCGCGGTCTCGCCGCGGCCCCTCGTTGTCATCGATGAGAGCGGGGTCCTTGCGGATGCGGGCGCGCAGACAAGCGACCGCGCTCAAGCGATCATCGCCATGGCCTCGCGTGCCGCGCCGATCTCGGACGTGCGCGCAAACGCTGACTACCGAGCGGCGATGCTCTGCGTGATGGCCGAGCGCGCGCTCAGCGCGGCCCATGCGCGGCTCCAAGGGGAGCGCGCAGATGCCTGATACCTTCAAAAGCCATGCCGCCCCCGAGCCTTCATTTGGCAAGATGAAAACGGTGGAGCTTTCTGTGAACGGCGCGCGTGTGGCGCGCTCGGTGGCCGCGCATACCTCTCTCCTTGATTTTCTGCGCGATGGTCTGGGCCTCAAGGGCGCGAAGGAATGCTGCTCGGTGGGCGAATGCGGCGCCTGCACCGTCATGGTCGATGGCGAGCCGGTGAATTCTTGCCTGATGCTCGCCGTCGAAAGCGATGGCAAAACCCTCGAGACGATCGAGGGCCAATCTGCCGGTGGCCAGCTCAGCACGGTGCAACACTCGTTTCTGAAGTGCGGCGGCGTTCAATGCGGGTTCTGTATCCCCGGCATGGTGATGTCAGCGGAGGCGCTCCACAGGAGCGACCCGGGCGCGGGTGACAGAGAGGTGCGCGAGGCGCTGTCAGGCAATCTGTGCCGCTGCGGCGGGTATAACCGCATGTTTGACGCGATGCGCGATGCGGCGGGCCAAGACGTTCATATGAAAACCGTTGACCCGGTGAAGGGCCGCTCTCTGGGTCAGGACATTTCGCGCGCGGGCGGCGTGGAGCGGGTGACTGGCGCGCAAGAATTCATCGGCGATCTTGTGCTGCCCAATATGGCGCACGCCAAGCTTGTAACGCTCGATGTCGGGCGCGCCAGGATCAAGGCGATCGATACAAGCCGTGCCTTGGCGATCCCCGGGGTGATCGATGTGGTCACGGGGGCCGATCTGCCCCAGCCTTTGCCGCGCTTCGGCCCGATCCTGAAAGATCGCCCGCCCATCGCTCTCGGCGAGACGGCCTATCACGGCGAGGCGGTGGCGATTGTGTTGGCCGAAAGCAAGGATATCGCGGCCTATGCGGCGGGTCTTGTTGACGTCGCGTATGAGGCGCTGGCGGCCGTGACTTCCATTGAGACCGCTTTGGCCGAAGGTGCGCCCCTCGTGCAGGATCCGAGCCTGCGCCCCGATGACCCGCTCAACCAGACAAACGTGCTCAAAAAGCTCGATTTCGGCTGGGGTGATCCCGATGAGGCCGAAGCGGACCTCGTCATAGAAAACACCTATACCTTCCCCATGGTGACCCAGTTCGCCATCGAGCCCCATGGCTTCATCGTCTCGGCCAGCGACGAGAAGATGACGATCTGGAGCCCGGTCCAGCATCCCTTCCTGCTTCAATCGATCATGGCCGAGCTCTTTGATCTGCCATTGAGCGAGGTGCATGTGCTCGCGCCTGATCCGGGCGGCGGCTTTGGCGGCAAGCAGATGCCCAAATACGAGCCCCTCCTCGCCTTGGTCTCGCGTCGCATAGACCGGCCGGTTCGGCTTGTTCTGACGCTGGAAGAGACGTTTCAGGCCGTGCGCCGCGCAGGCGCGCGGGTCACTGTCCGTTCGGGCTTTTCCACGTCCGGCGATATCTGCTTTCACGATATCAAATCGGATTACCTCATTGGCGCCTACGCCGATGTGGGCACCCGCGTCACCACCAAGGGCAATTATCTGGGCGTTGGCCCTTACCGTGTCCCCCATGCGCGGATCACGGCACGCGCTGTTTTGTCGAACACAACGCCAAGCTGCGCCTTCCGGGGCTATGGCACGCCCCAGGTCAATTGGGCGGTTGAAAGCCAGATCAACGAGGCCGCGCGCCAGCTCGGCATCGACGGGCTTCAGATACGCATGCGCAATCTGGCCGATAAGGGCGACGAAGTCGTCAAGGGCGATGCCCCCGCCGATGGCCATTGGCCCCAGAGCCTCTCGAAAGCCGCGGGTCTTTTGGGCTGGGAGACGCCCAAAGAGCCGGGCCGGGGCCGCGGCATCGCAGTGGGCATCAAAGCGGGCGCGACATCGGGCCTGTCGAATTCCACGGTGCGCCTCCTGGCCGATGGCAGCGTCATGGTCTTTGCTGGAACGTCCGATATGGGCCAGGGCGCGCGCACGATTTTCGCGCAGATCGCCGCCGATCTTCTCGGCGCGCCCTATGAGCGCGTGTCAGTTATCATGGGCGATACCGATATCGTGCCCTATGACATGCAGACATCCGCGAGCCGCTCAACGGTTTTCATGGGCACGGCGATCACCCGTGCCTGCGAGGATATCCAGCGCCAGGCCATCGAGATCGCCGCCGAGACCTTCGAAAGAGATGAAAGCGAGATTGCGGTCGTTGATGGAAAGATCGTTTTTGGCGACGAAAAGATTGCAATTTTCGACTTTGTTCAAACCTCTCTCAGGGCAACCAATGGCGAGCTTATCGGCAATGGCCGCATGCGCCAGGGCGGCGAGAAGGGCCATCCGCTCGGCGGACGCCCGGCCTTCTTCGAGTTCAACTGCTCGGCTTTTGAAGTCTCGGTCGATGAAACAACCGGCGAGGTCACGATCCACAAGCATGTGACCGTGGGCGATGTGGGCACCGCGCTCAACCCGCTTCAGGTCGAGATGCAGGATGAGGGCGCGGCGATCATGGGGCTCGGCCATTCGCTCTATGAACAGCTTCTCGTCGATGAGGCCGGTCGCATCCGCAACCTGGGTGCCATCGATTACCGGATCGTCACAACCAAGGACATGCCCGAACAGATGATCACCGGCATGGTCGAAAACCATGACGGGCCCGGGCCAAATGGCGCAAAAGGTGTCAGCGAAGGCGCGATCCTTTGCACAGCCCCCGCGCTCGGGGCGGCCATCGCCGATGCCACCGGCCTTTTCATCAAAGATCTTCCGCTGACGCCTGAACGCATCTGGCGCGCGATCCAAAACAGCCAAGGGACCAAAGGAGACACGACATGAATGTCATGAGCAACACGATGGAAGCGTTGGTTCTGACCGCACCTCGTGAATTCTCGGTCCAGGAGGTGCCGGTGCCCGTGCCGGTGGATGATGAAGTCTTGGTGAAGGTCGATACAACCTTCATCTGCGGCACGGACCCGCATATCATCCAGGGCGATTTTCCCGGCTTTTGGCCGCCCGCTTTTCCGTTCACGCCCGGCCATGAATGGTCAGGCACGGTGGAAAAGGCCGGGCCGAAGGCAGAGGCCTTGGGCTGGAAAAAGGGCGAGCGGGTCTGCGCGATCTCCCATGTCGGATGCGGCTATTGCAAGAATTGCATGAAGGGCCGCTATACGATCTGCCTCAATTACGGAAAGCTCGATACCGGCCACCGCCAGCACGGCCACATCACGCCAGGGGCCTATGCGCAATACATGGTGGCCTCTGTCAAAAGCCTCTACCGCGTCCCCGACACGATGGACCTTGAATATTCGGCCTGTGTTGATCCGCTTTCCATCGCGCTTTACACGGTCAATCGCAGCCGGTTCGAGGCGGGCGATGATGTCCTTATCATAGGGACCGGGCCGCAAGGCCTCATGGCTCAGCTCTGCGCCCAGGCGATGGGGGCGGGCCGGGTTTTTATCGCGGGTTCGGGCGAGCGGTTGAAGCTCGCCGAGCGTCTCGGCGCGATCCCGATTGATTACCGAAGCCAGGATATCAACGAAACCGTGCGCGACATGACAAACGGGCATGGTGTGCCCCGGGTGCTCGAATGCGCCGGGACAGCGGCGGCCATAAATGCGGCGTGCCACGCCGCGGCCAAAGGCGGCGTCGTCTCGATGATCGGCATCCCCCATTCCGATCCGAGCCTGCCCATAAAGCGCATGGTGCTCGACGAGGTTGAACTCATCGGCAATCGCGCCAATCCAAACACGGCAGAGCCCGCCATCGCGATGATGGCCGAGGGGCGCGTGGACCTCAAACCGCTCATGTCTCATCGCTTCCCGCTGTCTGACTTCGCGACCGCCCTCGACATCTACGAAGGGCGGAAAGACGGCGCGATGAAGGTGGCCATCAAACCCAATTAACGCCACCGCCAAAACAGAAGAACGGGAGGAATGATCGATGTCTGTGACCATCGAATGCGTGCTTGATTGCAAAAATCATCTCGGCGAAGGGCCCGTCTGGGATGTCGATGAAGGCCGCCTTTACTGGCTCGATTGCACCGGCCCGCGCTTCGGGCTCGATGCCGTCTGGCGCATGGACCCAAAGAGCGGCAAGGTCGAAAGCTGGGCGCTCCCCAAAGATATCGGCGCGATGGCTCTGCGCGAGCAGGGCGGCATGGTCGCGGCCATGTGCGACGGCTTTTACTTCATGGATATCAAAGGCGATAAGATCGCGCTCGATCTGATCCAGGAGGTCGATGCTGATATCGAACGCACGCGCCTCAATGACGGCAAGGTTGATCGGCGCGGGCGCTTCTTCGCGGGTGGCATGGATGATCTCGAAGAGCTCAGGAATTGCGGGCTCTGGCGGCTCGACGCCGATCTTTCGGTCACCCGTGTTGAAGACGGGCTGATGTGTACCAACGGCCCCTGCTGGAGCCCCGATGACAAGACGTTCTACATCGCCGACACCTTCATCGAAGAATTCTGGGCCTATGATTACGACATCGAGACGGGAGACCTCTCTAACAAGCGCGTCCATGCCTCCACCAAGGATGACGAGGGCGTCGCCGATGGCTCAACAGTCGATGAAGAGGGCTACATGTGGAACGCCCAGCTCATCTCAGGCGATCTTGTGCGCTACGCGCCAGATGGCTCAATCGAGCGGCGCATCGGCATGCCGGTCAAAAACATCACAAGCGTTATGTTCGGCGGCGACAACCTCGATGAGCTTTATGTGACCTCAATGGCCCGGGTGAAGCACCCCGCTGTCCATGACATGTTCGCGGTGCAGGCCAAGCCGCAGTTCCAGGCGGGCGCGCTTTTCAAGGTCACAGGGCTCGGCATTCGCGGCCTGCCCGAGCCGCGTTTTGCGGGCTGAACCGATGCTAGATACCGCGAACCACAAGGGCAAGGTCATCATCACCTGCGCTGTCACCGGGGCGATCCACACGCCCTCAATGACCCCCTATTTGCCGGTAACACCCGATGAGATCGCCACTGAAGCCATCGCCGCCGCCGAGGCGGGCGCGGCGATCCTTCATCTCCATGCGCGCGACCCAGAGACCGGCCGCCCCGATCAATCGCCCGAGGGGTTCTCGGCCTTCCTCCCGCGCATCAAGCAAGCGACGAGCGCCGTCATCAACATCACGACCGGTGGCTCGCCCTATATGACCGTCGAAGAGCGGGTAGCCCCCGCCGCGCAGTTTCAGCCAGAGGTCGCTTCGCTCAATATGGGCTCGATGAATTTCGGCCTCTACCCCATGCTCAACCGCTTCAAGGAGTTCAAATTCGATTGGGAGCGCGCGCATCTGGAAGGCTCGCGCGATCTTGTTTTTCGAAATTCTTTCAAGGATATCGAATACGTCCTGGCAACATGCTACGGCAACGGCACGCGGTTCGAGTTTGAATGCTACGACACATCCCACCTTTACAATCTCGCGCACTTCGCTGAGCGCGGTTTGGTCAAAGCGCCTTTCTTTGTGCAAACGGTGTTCGGTCTTTTGGGTGGCATCGGCCCGCATCCCGAAGACGTCATGCACATGAAGCGCACCGCTGACCGGCTTTTCGGCGCTGATTATCGCTGGTCGGTTTTGGGGGCGGGGGCCAATCAGCTTCGCATCGCCGCGCAGGCCGCCGCGATGGGCGCGAATGTCCGCGTGGGGTTGGAAGATTCAATCTGGGCGGGCAAAGGCGAGTTGGCGACGTCAAACGCTGTTCAGGTCTCCAAGGCCCGCCAGATCATCGAGGGACTGGGGCTTTCGGTGGCGACGCCGTCGGAGGCGCGCGAGATTTTGGGCCTCAAGGGCGGCGATCAAGTCGCGTTTTAGGGGTGAGTTTCGGGACGCGCGGTCTTGCCCGTGCCGTTGAGCAGAAATACGTCTGTGCCCGCCTGAGGGCCGCACCGCTTAAAAGACGTGTGCAACAACCCGCGCAGGTCTGATTCTTCGCGGGCACGTTCGCTGTTTTGGCTTGCTCAAGGCGCAGAAGCCGGGGAGCTTGGGGCCATGACCCCACTTCTCCCCACCTTCGGCCTCCTTTTGGGCTGCCAACTCGCCGGCGAAGTCGTGGCGCGGGGCCTTGGGCTTCCCATCCCCGGGCCCGTTCTCGGGCTCGCGCTCTTGCTCGTGCTGCTGTGGCGCATGCCGCGGCTGCCCGGCTTTCTGAAGGCGACGACGGCTGTGATCCTCGCCAATCTATCGCTCATGTTTGTCCCGGCCGGTGTCGGCGTGATTGGCAATCTGGATATATTGAGCGGTGATTGGCTGGCGCTCTTTGTGGTTCTCTTCGTGTCTACGCTCGTGGCGATGCTCGCGGCCGTCGCCACTTTCATCCTCGTGAGCCGTCTCACCGGAGAAAAGCCGCAATGACCCCGGGTTTCACGCCGGTGGCCGAGCTCTGGAGCTATCTTTCCGCCGCGCCTCTCACCTGGCTGACCGCCACGATCCTGGCATATCTCGCCGCCGATACATTTGCGCGGCGGCTGCGAAACCCGCCATGGGCAAACCCGGTGCTTTTCTCGGTGCTGCTGCTCGCGCCCGTTCTTTGGCTCACGCGCACCGATTATGCGACCTACTTCGAGGGCGCGCAGTTCATCCATTTTCTGCTCGGCCCGGCCACTGTCGCGCTCGCGCTGCCGCTTTGGGAAAACCGTGCGACCATAGCGCGCGCTGTTTTGCCGATCATGCTCGCACTCTGCGTTGGGTCTCTCGTGGCGGCCGCGTCGGCCATTGCGTTGGCGCAGGCTCTGGGGCTCTCGCGCGATGTGATCTTGTCTCTCGCGCCGAAATCGACGACCGCGCCCGTGGCGCTCGGTGTCTCCGAGGCTGTCGGCGGGATCCCCACGCTCACGGCGGTTTTGGTGATAATGACGGGCGTGATCGGAGCCATCATTGTCACGCCCATGATGAACATGCTTCGCATCAAGGATTGGCGCGCGCGCGGCTTTGCGGTGGGCGTCGCCGCGCACGGGATCGGCACAGCCCGCGCGTTTCAGGTCAATCCGGTGGCAGGGGCCTATGCGGGGATCGCCATGGCGCTCAACGCGCTACTGACGAGCCTTATCGTGCCTGTTCTTGTGGGGTGGATGATGTGAGGGGGCCTCAGCTCTCGCTGAGCGCGACCTTCATGTCCTTGACCGCATAGATCTGTTCCCCATCGGCTTCGACGATGCCATCAGCGACCCCCATCGTCAGCCGCCTGGTCTGGATCGCTTTCGTGAAATCGATCTTGTAAGTGAGCATCTTGCGGTCGGGGCGGACCATGCCAGTCAGCTTCACCTCACCCACTCCGAGAGCATATCCGCGCCCCTGCCAGCCCCGCCAGCCAAGGTTGAAGCCAGTGAGCTGCCAAAGACCATCGAGCCCGAGGCAGCCCGGCATGATCGGGTTGCCGGGAAAGTGGCAGTCGAAGAACCAAAGGTCCGGTTTGATATCAAACTCGGCCAGAACATGGCCCTTGCCATGGGCGCCACCATCGCCGCTGATCTGTGTGATGCGGTCCATCATCAGCATCGGCGGCTCGGGGAGCTGCGCATTGCCGGGGCCGAAAAGCTCGCCGCGCGCGCATTTCAACAGATCATCGCGATCAAAGCTGGTCGGATAGTCGGCCATCGAGCCCCCATTCATCAGAATTTTTGCCCCCTACCATCGCGCCAGAGCGCTCTGCAAGGGCGCATGGCCCGGCGATGTCGCGTCGACTTGGCAAATCGGTGTCATGCCTAACCCGACCGAATTAGATTGAAAACGCCCGCCAGAGCGGCATATATGAAGCATCAAGGTGGAAAAGAATGACAAGCCAGACCCAGATCGCGACCGACCGCGGCAGCCAATGGTTGAGCAAAGGCGGCCTTAGGCCCACGCGCCAGCGTGTGGCGCTTGCCGCGCTTCTGGTGGGCGACGGCAAGAACAGGCATGTCACAGCCGAAAGCCTTTATGACGCGTCTCGCAAAGGCGGTGAGAAGGTCTCTCTCGCGACCGTCTACAACACGCTGCGCGCATTCTGCGATGCAGGCCTCATGCGCGAGATCACCGTGGATGGCTCCAAGAGCTATTTCGACACGAATATGAGCGATCACCCGCATTTTTATTGGGAAGAGACAAACTCCTTGTCAGACGCGCCTGCGAAAGACCTCGTCATCAAGAGCCTTCCTGACGCGCCCAAAGGCGCTGAAATCTCCAAAGTTGATGTGGTCATCCGGCTCCGCAAGACCTGACGTATCTTCGCCAGACGTCTTAACGCTTTCCTTAAAATTTGGTCGATAGCCTCCTCATGCGTCCCCTTCCGGGCGCGTATAAGGAAACGTGGTTATCAGGTTTGAAAACGAACACCGCTGGCTCGCTTTGATCACCGGGGGAGTGACGATCATCGTCATCATCATGTTGGCCTGAAACAGCGCAGCCTGGGATGCAGCAACACACCGCGCGGTTTTGGTCTTTCGATCAGGAAAGGTGTCTGAAAACCTCTCCCGTTGTAGGAAACACATCGCACGCGCTTCCCGTGATTTCAGGCTAAAGCGCGCAGCATGGTTAAAACCACTGTCCCGGCTCCATCAGCCCGAGCTCCATGAGCTGCTGGCTTTTCCACTCGAACTTCACTGAATTGTGCCAGCGGAAAGTCTCGATATCATACGTGGAGCCCGGGTTGCGCTTGAGCGCTTTGGCCGTCCTGAACGAGCAGATGGCGGCGGTTATGTTGTGATGCCAGGGGCAGGAATAGGTGTTGTATTCCGGGTCATTGAACGTGTGGTCTTCAAAAAGCTTGAGGCCAGGCTTTGACTTGAAAAGCGCCACGCGATCAATCTTGCGGCGCTTTTTGGGGATATGCTCTTCCATCCGCCAGCGCAGGCCGCCGTAAAAATCCATCTGGCGATCAAGCACATTGCTTTGCGCGTCGGTGCGCGCCAGCGCATAATAGCCCGACCGGTCAAGATAAGCGTGGTCGAGAGAGACGGCATTGGGAAACGCATCGAGATCGTCGGCGTAAAGATCAACGACATACGTCAGGATCGTGTCGCGCCGCTCTTCTTTTGAAAAGGCGATCATCTCACCGACACTGCGCGTTTCGCAGAACGGGAAAAACAGAAACTCGGCATTGAAGCAGTAATAGAACCAGGTGCCGGGCGCTTTGGCGACGCAGGCGTTGACGATCTCCACCGCGTCCTGGTCGCGCGCGGAATTCCAGCTGACCCGATGCACGCGTTCGGCGATCACATCCGGAAGCGAGACATCGGGCCCGATGAAGGCGATCACCTCGGCAAAGCCCGCCGCCACCTGATGCGCCAGCGTTTCTTCAACGGCGATGTCGTCTTCGACGAAAACGAGCGCGACGGGGCCCTTGGCAAAAAGCGCCTTTCCGTCCCGCAAAAGCTGTTCTGTGCTGCGAAAATTCATCGCCCTGTTCTTCTGACATGCCCTGCTACATTGCAAGCCTAGGGGCGAGCCGCTACCCAATCGCAAAGCCTGCCTGAGAGTAGACCATGAGCGACGTGAAGAAACTCTATATCAAAACCTATGGCTGTCAGATGAACGTCTATGACAGCGAGCGCATGTCAGAAACCATGGGCGCGCAGGGCTATACGAAGACGGATAGCCCAGAAGACGCCGATATGATTCTGCTCAACACCTGCCACATCCGCGAGAAGGCGGCTGAAAAGGTCTATTCCGAACTTGGGCGCTATAAGGGGCTCAAAGCCGCGAACCCCAATCTCAAGATCGGGGTGGCGGGCTGTGTGGCGCAGGCCGAGGGTGAAGAGATCGTCAAACGGCAACCGCTCGTTGATCTCGTTGTCGGGCCGCAATCGTATCATCGGCTGCCCGAGCTTCTCGATCGAACCCACAATGGCGCGAAGGCGCTCGATACCGACTTCCCCGAAGAGGACAAATTTGAACACCTCACGCGCAGGCCGAAAGCCCGCCGCGCCCCGGCGGCTTTTCTGACCGTCCAAGAGGGGTGTGACAAATTCTGCGCGTTTTGTGTCGTGCCCTATACACGCGGCGCTGAAGTGAGCCGCCCCGCCGCGCAAGTGATGAGAGAGGCGCGCGATCTCGTCGAGCGTGGTGTGCGCGAGATCACGCTCCTTGGTCAAAATGTTAACGCCTATGGCGGCCATGAAGGGGGGCTCGCCGGGCTGATCTGGGCGCTCAACGGCATCGACGGGCTCGAGCGGATCCGCTTCACCACATCGCACCCAAACGACATGGATGATGCCCTCATCGATGCCCATGGCACTTGCGAAAAGCTGATGCCTTATCTGCATTTGCCGGTCCAATCGGGCTCTGACCGGGTCCTCAAGGCGATGAACCGCAAACACACAGCCGAAAGCTATATCGCGCTGATTGAAAGATTGCGGGCAGCGCGCCCCGATCTGATGCTCTCGGGTGATTTCATCGTGGGCTTCCCGGGCGAAACCGACACCGACTTTGAGGCGACGATGGCGCTCGTGCGTGAGGTGAAATATGGCTCGGCGTATAGCTTCAAATATTCCTCGCGCCCGGGCACGCCCGCAGCAGAAAAACCAGAGATCGACGCGGGTGTAGCGACCGATCGACTCTACCGCCTGCAAGCGCTCCTGAGCGCGCAACAGCGCGCCGCCCAAGACAGCATGGTCGCCCGCGATGTCAGCGTTCTTTTTGAAAAGAAAGGGCGTCAGGAAGGCCAGATGGTCGGCAAATCCGAATATCTCCACGCTGTCCATGTCAGCGACGAGCGCGCGCAGGTCGGACAAATCGCGCGCGTAAGGGTCGTTGAAAGCGCCGCGAATTCGCTCAAGGGCGAGTTTATCAACGCGATTTCCTGAAAAGCGCGCAGACCGCAAAGCGCGCATCGCCGTCTCTTGAGGCGCGCCACCCTGCGAGCGATATCGCGCTCGTTGGGCATTGCCCCAACATTTAGTGAATTTAACTTCACAATCTGCCCAAGTTTGCTAAGCTATGCCAAATGGTGTGGTTGTCCGCATAAGAAGCACAAGAACGCGGTGCCGCTCCCAGGCCATAGCAGAGGATGACAGGCGTGTTGAAAGCAGTTTTAAGGGCGGTAAGTGCGAAAGCAGGGGCTGCTGTCATGGCGTTCTCCCTTTCCGCATCGGGCGCAGCAGCGCACCAGACGACCGGCGATCCCTTTCCCCATGTCCATGGCAACCAGCAACGCGTGATCACCGGCGAACGCTATATCCCGACAATCTGGGTTGATCCCGACGGTTGCGAGCATTGGGTGATGGATGACGGTTGGGAAGGCTTCATGTCTCTCAAGGTCGATCGCAATGGCAAGCCGACATGCCGCAAATCGCAAATCTGCGCGACAATCGCTGGCTCTGCTTTCGAAAAGGGCGGCGTTTGGCTTTCGCACTCGGGCAAGCAGGCGGTGATGTCATTTTTCAATTCTGACCGGTCAGCGGCTTACAAGGTCGTCGGGCACACCGATATCTCTGGCAATGACAAGCGCAACGTGAAGCTTTCCAAGGGCCGCGCCAACATGGTGGCGTCGATTGCGCAGCAATCCGGCGCGCGGATCGTGGGCGTCGATGGCCATGGGGGCCGTCATCCAAAGGTGCATGGCCACCATCACACCAACAGCCGCATCGAAGTCATCTGCCTGCGCTAAGCCGAGAGGGACCTGGGGGACATGAAAAAAGCAATGAGAACAATTGGCCTTCTATGTGTTGTCGCGGCCCTAAGCGCCTGTGGCGGCGGCATCGAGTTCGACAACATGGATGCGGATAAGACGGTCGATCGGGGCCGCGACAGCAAAGATCTCAGCCAGCTCGTGGCGGGGATCTGGGTCGATCCCAATGGTTGTGACCACTGGATCATCGATGACGGCATCGAGGGCTATCTTTCGCAGCGCGTCGATCCCTATGGCAAGCCGGTCTGCTCGGGGCACGGCGCGGAAACCATCGCATCGGGGCCCTTCAAACAAGGCTCTGACGTGAATTCCGGCCCCAGCGAGCGGTTCTGATTTGCCCAAAGTCGCTCACGCGGCAGTAGTTTTCTCGCGGCCGTGGCGTATCTCGCCCGGCCGCTTTTCGTTTGGCCTGCCACCTGGCGCGCAGATCGCGTATGCTCGCTCCAACGAAGCGCGGCCAACCCAAGGGAAGGCGAAGCGAAGGATTGCTTGATTGAATAGCTCACAACGGGGAAACGGGGCGACGGCCGTCGCTGATTACGGCGAAACGCGCTTGGAATTCCCCGATAATTTTCTGCTCATTGACCTGTGCGGCGAATATGATCGCAACCTGACCGATATAGAAACGAAGCTCGGCCTTCAGATCGTGCGCCGTGGGAATCAGCTCGTCTTGCTCGGCGAGAGCGCGGCGCGCGAGGCCGCATCAGAGCTGCTTCAGGCGCTCTACGAACGGCTCGAGCAGGGCAGGGCGCTGGAGCCCGCCGATATCGACCGCGAGTTGCGTATGGGAAATTCGGGCGAGGGCACGGGCGCGCGCATGAGAACGCCGCCGAGATTGCGCTGGAGCATCACCTTGGCATGACCTGCGATCCCCCCAAAGGCCTCGTGCAGGTTCCTTGTATTGAG
>JBCCTH010000057.1:0-14080 GCA_039198835.1 Pseudomonadota bacterium | reverse complement strand
TGGAGCGGGGCACAGCGCTGACGCGCCGCTTCTCTTGGGCACTGTAAAAACCAATATCGGTCATCTTGAATCTGCGGCTGGCGTCGCCGGCATCATCAAAACAGCGCTCGCGCTCAAGCATGGCGAGATGCCGCCCAACCTGCATTTCCAAGAGCCTAATCCGCGTATCCCTTGGTCGGATATAGATATCGATGTTGTCTCAGAGCGGCGAGCCTGGCCCGATCGGGGCAGGCCTGCGCGCGGCGCTGTCTCCGGGTTCGGGTTTTCGGGAACAAATGTTCACGCGATCCTTGAAGCGCCCCCAGCGAAAGCTCAAACGCCCGCGCGCGAAAAGCCCGCGCCGCTCTCTATTCTGGCGCTATCGGCGCGCAGCGAAGAGGGCCTGCGGGCGCAGGCGAAAGAGCTCGGCGCGGCGCTCTTCGATGTCTCTGATGCCGCGCTGGGCGATGCCATCTCGACGCTCAACAGAACGCGCAGTCAACTGCCCTATCGGATGCAGGTTCAAGCCGCTTCGGGCGAAGCGCTCAAAGCCGCGATGGCCGATGCTGAAATCACCGATAGCCGCGCACTTCCCAAACGCATCGCGATGCTCTTTTCCGGGCAAGGCGCGCAACGCGCCGGGATGGGGCGCGCGCTTTATGAGGCTCTGCCCGCATTTTCTCAGGCGCTCGATGATGCGGCGGCAGCGCTTTCGGGCCATGTCGATATCCCGCTCCTTGATCTGCTCTGGGGTGGCAAAGAGGCCGCCCTGGGGCAAACGCAATATACCCAACCCGCGCTCTTTGCTGTCGAATATGCGCTTGCAGAAATGTGGAAGAGCCTGGGGATCGTGCCGCGCGTCATGCTGGGGCATTCCATCGGCGAATATGCAGCAGCGACGCAGGCAGAGATTTTCAGCCTTGAAGATGCAGCGCGGCTTGTGGCGGCGCGCGGGCGGCTGATGCATGAGCTTTGCGAACCCGGCGCGATGGTGGCGCTTGGCTGCGATGGCGCGGTGGCGCAAGCGTTGGCCGATGCGGCCAGTGAGCCGGGGGCTGAGGGCAGTCTTGTGATCTCGGCGCTCAATGGGCCGCGCGCGACATCCTTGAGTGGCAGCGAAGCGGCCGTAAACCGCGCCGCAGAGCGCGCGAAAGCCGCAGGTATCGCAGCGAAGCGATTGGATGTCTCTCATGCCTTCCATTCGCCGCTGATGGAGCCGATGCTGAAAGCCTTTGCCGAGATCGCGGAAGGCGTTTCGTTTGGCCC
This sequence comes from Pseudomonadota bacterium, assembly GCA_039198835.1. Taxonomy (GTDB): domain Bacteria; phylum Pseudomonadota; class Alphaproteobacteria; order Rhodobacterales; family Rhodobacteraceae; genus Shimia_B. The sequence continues at coordinate 12,835 of JBCCTH010000057.1, read as the reverse complement.
TGCGCGTTCGGAAGTCATTTCGACCATGACAGGCCGCAAGGCCGCGACTGATGAGATGTCATCGCCGGATTACTGGGTCGCTCAGATCAGCGCCCCGGTTGATTTTGCAGGCGCGATCAAGACCACGCGCGCCTCTGGGCTCGGCGCGATGATTGAGGCCGGTCCACAGCCCGTTTTGCTCGGGATGGCGGAACGCATTGGCGATCTCGGGGCGATGCTGCGCCTCGCGTCAATCCAGCCCGCGCGCGGCGAGACACAGACGTTGGCCGCCTCAGCCGGGGCGCTTTGGAGCCATGGCTTCCCCCTCGACTGGAGCGCTTACGAAAACGCGCGTCCGTTCACCCGCGTCGCGCTGCCGGGCACGGTCTTTCAACGCGAGCGCTATTGGCCCGATGTCGCGCCCGCGGGCGCGCTCGCGGAGCCGCAGAAGATAAAGCCGCAAACTGCAAGGGTGCCCGCCGACATCTTCCCCGGTCGCAAATCCACATCGCCTTTCTTAAAGGGCGCGACTTACGCCACGACTTACAGCATCGACGCGCCCACCTTTCTCGATGATCATCGCATCTATGGCATGATCGTCGTGCCTGGCGCGGCGCATCTTTCGATGGCGCTGACGGCCAAGGCAGCCGACACCCCCAACACGCCGCTTGAGCTTTCTAACGTACGGTTTTCGGAGGTTCTCGTCATCCCCGATACCGCGACACGGGATGTTCAGATGGGCGTGATGGAAACCGCCGACGCGGAGAGTTTTGAAATTTATTCCCGCGCCGGAGAAGAGGCTGACTGGATCATGCATGCGCAGGGCACCCTCGCGCCCCGGCCAGATGCCGCGCCCCGTGCGCGCCCGCTCGACGAAGCCGATATACGCACGCGATGCCGAGAAGAGATCGCAACGACCGATATCTTCTATCAATTGCTGCATCGTCAGGGGATCGAGCTCGGGCGGCAGTTTCAATGGGTCGAAAAGCTCTGGCGGGGAGAACGAGAGGCCCTTGGAGTGTTGCGCGCGCCCGAGCCCGGCGACGAGGCGGAGACGTATTTCATCCCCCCCGGTCTGCTTGATTCGCTCTTTCAGAGCATGGGGGCCACGCTACCGACCAAGGAGATCGAAGCCGGGGCGTTCATCCCCATAGCGATTGAAAAGCTGGTCTTTTATGCGCCGTTGAAGGGAAATCTGCGCAACCATGTGCGCCTGCGTCCCGCCGAGGAAGGCAAGCAGAACGTGCATGTCTCGGACATGGTGATCGTTTCGGAGGCGGGCGATGTTATAGCCGAGATCGAAGGGTTGCGCATTCACCGCGCGCCGCAAGCCGCAATCAGACGATTTGCGCAACGCCATTTGCGCGATGCGCTTTACGGCCTGAACTGGAGCGAGATCGCGATCCCCGCTCCGGGAAGGCAGACCCGGCTCGGACAAGCTTGGCGGGTGATCTCGGGCCCCGAGGGCGGCGAAGAGGCTCAGAGAGCGCTTGAGGGCGCGGGCGCGCATGTGGATCATCTGAGGCTCGATACCGCCGGGGATGGCGCGCTCACGGCGGCTCTAGAAGGGCTGGACGGCGTCGTCTTTGACGCCGCCTCTCTCGAAACCGAAAAGACGCCAGAGGCGGCAACGAAAGCGCTTTTTACACTCATCAAGGCGCTCGATGGGCAACGGCAATCGGGCCTGCCGAGGCTCGCAGTGCTGACGCGCGGCCTCCACGCAGAGCTTGACGAAACGGCGCTTGCGCCGCGCGGCCTTGGGATCCCCGGATTGATGCGGGTGGTTGCCAATGAATATCCTGATCTGCGATCTTTGCGGATCGATCTGCCGAGCGAGATAGGGGTGCCTGAAAGCGCGCTTTTGTCAGCACTCCTTGCTGCTGACGAGCTTGACGAGTGTGAAGTCGCGCTGCGCCATGGGCAATGTCTGGTGCCGCGCCTGGGCCGTTGGGCAGAGGGCCGCGCGGCGAGCCGGGTTGATCTTTCGGCGCCCTATCAGCTCATCCGATCAGAGGAGGGCGTTCTTGAAGACATGCGCCTTGCGCGCATTGAACGGCCCAAAGTGGGCGACGACGAGATCGAGATCCTCACCGATCACGCCGGGCTCAATTTCCGAGATGTGCTCAACGCGCTCGCCGTCTATCCGGGCGATGCGGGGCCGATGGGCGGCGAACTTGTGGGCCGGATCACCGATATTGGTCGGTCAGTCGAAGGCTTTGCGCGCGGTGACTTGGTCATGGCGATTGGCGCAGGCACGTTTTGCCGCCATGTGATCACCAAAGCGTCGCTGGCGCGGAAGGTCCCTGAAAAGCTTGATCCTTTGGCGGCGGCGACGATCCCCGTCGCCTATGTTTCAGCCTGGTACGGCCTCGTTGACATGGCCGCGCTCAAAGCGGGCGAAAAGGTTTTGATCCATGCGGGCGCGGGCGGCGTGGGAATGGCGGCGATCCAGCTCGCCCATGATATCGGCGCGGAGGTCTTCGCGACTGCGGGCTCTGATGAAAAGCGCGCGGTGCTGGCGGAGATGGGCGTCAAGCACATCTATTCCTCGCGCGATCTCAGCTTCGCCGGGGCGATCAAGGCTGCCACCGATGGCAAGGGCGTTGATGTCGTGCTCAATTCGCTGGCGGGCGATTTTATCACCCAAAGCGTCGCGGTCACCGGCGCAGGTGGGCGGTTCATCGAAATCGGCAAACGCGACACCTGGAGCCATGACGAGATGCGCGCCCGGCGACCCGACATTGAGTATCATAAAATGGCGCTTGATGAGGTGATCGTCGGAGATCCCGGCGAGGTGGGCCGGATGCTCGGTGAAGTCGCTGATCGCATTGAAGCGGGGCGTGTCGCACCCCTGCCCCACCATGATTTCGCCGTGACCGAGGCGGTCGAAGCCTATCGCTTTATGGCGCAGGCCAAGCATTGCGGAAAAGTCGTTTTGCGCTTTCCCCATCGCGAGGAAGCATCAGCCTCCAAGCCGATCCGCTCTGACCGCGCCTATCTCATCACCGGCGGCTTCGGCGCGATCGGGCTACAGCTTGCCGAAAGGCTGGCAAGGGCCGGGGCGGGCATGGTCGCGCTCATGGGCAGATCTGCCCCCCGCGCGGCTGTGATGGCGCGCCTGTCTGAGCTCACAGAAGAAACTGGCACATGCTTTTTGCCGCTCCAGGGCGATCTGACATCGCCCGAGGCGCTCAATGCCGCGCTCGGGCGCTTGCGCGAAAGCAAACGCGCGCTTGGCGGGGTGTTTCACGCGGCCGGTGCGCTCGATGACGCGCTCATAAGCCAGCTCGATCCGGCGCGGTTCAATATGGTCTTCGACGGCAAGTTGATCGGCGCGCTCAACCTCCACGCGGCGACACTCAACGATGCGCTCGATCACTTCGTCCTGTTTTCGTCCGCGGCCGCGCTCTTTGGCACACCGGGGCAATCGAATTACGCCGCCGCCAATGGGGGGCTCGATATCCTCGCGGCACACCGGCGCGCGGCGGGGCTGCCGGCCCTCTCGGTCAATTGGGGGCCATGGGATGAAGGCGGCATGGCCCATGATGTGGGATCGGGCGTGGCCCAGATCTGGGAGAGCATGGGCATTTCGAGCATCGCGCCCAAGACCGGGTTTGATACGCTCGATCTGCTCATGGAAGATGGCGCGACCCAGGCGCTTGTCCTCGGTGCCGATTGGGACCGCATGGCAAAGAACTTTCCCACGGGCACACCGCCGAGGATCATCGCCGATCTCGTCAGCGAAGCTGACAGCGGCACGTCCGGGCCCTCGGAGGAATGGCGCGCCCTCATGGCCGAGCTCGAGGCCGTTACCAAAGCTGAGCGCGTGCCGCTCCTTGAGCGACATCTTCAGACCATGGCGACGAAGGTGCTTGGTCTCGCGCCCGATCAAAAGCTCGATACGCGAACGCCGCTCAACGAAATGGGCCTTGATTCCCTCATGGCTGTGGAGCTCGTCAATCAGATCAGCGCCACGTCGGGGATAAAGCTCCATGTGACTGATCTTTTCGACAACCCGTCGATTGAAGGGCTCTCGACGCTTCTTGTCGCCCGCGCCATGCCAGATGAAGAAACCGCGCAAGCGCCGGCTTCCGAGACCACGCAAAGCGACCAGGAGAGCCTCATGAGCGCCATCGTGGAGATGAGCGATGAAGAGGTCGAGCGGCGGCTCAAGGAGCTAGGCGATATTCAGGGCTAGGCTGAAACCCAAGCGAGCGCCATCAGATGCGCGCCCAAGAGCGCATAGCGCCCTTCGATCTCGCGTCGCCCGGCCACGCCGGGCGCCTCTTGGGCCTCGATTGTGATGAGAAAGCGGTCATGCGACACCGCATGGCAACTCGCACCTGAAAAGCCGAGAAAATGCCCCGTTGAAGGGAAATAGGCCTTAAAACCCGCCTCTTTTCCCGCAAAGCGCAAGGTCAAAGGGCAAGCGTCGCCTTCCTTGATCCCGGGGTCTGAAGGCCCTTTCAAACGTTCGTTCGCCGAGGAGATGAACCGCGCGAGATCGGGCCTCACGCGGCCGTTTCTCTCAAGATCAATGCCTATGCCATGATAGCCCGACCGCGCGGTGATTGCCGCGGCGAAGCCCCCCGCATGGGTGATTGCGCCAACGATGCCTTTGGGCCAGAGCGGCATGCGGCGGTGGCCCACGGGAAGCGCGATCGGGTCAACGCCAAGATCGCCCAGCGCCAACCGCGCCGCTTGTCGCCCCGCGAAAAACTCGGCCCGCCGTTTGGGCTGCGCGCGGGCCACATGGCGCGCTTCTTCGGCGAAGGGGGACGCGGCATCGGCATCAACTTGCACAACCCTGACTGCCGCGTTGGGCGGCGCTATTGCGCTGAACGCCTTTTCAAGATCTGTCGCGCTCACATCCATGGAGGACCCTGGTCTTGTTTGCTGGCCCGGGTTCACAATGGGTTTGGCATGGGTCTTCTGCGCCAGGATTGCCCGTGATCCCCCTGCCGCAATGGGCTAGCGCGCCGCAAAGTGCCGCGCAAGCGACATCGCGCGCAGACACCGCCCCTCCCAGAGGCTAGCCTTTCCTTGCGGATCACCAAGCAGGCACCGGGCATCATGGGCGCGCAACACAAACAATCATCGCGAAGCGGGGCTTCGGCGGGCCACAGGTATTACACGCCGTTTTTTCTTCGTTACGTCTATGACACATGCGTGCTCGGCGGGAATGGCCGCTTTCTGTGGGGGTGCCCACCCTCGGAACTCGTCGCACATTTCAAAGCCCATGCCAGCCAGAACCATCTCGATATCGGGGTGGGGACCGGCTATATAATCGACAAGGCCGACATGTTTGATAATCGCGCCCGGCTGGTCCTAATGGATGCAAATCCCCATACACTGGCGCATTGCGCAGAGCGTCTCAGGCGCTTTCAACCAGCGCTCATCGAGCACGATGCACTCATTGAGCCGCCCGCAGCGCTCACGCCCTTCACATCGATATCGATGAACAATCTGCTCCATTGCCTCCCCGGGACGCTGCCGGAAAAAGCACCGGCGCTTCAGCTTCAGGCCTCCAAGCTTGCGCCCGGCGGAACGGTCTTTGGCACGACGATCCTGACGCAGGGCGTCGACATGCCGTTCTACAGCCGCCCGATGCTGCACGTGCTCAACCGATCCGGGGGGATGAGCAATCTGGGCGACAGCCTGGGCGATCTTGAAAGACTGCTCGCGCAGAATTTCGACGCTTGGAAGCTGCGGGTGGTGGGCATGATGGCGCTCTTTTCCGCCACGCGCGGATGAACCAAGCGTTCGCGGGCTTGAGAGGGAGGGCTTCGGGCCCGCCTCAGGCTCAGTGGCAGTTCGTGAGAGGGGCAAGTCGCGCGGCGGAGAACCCCGGACAGCCGCCGATATTTGCCAAGCGGCGCGCGCTACCCGTTGAACTCGCGCACCTCTCCGCGCGCAATTTCGATGACGCGGTTAAAGCGCTCCTCGGGCACACCCTTGTGGCTCACGGCAACCAATGTGACCGATGGGCAGAGCTCGGCGATAGCCTCCCAGGCCGCATCGCTCGTGGCCTGATCGAGATGCGATGTCGCCTCATCAAGCACAAGGAGCGCGGGCCTGCCATAAAGCGCGCGGGCGAGTGCCAGTCGCTGGGCCTGTCCGCCCGAGACCTCCTTACCCTCTTCGCCCACGGGGCGCTCAAGCGGCAGACCAAGGCCGAGCCTATCGAGGATTTCTTGCGCGCGCGCGCGGTCTAGCGTGTCTGCGGATTGCGGAAATGCGATGTTTTCAGCCACACTGCCCTGGATCACGAGCGGGCGTTGGGGGACGATGGCGACATTGGCCGCGCGCATGGCCGGCAAGAGGGGCGCGGCGCTGCCATCCAGAAATGTGCGGCCCGCACCGCCCGGTTCGATCAACCCGAGAAGGTGGGAGAGAAAGGTGGTCTTCCCCGCGCCCGAGGCCCCCCGGATCAGAACCCAGTCTTTTTTGCGCAGCTCAAAGCGCTCCAGCCGCAGCGGCGCGGCCGCGCCGCCGGGATATGAGAAATCGATGTCGCGCATCTCTAGAGTGCTTGCAAAGGGCGCATCGCCAGCGGGCAGCGGCCCGCCTAGGGCGATTTTTTGAGCGGTGCCCAGCGCATCACGCAAGGCCATGAGATCGGGCGTGCTCCCCGCCAAGCGCCGCCCGTAGGTGGCCAGCCGCAACGCGAAGGGAAACACCCGGATCGAGGCCGCAGCGAAAAGAACGAGCGTCGTCAAAAGTGCCTCCGGCGGATTGCCCTCCCAAAGCAGCGCGGCGAAGACGAGGAGGATAAGCGCGACCAGACCGGCTTCGAGAAACTGGCGATCAATGCCCGCATAGGCGACCTCGCGCGCTGTCATCTCGGTATGGCGGCGCGTTGAAGCGGCGAAACGGCCGGATAAGAGCGCCTCAGCCCCTGCGACGCGGATCGTTGCGACGTCATAGAGCGCGTGATCGATAGTGTGGCGCGTCTGTTGAAAAGCATCCCACCGATTTTGCCCGATATCGCGCGAGCGCCTGACACGGTAGCGGCTCGACGCGAGATTGAGCCCGACGAGCCAAAAGAGCAGCACGAGAGCCGGAATAGGCTCCCACACGAGAAGAACACCCACAATGGCAAGCGCCACAACGCCGTCGATTGCCAGCATCGTCAGCGGTAAGAGAAGCTGCGCGGTGATCTGGATCGAATGGACAAGAAGCGCCTTCTGCTCTGAAAAGCTGGCGCTGCGGGCGCTGACATAATCGAGCGCGAGGTAGGTCTTGAAAAGGGTCTCCGCGACCCCCGATTGAAGCGCGGCGACCCGCAAAAGCGCTGCGCGCCACATTACAAAGCCCGCCACCCCGCGCAGCAAAGCCACCGCGAGCGTGACGGCCCCACACAGGAAGATCGCGCGCTCGGGCGCCTCAAATGCGCCGGTGGCCACAAGCGAAAAGGGCAAGGTCTGGCTCGCGAGCGCCGGGTCCTGAATGACGAGGAAAAAGCCGCGCAGCGTCCCGAAGAGCAAAAGATCAAGGAGGAGGATGCCCGCAAGGGGCCAAAGCAGAGGCATGAGGCCCCGCTTCGGCAAGATTGCCAGCAACATAGCGAAGTTGGCCATGACGCGCCTTATCGAGAGGGGCCCAAAATCACCTCACGCCTATTATGAAGCCTGCCCGCAAACAAGCGCGCGACGGTCTCAAGGCGCGCGCATCCCAAACAGGCCCGCCTTACTCGCTTGCCTGCATGTCTGCGATATCGGCGCGGAAGACATGGGCCTTCTCGGGCGCGAAATAGAGCGTGTCATCGACGAGCCGAACGCGGCGCGTGCGCAACCCTGTTGGCACCTTCTCAACGGAGAACACCTTGTTGCGCGCGAAGTCAGCAATCACGATGAAGAAGGCCTCAGCCCGCAGGGCAGCGAGGATCATGCAATCAAAGCCCTCATACTCAACCGCGATACGCGATGGGCAGGGGGCGACATTGGCCGGCGCGATAGCAGGAGCGAAGGAATGTGCCGGCAAGACGAGGTTTTCGATGGTCCCGGGATCAGGCGGGATGCTGTAGAACGTGTAAGCGCCGCCAAAAGTCGCCAAAGGCCAGCCATAATTGCCGCCTTCTTTGAGAACATTGATCTCATCGCCGCCGCGCGCGCCATGTTCGATGAGCACGATCTGGTCGCCGATCTTGGCCATCCCCTGCGGATTGCGATGGCCGCTGGTGAAAACCTCTCTCTCCACCAATTTGACACCCGCACCCGCCCGGTCGATCCGATAGCGGAGCACCTTTCCATAGGGGCTGTCTGGGTCTTGCGCGGCAAGGTTTTGGCGCGTCCAGGTCTGGGTTTGGCCGATGCCCGTCGCGCGATAGACCCAACCCCCATCCGCAAGCCAGGCTCCGCCGGTCACATTGGGGTTAATCTCATGCTCGGATGCATCAAAACAGGGGAACCGGTCTACCAGCTCGCGGGCCTGCACATCGTAGAGAGCGACGAAGACGCAATCGCCCTCCGTCAAAACCAGCGACGCGAAATAAGCGCCGTCAACGACGATCACGTCAAGTAAGCCCGTGCGTTCATCGGTGGCGATGTCGAACCCTTCTTCATCCAGGAAGGACTGAAACTCAGTTTCGCGAATGAGGGGCGCGCGGCGCTCCGCGACAAAGAATGTCTCTGGCCCATCACCGAGCAGCGCCGCTGGCCGCCGCGTGGGCAGATCTTCAAACGGGTGGAATGTGAATTCGAATTCAAGCGTCTCGACGGGCTCTTCGATGAGCATGCGTCCCTGGGCAAACGGGCTTGCGAGGCCGACCTGACGATAGGCGAAGCCGATCCCGCGTGTGACAAGGTTAGGCAGGACAAGCTCAGCGATGAACCCGAAGGCAACGAGCCACCCGAGAAGCGCGATCACGAAAACAGGGCGGAAGACGGGTTTGAGCGTCACGACGAAGCCTTTTGAAGCGGGAAGGTGCGGCGGGCGAATAGCGCTTACTCGGCGCGGAATGCACCGCTTTTCAAGCTTTTACTGAAGGTGGTGCTGCGCTTTCTGGTCGCGCTCTATCAGGCAGGGCAAAATCTCAATGGCCGGGCCGGCGAGAGATTTCCTCAAGCTCGGAGAAATCGGGTCTGCGCAACCCGGCGCGCACGCGCGCGGGCAGCTGCGCGCCATACATCAGCGCGTTGCCAGAAGAAAGATACCAGCTTTGCGTGTCGTCTTTGAGCCAAACGCTCCGCCGCGCGGCGCTTCCTTCGCGATCACGGTCATCGCGCGCGGCGGCCTCCCGCGGCCTCAAAGCGACCCCCGTTTCGCGCTCATGTGCAATACATTGCGCGATGTATCCGGCCTGCCATTCAGCCAGCCGCGTGTTTGAGACGCTCGCGATCGGGCTCGACGGCCCAAGCAGCATGTAAAATGAAGGTATCTGCCGGAGCATCACGCCCCGAAACGCATGGGGCGCGCGCCCCCAAAGCGCTTCTGGCGTGTGGCCCTCAAGGCCGCGCACCTTAATCGGAGCGTGGAAACGCGCAGCCTCAAACCCCGTCGCGATCACCAGGCAATCGAGCCGGTGCGATATATGGCCGGCCGTGACCTCACCTTCGGCAACCCGCGTGATGGGCTCGGTGATGAGGCGCACATTTGCACGCTGCATTGCCGGGTAAAACGCCTTGGCATAAAGGATCCGCTTGGCTCCGAGCGGGTAATCGGGCCTCAGCTTTGCCCGCAAGGCAGGGTCTGAAACCGTTCGCAGCGCCAAACGACCGATGGCCGTGAAAAGCCCGCGCAGCGCCCGGCTTTTGCCCAGGAAGATGCCGCCATAGCCGCGAATGAGAAATTCATCGGAAAGCTGGCAATAGGCCCGGTAAAGCGCGGGTGACGCGCGCAGCAACCAGCGTGCGGGCGGCAGGGCAAAGCGCGGCGACATCGGGATAATCCAGGGCGGCGAGCGCATAAAGACGCTCACGCTGCGCGCTGTCTTGGCAAGTTCGGGGATCGCCTGGACGGCGGAAGCGCCTGTCCCGACCACCCCGATATCGAGCTCTGAAAGATCTTGCGCGCTGTCCCATCGCGCGGTGTGGATGAGGGTCCCGAAGCTCTCAAGCCCCGGTAGGTCAGGCCATTTGGGATCTCGCAAAGCGCCGGTGGCGCAGATCACCGAGGCCGCGCGCAGGCGTGATTGCCCTCCGAGATCGAGAGACCAAGCGCCCCCCTCCCAAACGCATGCGCGCACTTCAACGCCAAAGCGCGTCTTTTCGGCAAGGCCGAGCGACCCAAAAACGCTAGCAAGATATCGTTCGATCTCTGCACCGGGCGCGAGGCGTCTTGTCCAGCCGGGATGGGGCGCGAAGGCGAAACCGTAATTATCGGAAGGTACATCGCAAGCCACACCGGGATAGACATTATCGCGCCACACGCCGCCGGGCGCGTTCGCTTTCTCCAGGATGACAAAGTCTTCGATGCCCCGGGATCGAAGCGCTTGAGCGGCGGCGATCCCCGCGATTCCCGCTCCGATGATCGCAATGGGCCCCGATGAAGGCGATGGCTCGGTCAAATTGACAATCCAAAAGCGTGGCCCGGTCTCGCCGCGCCCAATGAAAAAGGCGGATGCAGAGCATCCGCCTCCAGAATAGCCAGTGGGCCAGGGGCCTGTAAACGGGTGCGCGGCGCGCGCTGTGCTCAGGCGGCAGCCCCTTTCCCGGCGCGGTAACCAAAGACCGTGCCCGACGTGAGCCCCGAGCCCCCCGGATAGCCGCCAAAAAACACGCCGCCGACCAGCTCGCCACAGGCATGCAGGCCCGCGATCGCGCTGCCATCCTCGCGCAGGACAGCGCCCGCCTCATCAACCTTGAGGCCGCCATAGGTGAAGGTGATCCCGCCGGTGACGGGGTAGGCCCTGAACGGGCCTTCATCGAGCCGTTGGGCCCAATTTGATTTCGCAAGGCTCAGGCCCTTGGTGGCTTTGCCGTCCAAAACGGTGGGGTCAAAGCTTACGCCTGTGTCGACGGCGGCGTTGAAGTCTTTGAGCGTTTCAAGCGCCGCTGCGGGATCGACCCCTTCGAGCTTGGCCACGAGTGCTTCGAGCGTTTCAGCCTCGACGAAGGAGGCATCCTCGAAGTGATATTCGCCGTAAAGAAGATCGAGAACCTTGGCGTCAAAAATCTGCCAGGCGAAATGGCCGGGCTGTTCGAGAACCGCGCGCCCAAACTGGGCATAAGTGTAATTGCGGAAGTTGATCCCTTCATCGACAAACCGCGCCCCTTCGGCGTTGAGCATGACGCCGAGGAAATAGCAGATCTTGCGATAATTCTTGCGCTCCTTCGGAGGCAGGTCGAGATTGCCAAAATCCTTCATGTGCAGGTCCATCGGCGTGGCATGGCAGCCATCGTATTTGCCATAGGCCGCCGCGCCGTTCGCATAGGCCATGCGCAAGCCGTCGCCTGTATTGTGCGGCGTGCCGCGCACCTTCGCGACCGACCAGTCCGGCCCCATATGCTCGGCGCGCAGCGCATCGCTGGCCTCAAAGCCGCCGCAAGCCAAAATCACGGCATCGGCGCGCAGCGCTTCTTCCCCGACCATGACACCCACGACACGGCCCGCCTCGACGATCAAGTCGCTCACGCCCGCGCTGTAGCGCAGCCGCCCGCCGAGGTTTTCAAACGCCATGCGTTCCATCTCAAAAAGGCCTACGCCTTCGTTCTCGGCGGCCAGGGTCAAGCCGCCCCAGAAGACAAAGCGCCCGTCTTTTTCGAAGCTCTGACGCGCATAGATCGGTTCATAAGTGACCCCGTGGCCCGCGAGCCATCGAACGGCGTTGTAGGATTGTGCGACGAGTGTTTCTTGCTCCGGCGAAAGCGGCAGACCGTCATTGAAGCCCAGAAGATCGGCGGCGAACTTTTCGCGCGAATAGGCCCCGAAATCGGTGCGCGCGATGCGGGGGTCAGCCGGGTTTGAAAGAAGCGGGATAAGCTCGTCGGACGCGTCATAGGCAAAGCGCATCGCGCCCGCGGTATATTTCGTGTTGCCGCCGGCGAGCGCTTCATCGGCCTTTTCCAGCATCACGACATCGGCCCCTGATTCCAGCGCAGAAATGCCCGCTGACATCGCCGCATTACCCGAACCCACCACGATTATCTCTTTTTTCGTCATTCTGTCCTCCAAGCTGGACGTCTTGTATCCATTCGGATACAATACTTGCAAGGGCAAAACTCAAGGATCGCAAAGCTTGCAGGGAATGAGTGGAGAGAGCGCCTATGACCGGCTCCTGGGCTCGATACGCGAAGGCGCTTATCGGCCGGGTGACAGGCTGCGCGAAGAAGAGGTGGGTGAGCGGCTTTCGCTGTCGCGCACGCCGGTGCGCGAGGCGCTGCGCAGATTAGAGGCCGATGGCATCGTCGAGCACAAGCCTCGACAGGGGGCGGTTGTGCGCCAACTTGCCCATGCCGAGGTCGTCGAGCTCTATGAAATGCGCGTCGTGCTCGAGCGCACCGCCGCAGAAATGGCCGCCAAGCATGGCATCGACGCGGAGTTTGACGCGCTCGATGATCTCAATGCCGCCATCGCCGAGGAAAAGGCGAACCCGGCCAAAGCCGCGGCGATCAATCAGGATTTTCACCGCGGGCTCTATCTTGCCTGCCGCAACCGTTTTCTGCTCGAGGCGGCGCGGGCGCTCAACAATTCGCTTCTTCTGCTCGGGCCCACGACCTACACCGATGAAACGCGGATCGACGTGGTGGTGCGCCAGCATCAATCGATTGTCGATGCCTTGCGCGCCGGAGATATCGAAGGCGCGGGCGCGGCCGCAGAGGCCCATTTGACGACATCGCTGCGCCAGCGGCTCAAGGCACTCGCAGCATGAAAGCGATCATCTATGCCTTCGCCGTCGGCCTCTCTGGGGTTGCCG
>JBCCTH010000056.1:0-14167 GCA_039198835.1 Pseudomonadota bacterium | reverse complement strand
TACCGCTTCGCCGATGCCGGCGCGCTCGCGCCCTTTACCTATACCGCGATGATCTGGTCGCTTCTGCTCGGCTGGCTCTGGTTCGCCGATACCCCCACGCTGCCCATGCTCGCGGGCGCGGCGGTTGTGATGGGCGCGGGCTTTTTGATTGTCTGGCGCGAGCGTCAGCTCGGCCTCACGAAAACCGCAGGCCGAAAAGTGGGCGCGAAGGGGATGCAGTAGTCTTATAGCTTTTTGTCTATCAGCGCAGACTTGAGTATGCCGTTGGCGGTATGTCGTTTTTTGAGGGTGCGAGGGACGATCACTGTGTCGCCGGTTTTCTCATGTTCCCACTTCTCGTGGGAGCCCTTGCCGCCGGACACCTGTCGGTAAAGGTTCTGTCGCAGAAGCTTGGTGACCTCTCGGTAGAAGTCGGCCACTCGCTAGGCCGGCTTACCCGAGACGTCTGTGCGGAAAACGATTGAAGGTATCCACTCTTTGAGGTTGTTCAGGTCGATCTCTATGCCGCGATAATGGTTTTGGACGATGAGCTCGGATGCAAACTCTCTGGCGAGCGCCTCGAACTCCTCAAAAGTCTCGGTCTCGATGTGCAGGCCGCGGATGTTGCTCTGTGAAAGCCAGAGCTTCTCTTCTTCGTCCCAGATTGCTGTTATCTCAAAGCGGGTCGCGTTCGACATCGAAATTCTCCACCGTGAATAAACCGACACTACCCGCTGTGGATTCGCAAGGCCAGTCACTTTGGTCTATTATCGACTAGAATCGGCTTAAACTGACTTAAAGTGACTGGTTTGGCGCAGTTGAGAATCTCCTTAGACCCCGAAGTGGAAGGGTTTCTGGCGTGGTTTGCGCGGCATCGGCTCGGCGGCGGGGATGCCTCTCGGGCGCTTAAGTATCTCCTGGACCGTGGTATTCAGGCAGAAATGGAGCGATTGCGCCCCGATGCCGAGCCTCCGCTGGGTCAAGCCAAGCCCTAAGCCCGCACCAGCTTCTCATAGCTCTCCGCCACGTCGCGCGTCAGAGTGCCGACCTCGAAGTTATAGGCTCCGATCTCGCCCACGGGCGTCACCTCGGCGGCGGTGCCGGTCAGCCAGCATTGCTCGAAGCTCTCCAATTCAGCGGGCATGATGTGACGCTCGTGGACCTTGATCTGGCGATCACGCAGCATGCTGATCACGGTCTGCCGGGTCAGCCCGTTCAAGAAACAGTCGGCCTCGGGCGTGTGAACCTCGCCATCCTTGACGAAGAAGATGTTGGCGCCCGTCGCTTCGGCCACATAGCCGCGATAATCCATGAACAGCGCGTCTGAACAGCCTTTGGCTTCGGCGGCATGTTTTGAGGTCGTCGCGATCATGTAGAGCCCCGCCGCCTTGGCATGGACAGGGATCGTCTCGGGCGAGGGGCGCTTCCATTTCGCAATGTCGAGCTTGGCACCCTTGAACTTCGCATCGCCGTAGTAATTGCCCCATTCCCAGGCCGCGATGGCCAGATAGACCGGGTTTTTGGCAGAGGCGACGCCCATATCCTCGCCCGCGCCGCGCCAGGCCACGGCACGCACATAGGCATCGCTCAGGCCGTTGACTTCAAGCACCTGCTGCTTGGCAGCCTCGATTTCATCGATTGTGTAGGGTATCGTGAAATCAAGCTCGCCCGCCGAGAAATGCAGGCGCTCGGTATGTTGCCTGCTTTTGAAGATCTTACCGCCATAGGCGCGCTCTCCCTCGAACACCGAAGAGGCGTAATGCATCGCATGGGTGAGAATGTGAACATTGGCATTGCGCCAATCCACCATCTCGCCGTTCATCCATATCTTGCCGTCGCGATCGTCATATGAGCCTGCCATCGGGGCCTCCTCCGGGCTGAATTTTCGTTTATTGCGCAGATAGGTCCGATATGGACACTTAATTGCGCAAAATTCGGGAATCGCTACCAATACCGCCTTGGAATGTCAACAAGGCTGACATATTATGCCTGAGAAATAAGCAAGGAAAAAATGCCGTGGCTGATAACACGGAAGATGCGCCCCGACAGCCGGATGACGAAGATGCGCCCCTCCAGCCGGACGACGAAGATGCGCCCCGACAGCCGGGCGACGAAGATGCGCCCCCCCAGCCAGGCGACGAACGCCTCAAAAAGGGCATCGAGGCCATGTTTTTCGCGTATCGCGGCTTCACCGCTGATCCAGATCGCATTTTGGCAAAGCATGGCTTTGGCCGTGCCCATCACAGGGCCATCCATTTCATAAATCGCTCGCCTCGCACGACCGTCAACAACCTGTTATCGATCCTCGGCGTCACCAAGCAATCGTTAAACCGTGTCTTGCGCACGCTGATCGATAAAGGGCTCGTGGAAAGCGAAGTCGGCACCCAGGATCGCCGGGAGCGGCATTTGTCTCTCACCGAGGCGGGGCTGGCGCTTGAAGCCGAGCTCAGCACCGCGCAGGAGGCCCGTGTCCGCGCGGCCTATGCGAAAGCCGGGCCCGGGGCCGTTGCCGGGTTCGAGCAGGTTCTCGAGGCAATGATGGACCGCACCCAACTGCGCCATTATACCCGCTTCGAAGAAGACACAGGTGGGACGTGATGGACCTCGATCCGCATTTGCTCATCGTCGATGACGATGAGCGCATCCGCAAACTCCTGCAAAAGTATCTCATGCGGCACGGCTTCCTTGTGAGCGCGGCCCGCGATGCCAGCCATGCCAGGCGCATCTTGTCAGGGCTCGATTTTGATCTGATCGTGCTCGATGTGATGATGCCGGGCGAAGATGGCCTCGCTTTCACGAAAGCCTTGCGCGAAGAGCGCAGCACGCCGATCCTGCTTCTGACAGCCAAGGCCGAAACGGATGAGCGCATCCAGGGCCTTTCGGCGGGTGCTGACGACTACCTCGCCAAACCGTTTGAGCCGCAAGAGCTTTTGTTGCGCATCAACGCGATCCTGCGCCGTGTTCCCAAAGAAGAGCAAAGTGCCGCCTTGCCCAAGGTCATTCATCTGGGGACCCTGCGCTACGATCTCGAAAAATCAGAGATGTGGCAGGGCGATGCGCGCATCCGCCTGACCTCCACCGAGGTTCAGCTGATGCGCATATTCTCGGCGCGACCCGGTGAACCGATCTCGCGCGGCGAACTTGTCGAAGAGCTTGGCCGCGATGGCGGGCAAAGCCAGGAGCGCGCGGTCGATGTCCAGATCACGCGGCTCAGGCGCAAGGTCGAGGCCGATCCAAAGCAGCCGCGCTATCTTCAAACGGTGCGCGGCGCGGGCTATATGCTCCAGCCCGATTGAGCCGCGTCCCGCGGCAAAGGGAAGAGCCAAGGCCGGTTGACGCTGGCCCACCGTGGCGCGACACTCAGGCGATTGTTTATCAGGAGCCATTGTCGAATGTCGCGCATGTTTACCCTCGCTGTTACCACCGGTCTCGCCTTCGCGGCGGTGCCCGCCGCGGCTGATCTTTCGGCATCTGATGCCTGGGAGAATTATCGCTCCTCGACCCTGGGGTTTGGCGCCCTCACCTGGAGCTCGATCGACGAGAGCGACACATCCCTCAACATCCGCTCCGCCACATGGATGCTTGAAGAGGATGACGTTTCAGTCACGCTCAACATGGGCGATCTGATGTTCACAGAGCTTGCCGGTGGCCTCGTTTCGCTCTCCATGGGAGAGACCATGCCCTTGGTGGTTGTGGTGCAGGATAATTCAGGCCCGGTCACGATCATCGGCAACATCCTCCTCGACGCGGCGACCACAGTCTTTTCCGGCGAGCCCAGCGATATCACCCAGAGCTATTCGGTCGCAGCGCTCGAAGTGGCGATCGACGAGATCGATTCAATGGCCTCCGATGCCACTATCGATGCCGGGCTTGTCTTCGAGACGCTCGAAGGCGTCACCCGCCTGACAGATACAGGCGATGGCCTGTCGGATGTCGATTTCTCGCTCAGCGCGGCCTCCACGACCTATTCGTTGAGGGCCGTTGACCCCACCGAGGGCCAACTCGATGTGACGGTCAGTATCCGCGAAACAGTCGCCAGCGGGCAAGGCATGCTCCCCACCGGGCCGAGCGCCGCGGCCCCCGAGGATTTTCTGAAAAACCCGGCCGTTGGTATGAGCACAGAATTCGGCTCGGCGGCGACTGCCTTTTCCTTCTCGGCCTCAGGGGGCGATGGCGCGGCCGCCGCTGAAATGCTCGCCGGGGCCTCGCAGATGGCATTCGCCTTGACCGATGGCAGCGTGTCCTACGCTGGCACGCTCGAGGATATCGCCGTCTCGGTCGAAGCGCCCGATATCCCTGTGCCGGTGAATGTCGGCGTCAAGCGCTATGCCTACGAGACCGACCTGCCGCTCTTACAGACAGATGAAGACCGGGATTTCACGCTGGGTTTGACACTCGAGGACATCGCCATCGATGATTTTCTGTGGAACCTCTTTGACCCCGGGCAGGTTTTGCCGCGTGACCCCGCGACGCTGTCTTTTCTGGTCAGCCTCCAGGGCCGCTGGCTTCTCGATATCCTGTCGCCGGACGATCAAATGATCGACGGCGGCGTCGCTGACATGCCGGTGCGCGTGTCGTCGGCTGATATCTCAGGGCTGGAGCTTTCCGCCGCCGGGGCCGAGGTCACGGGCGAGGGCACGTTCACGTTCAACAATGATGATTTGTTCACGTTCGAGGGCTTCCCCGCGCCCACCGGGGCGATGGATTTCCGCATCCTGGGGGCCAACGGGCTCATCGACAAGTTGGTTGGCATGGGCCTCGTTCCGCCCGATCAGGCGATGGGTGCGCGCATGATGATGGGCCTCTTCACGATCCCCGGGGCGGGCGAGGATGAACTGACATCGCGCCTTGAGGTGCGGGGCAATGGACAGGTCTTCGCCAACGGACAGAGGCTGCGCTAAGCCACGCCGCCTTGGCAAGGGCCGCTCTGCGGATTAGGTCACCCGGCACAGTCGCGTTACCGGAGCAGCCCATGATCGCCTTACCAGACCTTGCCGAAAGCCTTTTGTCCGAAGCCAGAAAGGCGGGTGCGCAAGAGGCCGAGGCGCTCGTGATGGCGGGGACATCTGTTTCGATTGATGTCCGCGGCGGCAAGCTTGAAGAAGCCACTCGCGAAGAAGGCACCGACCTGTCTTTGCGCGTCTTGCTCGGCCCCCGTCAGGCGCTTGTGTCGATTTCTGACACCTCACCGGACGCGCTGCGCGAAACGGCTGAACGCGCGGTGGCCATGGCCCGCGAAGCCCCCGAAGACCTCAGCCTCGGGTTGGCGTCCGCCGATGAGCTGGCATCGGTCTCAGAGAGCCAAACCCTCGATCAGATCGACCCCGCGGGAGAGCCAGAGCCCGCCACATTGCAGGCAATGGCGGTGGAAGCCGAAGAGGCCGCATTAGCGCAAACGGGGGTGTCACAAACCCAAGGCGCAGGGGGCGGGTATACCAGGCGCGAGAGCGTTCTGGCGGCTTCAAACGGGCTCTACGTGACCGGTGAACGCAGCGGCGTGAGCCTGAGCTGCGTTGCAATCAGCGGAACCGGCACCGAGATGGAACGTGACTACGATGCCGATAGCCGCGTCTATTTCTCTGATTTGCGCAGCGCCACCGAGATCGGTGAAAATGCCGGCCGTCGCGCCGCCGAAAGAACGGGCGCGCGCAAGCCGCCGACAGGGTCATATCCCGTGCTTTTCGATGAGCGGGTCGCAAACTCTCTCGTGGGTCACATTCTCGGCGCGATCAACGGCGCGGCCATCGTGCGCGGCGCGTCCTGGCTGCGCGATGCCGAAGGCCAACAGCTCCTTCCTTCGGGCATGAACCTGACCGAAGACCCCCACCGCCCGCGCATGCTTGGCTCGCGCCTCATCGACGGTGAGGGTCTCGCCACGCGCCAACGCCATTGGGTCGAAGACGGGGTTCTGACAGGCTACATCCTCGATCTTGGCACCGCGCGGAAGCTCGGGCGTGCAAGCACGGGGAATGCGAGCCGGGGCATCGGCAGCGGGCCCTCGCCCAGCGTGAGCAACCTCGCGCTGACACAAGGCGATCAAAGCCGCGCCGATCTCATCGCCGACATGGGAACCGGGCTCCTGATCACGTCGATGATCGGGCAAACGATCAACCCAAACACGGGCGATTATTCGCGCGGCGCATCGGGCTTTTGGGTCGAAAACGGCGAGATCACCTATCCTGTCAATGAATGCACCGTGGCAGGCAACCTCCGCGACATGCTGCGCACCCTGCGCCCCGCCAATGACGCGCGGCCCTGGGTATCGCGGGTGGTGCCGTCGCTCCTCGTTGAAGGGCTCACCCTTGCAGGAGCCTGAAGAGCGCGCGCCCGATCTCGCGCTCCTTCTCGAGGCCGCAAAAGACGCCGGAAAGATCGCGCTGAGCCATTTTCGCGCCGCGCCAAAAACATGGGAGAAAGGCGGCGGCGCAGGCCCGGTGACCGAGGCCGACATCGCCGTAGATACCATGCTGCGCGAGACGCTCCGCGCCGCACGCCCAGGCTATGGCTGGCTCTCCGAGGAAACCGAAGATGATCGCTCCCGGCTCTCGGCTGAGGATGTCTTCATCGTCGATCCCATCGATGGCACCCGCAGCTTCATCGGCGGGTCCGAGACCTGGGCGGTGAGCCTCGCGGTGGCACGGCGGGGCGTTGTGCGCGCGGGGGTCGTCTATTTGCCGGCCAAGGGCCTCACATTTGCTGCCGCACGCGGGCAAGGGGCCTCTCTCAATGGCGACAGGATCGAGGTGAGCCAACCTGCCGACCCGGCTCTGGCCCATGTTCTCTCCGCCAAAGTCAATTTCACCAAGGCGCATTGGCAAAGCGTGCCGCCGCGGCCTCTTTTGAGCTTTAGGTCCTCGCTGGCCTACCGCCTTGCGCTGATCGCCCAAGGCCGGTTTGACGCCATGATCACGCTCCGCGACACTTGGGAATGGGATATCGCGGCGGGAAGTCTGATCGTTGAAGAGGCTGGCGGCCGCGTTGTGACCACCGCCGGAGATGCTCCGCGCTTTAACACGCCGCGCGCCGCGCTCGCGGGGGTGCTGGCAGGCGCGCCGGGGTTGATCTCGCATTACGCGGCGTGCGGCCCGAGGCTCATGGCCGCCTGAGCGGCAACATGGCGGCTTGCTTGACCGGGGTGAACTTGTGACTACGCTCCCATCCACCAAAAGGAGCCTTGCGCCATGCCCACCCAACGCCTTCACCTCGTTTTCGGCGGTGAGCTCGTGGACCCCACCAAGAATGTCTTCAAGGATGTCGATGATCTCCATATCGTCGGGATTTTCCCCAATTATGAGGCCGCCTATGACGCGTGGAAGGCCGAGGCGCAGCGCACCGTCGATAATGCGCATATGCGTTACTTCATCGCTCACCTGCACAAACTGCGCGATGAAGAGGCGCCCGCCTCGCCCACAGAAGAGCTCGGGGAGTGACGCGCGCCCCGGAGCGCCGTCCGCGCCGCGCCGCGCGCGCATCAATCGCGAAAGGCTGACGTGGCGCTGATCTGGCTTCACATGCCCCTTGGGCGCACCAAGCGCCGCGATCAGGCCGCGCTCGCGCAATTCGCGGCGCGCTTGCGCATCGCGCTGCCCGATCATCGCGTGCTGGTGACCCAAAGCAATCCGAACCACGCCGACCCTGATAGCATAGCCCCCCCGTCAGAGCGGCGCGCAGAGATCATGACGTTCCTGAGCGCGCACCGGCCCTGCATTCTCGTTTGGCTGGGTGGGCCGCTGCGGCCCAATCTTCTGGCCGAAGCCGAAGCCTTCAACGTCCCCGTCTATCTCCTGGATGGAACAAGTCAGGGCTTCGCCGAATATCGCCGCCCCCTCCTGGGCCGTTTGCGGGCCAAATCCATGCTGCGCCGGTTTTCAAAGCTTCTCGTCGCCGATGAGGATTGCGCCTTGGTGCTCAAGGCGCTCGGCGCGCGTCCGCGTGATATCGAAGTGACCGGCCCGCTCGAAGAAGCGCCCCTCGCGCTGCCCTGCAATGAAAGCGAGCGCGCCGATCTCGCGCAGGCTCTCCCCACGCGCCCGGTCTGGCATGCCGCCGATCTGCCCCGCGAAGAGCTGGCGCTGGCGCTCAAATCCCACGGCGAGGCGCTCCGCCGCGCACACCGCTTTTTGCTCGTGGTCACGCCCGCGCAAGAGGGCATCGGCGCGGCCATGGCCGAGGCTGCCGCGCTTTCGGGGTTCCGCACCGTCACGCGCAGCGGCACTGACGAGATCGATGCCGATGTCCAGGTCGTCATCGCGGACCTGCCGGGCGAAATTGGGCTGTGGTATCGGCTCGCGCCGATCACCTATTTTGGTGGCACCATAACAGGCGCGCCCGAACGCAACCCCTATGAAGCCGCAGCACTCGGCTCGGCTGTGCTCCATGGGCCCGCCGTCACGCGCCACAGCGAAGAATTCGCGCGACTAGGGGCCTCCGGCGCGAGCGCGCCTTTCGAGCGCGCCGATGATCTCTCAAATCTTCTCGTGACGCTCAGTGCGCCCGACAAAAGCGCCAGCCTCGCCCATTGTGCCTGGGAGGTCTCCTCGCGCGGGGCCGAGGCCACCGACCGCGCCGTGGCGTTGATCTCGCAAGTTGTGGCCCGCTGATGCGCGCGCCCGCTTTCTGGTTCGAGCCGCCGGGTTTGCGCGCCGCGCTCCTCGCGCCCCTCGCCGCGATCTATGCAGCGGGCACGGCAAGGCGGCTGAGGCGCGCTGCGCTTTACAGGCCCGATGCGCCTGTGATCTGCATCGGAAACATTAACGCCGGCGGCACCGGAAAGACCCCCACCGCCATCGCGCTCGCGCAAAGGCTCATTGCCGCTGGCGGCAAGCCCGTCTTCGTCTCGCGCGGCCATGGCGGCGCGCTCAAAGGGCCCGTGGTTGTTGAGCCATCCGCCCATAGCGCCACTGATGTGGGCGACGAACCGCTTCTCCTCGCGGCCTTCGCCCCGGTCATCGTGGCGCAGGCGCGCGCCGATGGCGCCCGGCGCGCCATGGAAGAGGGCGCCACCCACATCATCCTGGATGACGGGTTCCAAAACCCTGATCTCCCCAAGGATCTCTCAATCGTCGTGGTCGACGCACATCGCGGGTTCGGCAATGGGCGCGTTCTGCCCGCCGGTCCGCTGCGTGAACCCGTCGCGCGCGGCCTGGCGCGCGCGGATCTGCTGCTCAGCATCGGTGGCCCGGCCGCGCAAACGCGCTTTACCGCGCAATGGGGGAAGGTGATGACCCTGCCGCATCTCAAAGGGGCGCTTGAGCCCTTGCCCACCGGCATGCCCTGGGACGGCATGCGCGCGCTCGCCTTCGCGGGCATCGGCCACCCGGAAAAGTTCTTTGCGACACTGAGGGCGCTCGGGGCGCACGCCTTGCGAGAAGAGGCCCTGAGCGATCACCAGCCCCTCACCGAGGCCCTCATGGCGCGCCTCGATCAGGAAGCTAAGCTCCTGGGCGCGCAACTCGTAACCACCGAAAAAGACGCAGTGCGCCTGCCACCACGCTTTCGCGCGCGCGTGGTGACGCTCCCCGTCCGGCTCGAGCTAGACCGCCCGGACCATCTCGACCGGGCGCTTGAACGCCTTGAAGCGCGTGTTTAGCCGTCGATCTTTGCGTCGATGATTTCGCGGAATTCGCTCAGCGACATGTTTGAGTGCTGCACGCCATCGATGATGAAAGTCGGCGTTGATCTGACATTGTCGGCAGCCGCATTCGCCTCATACCAGCTCACCAAGCTTTGCGCCTTGTCGCCATCGCTGAAACACGCGTCGATCTCTTCTGCGCTCAGGCCCGCGGTCAGGCCGATGGTGCGCAGGTTCTCGGCGATCTCGGCGGGGGCGCCTTGGGTCCAGCTGCGCTGCTGATCATAGATCAGATCGGTGATGCCGAAAAACCGCTCATCCCCGCCGCAGCGCGCGATCATCGAGGCCCAGAGGCCGAAGCGATCAAAATAGACTTCGCGATACACGAACTGAACCTTGCCCGTGTCGATGTAATCGGCCTTGAGCGCCTTGAAGGGCCCTTCATGGAAGGTGCGGCAATGCGGGCAAGTGAAGCTCGCATATTCAATGATCGTGACAGGGGCATCCTCGGCCCCCAGGGTCATGTCGGCTATGTTGAGCTCTTCGACACTCTCCACCGCCTGCGCATTCGCCGCGCCGAGCTGAGGCATCGAGCTCTGTCCGCTCGGCATCATCAGAAAGACCGCGCCGCCCACGATGAATGCGGCAGCCAGGAGGAGGGGGATCATGCGTTTCATATCAGCTTGTCCTCTTTGATGTTCTCATAACGTTTTCGCCCAGATCAGTGAGCGCTTGCCGAAGCGCGTCATCCGAGACGCCCGCGGCCAACCGCGACGCCCTCTCTGTAAGGGCCGGGTCGGCCGGGCTGCCCGCGCGCGCGGCGCTTGGTTTTGGAGCAGGCGAAAAGTCCGCGCGGCCCTCGGCGAAGCCCGTCGCCGCCGTCTGTGTGATACGTATGCGCGCGATGGCGTTATACCCGTAGCAGGCGTTCACCTTTTCGCGAATTTCGGGCAGCCTCATTTGCAGCATGGGAGCATGGGCCGCCGATGTCAGAAGCGTGAGCGTCGCGCCGAGCCCGCGTTTGGCGTAGCTCACATTCACAGGCCGCGCCGTTTCAGCCGTTGCCTGCCCCACGATGTCGGACCAATGGGTCAAAAGACGGGTCACAGCAAACCCGCGCGTCTCGCCCACCTGGCGGATGCGCCGCTCAACGACGCTCGAGGCCCGCTTGAAAGAGCCGTTGCGCTCATAATTGCCTGTCTTGGCCAAGTTGCGTCCCCATGTCTCGCCGCCGCGTGCCCTTTTCATCAGTGGCATAGCTGGCATCGCGGGAAAACACACCTAGGATTGCGGGCAAGGAGACAACATTTGCGTGATTTCGCAGTAGATTTGAGCGGCGCGCTCCTCGAGTGGTATGATCGCCATGCCCGCCAGATGCCGTGGCGGGTCAGCCCCGCCGACAGAGTGCGCGGCCTGCGCCCCGATCCCTATCGCGTCTGGCTCTCGGAGGTGATGCTGCAACAAACGACTGTTGCGGCCGTGCGCGACTATTTTCTGAAATTTACGATGATCTGGCCGAGCGTGCATGATCTCGCGGCCGCCGAGGATGCCGATGTCATGGCCGCATGGGCCGGGCTCGGCTATTATGCGCGGGCGCGCAACCTGCTGAAATGCGCGCGCGCTATCGTGGCTGACCACGGGGGCGTGTTCCCCGATACAAGCCAAAAGCTGCTGACCCTCCCGGGGATAGGCCCCTATACGGCCTCCGCCATCGCCGCCATCGCCTATGATGAACCCGCCACCGTGGTCGATGGAAATGTCGAACGCGTGATGGCGCGCCTCCATGACATCCACACGCCCCTGCCCGGCGCGAAAAAGGAGCTCACCGCGCGCGCCGAGGCCCTGACGCCACTGGCGCGGGCAGGCGATTACGCGCAGGCGGTCATGGATCTTGGCGCGACGATCTGCACACCGCGCAACCCGGCCTGCGGGATCTGCCCTCTCCGCGCGCCCTGTTTGGCGAGACAAAGGGGAAGCGCGCCCGATCTGCCCCGCAAGGAGCCCAAAAAGCCCAAGCCAACGCGGCGCGGCTTGGCCTATGTCGCGCTGCGCGACGACGGCGCGATCCTTCTCGAAACCCGCCCCGAGACGGGCCTTCTGGGCGGGATGCTCGGGTTCCCCTGCACGGAATGGCGGGTGGAAGCAGATGCCCCGCCCGCGCCACCCCTCCACGCCGATTGGCACAGGATCGCCGGACAGGCCCGCCACACCTTCACACATTTTCATCTCATCCTCGATATCGACGTCGCGCAGGTCCCCCTGGAGGCCGCGCCGCGCCGCGGACAGTTTCGCGCCCGCGCCGCATTCAGGCCCTCAGATTTGCCCACTTTGATGCGAAAGGTGTATGACCTAGCAAAAGACCGCCCCAAGCGCGGCGCCCCATAGCCGGAGCAGATGACCCATGGCTGATATGACGCAAATCCCCGCCCGTTTCGGGCTCGCGCAGGCGCTCCCCTTCTGGTTGTCGCTGTCGCTGCCGCCCGTGGTGTTGATCGGAGCGGTGACTGGCGGCTGGGCTGTTTTGCTGATGCCGCTTTGCACGTGGTATCTCTTTTCGATCATCGATGCCTTCGCGGGCCTCGATGAAGAAAACGCAGACCCAGGCACCGATGACGCTCAGCTGTTCTGGTATCGCGCGATCACCATGATCTGGGCACCGGTCCAGTTCGTGACGCTCTTCGGCGTCCTGGCCTATGTGAGCTGGACAGACCATTTAAGCGGGTGGGAAAAGCTCGGCCTCTTTTTTGGCGTGGGCGTCATTACCGGCACGATCGGCATCAATTACAGCCACGAGCTTTTGCACCAGAAACCCAGGATCGAGGTGTGGCTGGCGGATCTTCTTTTGGCGATGGTGATGTATTCGCATTTCCGCTCGGAGCATGTGCTCGTCCACCACCGGTATGTCGGCACGCGGCGCGACCCGGTGACCGCACGCTACAATACCGGATTTCACCGGTTCTTTCCCCGCGTCATCTGGCAGACCTATCGCTCCGCCTGGAACGCGGAGAAGACGGTGCTCCGGCGCAAATCAAAACCCTGGCACGATCGCGCCAACCCGTTCTGGCGCTACTGGGCGCTGCAACTCGCGTTCATGGGGCTTGCCGTCATGATCGGCGGATGGGCCGGTCTGGGGCTCTTTCTCTTCCAGGCGCTGGTGGCGATCTGGCAGCTCGAACTGGTCAATTACATCGAGCATTACGGGCTCACGAGAAAGCATCTGGGGAACGGGAAGTACGAATATGTGCAGCCGCGCCATTCCTGGAACTCGGCCCATAAAGTCTCGAATTGGCTCCTGATCAATCTCCAGCGCCATTCAGATCATCATTTCAAGGCCGACCGCCGGTTTCCCCTGCTGCAAACCTATGATGAGGCTGAGGCGCCCAACCTGCCGCACGGCTACCCGCTCATGACGATGCTCGCCATGTGCCCGCCGCTGTGGAGGCGCGTGATGAACCCGAAGGTGCGCGCCTGGCGCCGCCGGTTTTATCCGGAAATCGACGATTGGAGCCCTTATAACGAGGGCACCAACCCGATGCCGCGCTAGGGCTCGATTTCTTCTAAGAAATCGGTCCGAAATCTTTAAAAGATTTCGCGCGCCCAGAGCCACCTCATCCGATGGTGGCGCGGCAGAGCACGATGTTGTCGCGCTCCAAATCGCCTGACCAGATGATCCGCGCGGCGCTGTCCCAGGAGATGGCGTCATAGCCGTCCTTCGGGCGCACTGCGCGCTCCGAATACTCTGTGGCGGCCTGCCAGCCACTGTCATCAAAGCCGGGCGCGATCCAGTCTGTGGCGGGCATGTCTACTTCGGCAGCGCACGCGCCCAAGCCGATCTCGGGATCGCGCGCGCCTTCGCAGGATGCATCGACCGGCGCGCTTTGCGCCACATGACAGCGCCACGCCGCCGAAGAGACGCCGAGCACGCCATCTTCCCCCAAAAATTGAAGGATCGCACCGCCATCGCCCATCTGCTGACGCCGCGTGCCGATATATTCGAGCCCGGTTTCGTTTTCCATGTAATCGCGGAGCTCGACGGCCACTTTCATTGGCAGATCGGCGTTGAATGTGATGCGTTCCGCATTGAAAGACCGCTCCGTCTCGTAAGGCACGCTGTCTTGCGCGACGAGCGTTCCGTTCACATGGAGGGCAAACCAATTGTCGGCCCATATCTCCGCCGTGATCGCGCCGCCGCCCGCGCCGCCCACGTTTTGCACGCCCAGTGTTCTGGGATCATTGGCGCTCACCGCGCTTGCCAGGGCAGCAAGCAAAGCCATCGATAGAAAGTATCTCATTTCAAATCTCCCAAGTCGCGCCGCTCAGGATGCTCCCGCCCTGCACCGCCTCCCATGCGATACGCTCCGCCGCGCAGCCCTCATTGCGGAAAACAATCCCGGCCGCCATCGCCAGGATCAAAACCAAAACCTTCATGTTCGCCTCCGTCTTTCATGGCGTTCATGGGTCAAACGGGCGGTCGCGAGGTTTCCGGCGCGCAAATCGTGCATCTTTACTCCCGGAAACGCGCCGGAGATCATCGCGCGCGTCATGGATGGCGCTGGCGATGTGGGGCGGCGCCGTCCCGGTCAGATAAGCCAGCATGGCATAGGCCCCAAACTTCAC
>JBCCTH010000055.1:0-14189 GCA_039198835.1 Pseudomonadota bacterium | reverse complement strand
GCCATTCTCACCTATGTCGCTCTCACCGGGGTCGTCGCTCTCTTGCTCTTGGTGTTGCGCCTTGATGGCCGCACGTGGCACGCGCCCATGGTGATGTCGAATACCGGCAATATCGGCCTGCCGCTGGCTTTTTTCGCCTTCGGAGAGGAAGGGCTGGGCTTTGCCGTCGCGGTTTTCGCTGTATCGACTGTGTTCGCCTTCACCATCGGCCTCTGGCTCGTCACGCGCACGTCAAACCCGCTTAATCTGATCCGTGAACCCATGGTCGGTGCGACGCTTCTTGGCGCGCTCTTTCTCTGGCAAGGCTGGGAGACCCCGCCCGTTCTCACCAATACCCTGCGCCTGATCGGGCAACTGGGGATCCCGCTCATGCTGATCACGCTGGGCGTGGCCATCGCCCGTATAACGGCGCGCAATGTCGGGCGCGCGGCCTTGCTCGCCCTTTTGAAGCTGGCGCTTTGCATGAGCGTCGCCGCAGCCATCGGCCTTTGGTTTGATCTCGCGCCGGTAGCGTTCGGCATCCTCGTGCTTCAGTTTTCGGCACCTGCGGCGGTCACGAGCTATCTCATCGCCGAAAAATACGGAGCCGACGCGCAATCCGTCGCTGGTCTTGTCGTCACAAGCACGCTTTTAGCCGTGGGCGCGCTCCCGCTTATTCTGGCTTGGGTGCTCTAAACGCCTGAAATCGTGATTTCTTTGAGCAATCGCTTGGGGTATGTTGATAAAAAAACAAAAGCGAGTGAGGCAGATGAGCAAACCAATTCGCGCCCTGTTTATTTTAATGCTTGTGGCAAGCTGCGCTGGCGGAGGCTCCGGCAAAGCCCCGCGCGAGCTCGATAATGCCTGCGCCATCCTCGATGAGCGCGCGGGCTATCTGCGCGCCTTTAAGGCGACCGAGCGGAAGTGGGGCGTTCCCGTGGCTGTGCAGATGGCCACGATCTATCAGGAATCAAAATTCATCTCCGATGCGCGAACCCCGTTTCGCTACAAGCTCGGCGTTATCCCGGTGGGCCGCCAATCAAGCGCATTCGGCTATTCTCAGGCGCTCGATGGCACCTGGAAGGAATATCAGGAGCAGGAAGGCGGTGTGCGCACCCGTCGCGATAACATCCGCCATGCCACAGATTTCATGGGCTGGTACATGTCAAAGACCAATTCAGAGCTCGGCATCCCCCTCACTGACGCAACAAACCAATATCTCGCTTACCATGACGGTCGCACGGGCTATCGCCGGGGGACCTACCGCGGAAAACCATGGCTCATGCGCGTGGCCCGCGAAGTGGGCGACCGCTCGGTTCTTTATCACCAACAGCTCACCAGCTGCCGCAAGCTTTGAAGCGGGAGAGGCACGCCCCGGCTTAGCCTGGGCCTGCTGGTAGAAGCCGAGGAAGAGGCCCCGGATCAAGTCCGGGGTTTCGCCACTGCGCGCGCGAAGCTCACGGGCTCCAGTCGCGGGTTTCCGCGGTGATGTTGAAAAGCCGCTCGGGCACGCGCACGTCTTTTTCCAGCGCGCCGAGGATCACGGTCGTCGTCCCGCCATCCCCGTCATTGATCACCCATTGCCGCAACTCAACCGGGCGCGCCGTGAAGACGAGATCGATGCTGCCATATTCCGGGTTCTCGGGATCTTGGGCGCGCACGGTCGTGGTCTGACCGTCGCTCGTATGCCCGACGACCATGTTGGCCCGACCGAGATCGACATCACGTGCCAGAATGATCGAGAGCGGCGTGGCATTGAGCGGATATCGCGTCGGCTCGTCAGAGCGTGGATCAAACACAGCGAGCGCGCCGCCACCCGCGATCACCATCGCCTGCTCGGGCGGATTATATTCGAACCGCACGCGACCGGGCCGCTTGATATAGATCGTCCCGGTCGAAACCGCGCCATCTCCCGTCACCTGCGTGAACGCGCCTTTGGCGGTCTCAAGCGCGTTGAGATAGGCGCTCAGATCGCCAAGGGGGATGATATCGGCGTGAACCGGATTGGCCAGCGGCGCGGCGGCAAGCCCCGCGATGAAAGCTCTGCGTGATAGGCGCATCCTGGTATCCTGCTTAGCTGCTCGTTTTCAATTGAGGCGAGTTTACAGGATTGCCGCGTGTTATGGGATAGCAGGATGATCACAGAACCTTGTCGAGATCACGAAGCATCGCACGGCTTCGCTCAATCAGAAACTCCTCGTAATCATCGCGCCAGACCGGTGCGCTATCCCGCGCGCTGATATGATGGCTGGCGAGTGCGGCCGAGAGCTTGTCGTTCTCTTCCTCAAATGTCGCCAAATATTCTGACGGCGCGCGCGCCCGGATCAGGTTGTTGAGCCCGCCATCGACCAACGTGATGTTGGCGATGGCATTTTCTGAGTGACCTTCCGCCTGAATGCCGCGCTTCCTGAGGAACGCTTTGGGGAAGAAATGGTGGAAGTTCCGCGAGTTCGCACGCTGCATCGCCGAGTTGTCGAGGTCGACGCTGCTGTTATTGCCAAGGCTCTTGGGGCCTTTGCGCGCCATGATCGCCAAAAAGGTTTTGGAAAACGCCTCATTGGCGCGAAATTCTTGCCGCGCGAGCCATTTCGGATCCATCTCCGGGGGCTCAAAATCCAGGGAAAGCACGCCCGTTTCCACGAGCTTCAAGATCGCGACCCGGTCTTGATTGAGATTTGTATTGATTGGGCCGGTATAGCGCGAGGCCAGCCCGCAGCTAAAGACATAGCGTGTGAGCTCGGTCGCGTCGGCTTTGCTCAATTTGCCGACACCTTTTTGAGCGAAATAGAGCCCGAGCGGCGCGAGGCAGGCCGTGTAAGGCAATAGATGCGACACCTGCAAGCCAACCGTCTTGCGGCAGAAATCCACCGCCGCCTCCAATGCCTTAACCGCCTTGGGCCAGGTATCAATGAATGCGGCCCGCTCTATATCAAGGATGCGTTGCCTTCGAACGTCGCCGTCCAATATCATCCCGATGAGATGGAGGATGTTGATGGGTTGGACAGATGTGTATTTCACATCCACCAACCTATCGCGCAGCTTCTCCCATTCTGTGAGAAGATCAAAATCGCGATCCGCGTCATAGGTTTTGGCGACCATGATTTCAAAGAGCGAGAGTTTCTCGCCGCCAATATTGACCCGGGTGAAAACCTCTGTGGCCACCGAGATCGGTGCATTCTGAAGCTGGACATAGGGGATCAGGTAAGCAGCGATTGCATCTCGGTGCGCCTCGATCATCTCATGCGTGTCTTCAGGATAGTCTTTGCTGAGACTGAGCCCCGACTTCTCGAAGAGATCGACGAGCGGAATGCACCGCGTTTCATCTCGGTCGGCGAGGGCCGTGATGCAAAAATCCTTCTCGATATCATCAACACTCAAATCAACCCAGATTTCTGAGAAGTCACGCGTTCGACCATCCGACAGGGTGACCGCGATCCCGCGCAGTGCGGCATAGAGCGAAGTCAGCCGCTGCTGGCCGTCGAGAACATAATTGCGCTCGGCCCCGGCCACGGGCTCGGGAAGCTTGAAACGGCCGAGCTGCCGGTGATCGCGAAGCGTTTCGGATGTGCGCCAGAAAATCAGCGCGCCAATAGGGAAACCTTTCAAAACTGAATCGATGAGCGCGGCCGATTTATCGAGCGTCCAAACAAAATCTCGTTGGAAGCGCGGCAGTCCAATCAGCCCCTAATCAATATCACTCAGGAGATGCTTGGCGTTTTTACTGTGAGGTGTCGTGGTGACCATTTGCGGAAGGTGACGAATTTCTTTCGCTTCTGCAAATAGTTTCCCTACCCTTGCTCGGGCACCAATATTTCCCGCTTGCCGACATGGTTGGCGGCGCTCACGACGCCCTCATCTTCCATCTGCTCCACGAGGCGGGCGGCTTTGTTATACCCAATGGCGAGTTTGCGCTGGATGTAGCTCGTCGAGCATTTCCGGTCTTTTATGACAATCGCCACTGCTTGGTCGTAAAGCGCATCTTCGCCATCGGTATTGCCGCCAATGCCCAGCACGAGATCGATATCGTTTTCCTTTTCCTCCGATGGGCCATCGAGCACGCCGCCGACATATTCCGGCGGGCCATAGGCTTTGAGATAGGTAACGATTTCTTCGACTTCCTCGTCCGAACAGAACGGCCCATGGACGCGTGTGATCTTTGCGCCGCCCGCCATGTAGAGCATATCACCCATGCCCAGAAGCTGTTCTGCGCCCATCTCCCCGAGGATCGTGCGACTATCGACCTTCGATGTCACCTGGAATGAAATCCGCGTCGGGAAGTTGGCTTTGATCGTGCCGGTGATGACATCGACCGAAGGGCGCTGCGTGGCCATGATCAGGTGAATGCCCGACGCGCGCGCCATCTGTGCCAGGCGCTGGATGCAGGCTTCGATCTCTTTTCCGGCGACCATCATGAGATCGGCCATCTCATCGACGATGACAACGATGTAGGGCAGCTTGATCGGCATGCTCTCTTCGGTCTCGAAGATCGGCTCGCCGGTCTCTTCATCAAATCCGGTCTGGACAGTCCGCGTGAACATTTCTTCCTTTGACAGCGCATCTTCGACGCGGCTGTTGAAGCCTTCGATGTTGCGCACGCCCATCTTCGACATCTTCCGATAGCGGTCTTCCATTTCGCCCACGACCCATTTGAGCGCGACGACGGCTTTCTTGGGGTCGGTGACGACAGGGCTCAGAAGATGCGGGATGCCGTCATAGACGCTGAGTTCGAGCATCTTTGGGTCGATCATGATCAACCGGCATTCCTCGGGCGAGAGCTTGTAGAGAAGCGACAGGATCATCGTGTTGATCGCGACTGATTTGCCCGAGCCTGTAGTCCCCGCGATGAGCAAGTGGGGCATCTTGGCGAGATTTGCGACGATGGGATCGCCGCCAATATCCTTGCCAAGCGCCAGCGGAAGGCGCATGTTCGTGTCGCCGAAATCCTGCCCGGAAAGGATCTCGCGAAGCGCCACCATCTCACGGTTGTCATTGGGCAGCTCGATCCCGATGACCGACCGGCCAGGGACAGTGCTCACCCGCGCTGAAAGCGCCGACATCGAGCGCGCGATATCGTCAGAAAGGCCGATGACGCGCGAGGCTTTGAGGCCCGGCGCGGGCTCAAGCTCATACATGGTCACGACAGGACCGGGTCGAACGCTCACAATCTCGCCCTTGACGCCGTAATCATCGAGCACGCTTTCGAGCATGCGCGCGTTTTCTTCCAGCGCATCATCGCTGAGGTGATGGCGCTCGATCTCGTCAGGGTTCATCAAGAGAGAAAGCGGCGGATGTTCATAGGCAAGCCGGGTGTCCTCAAAGGCGAGCGCCGGCTGCGCTTCCGCCATCGCTTGGCTCGAGGGCCGCGCGCGCTTCTTTGGGGGATGCTGCACAACGCGCTTTGGGTCGGCTGAGGGGATCGGCGCATGGGCGCGGGGCAGGGGCGCCGCAACCGGCATCTCCTCGGAAGCCGGGCCAGTGTCGATGACCTCATCCGGCTCATGCGCGACGCGCGCCTCACCGGCTGTCTCAATCGGATTGGTGAGTTCAAGGGGTGCGTGCATTGCCTCTGGGGAAACCGGCTCTTTGCCCAGCGGGGTCGGGCGCAAGGCCGTCTGCTCATCGAGCGCGGCCTGCGGCACGGAAGCGGCCTCTTGCGGCGCGAGGCGCTCAGGTGGACGCGAAAGCCTGGGCTCCGGGCGAACGAATGAGGCTGTCGGCGCGGGGGTGGGCGCGGGTGCGGGCGTCGCCCCCCGCGCGCGGATCGCTTTGGCGATTTTTGAGCGCAGCCTGTCCTGCGACGTCTCGGGCACGTCGTCAAATGCGGGCTCGGGGGCGACAAGCTCTGGCTCGGGCATCTCTTTTCGTGTCAGCGAAGGCATCAGCGTGCGCAAAACACCCGGTCGTTCGGCGGCCATCTCTGGCGCGTCGCGATAGGGCTTTGCTTCTTCAACAGGAGCGGTTTCAGAGGCTTGTTCGGCAGCGATGTTGGCCCGGATGACCTGCGCCACGCGGTAGCGTTCATCAACGGCGTCCTGGTCAGAGGCTTCAAGCTGATGTGTCCAGTCCGCTTCGTCCTGGGCCTGACGTTCGCGGCGCGCTGCGCGCTGCGCCTGATAGGTCTGCGCGGCTTGAAGGCTTGCCTTTGCCCCAAACTTTGCGCCGCGCCCGACAAGCTTCATCGCGAAGGCGTAAAAGAGCACCAGCCCAACGACCATCCATCGCGTCAGGCGGTAGAGTTCGGGCCATGTGAACCCGATCACAAAAGCGCCAAAGAGGGCGATCAAAACGCCCGCGATGAGCGAAACGAGCTTTGCTCCGAGCGCGGCTGTCCCCGGCGCGATCTGAAGGATCATCATCAACACCGTGTCGCCGAAAAGGCCGCCCATGCCGAAGGAATGGCTCCAGCCTTCGGGCAAATTGAGGGTCGCGGCATAGACAGAGGCCAAGGCGATGGCGATCGGGGCAAAGATCAAACGCCCAAAGGCGCGCTCGCGACCCCAATCGAAGGTGAAGCGCATGCCCCAGGCCAAAAACAGGACAGCGAGGCCGAATGCCCCCCAACCCACGATCATGAAAAGCGGGGCGGCTATCGTCGCGCCCGCGCGGCCGAGCCAGTTTTGCACGGGCGCATCCGTGACCACCATCCAATTCGGGTCATCGGGCGAATAAGAGATGATCATCATCGCCGCCATGACACCCAAAATGCAAAGCCCGAGGCCCAAAAGCTCCCGGCCGCGGCGCTGCAAGGCGGCTTGCATCTTTTGGTCAAGGAGTGGGTCATGCCCGTGGGTTTGATACGCCATCTCAGCCTCGCTTCTTTTTATCGAGGAGAAAGTCGCGCAAAGCGGTGAGCCCGCCGACCATCTCATCCATGGGGGCGACCAGAGCCACCCTGATATATTCCGCGCCGGGGTTTTGCCCGCCGACATCTCTGCTCAAATACGCCCCCGGAAGGGTGCGCACGCCGGTCTCTTTCCAAAGCTCAACCGCGAAGTCAGCGCCATGGCCCACGGGCAGCCACAGGAAAAACCCAGCCTCAGGGCTGCGATAGCCGTCAATCCCGGCAAAAATGTGGTCAGCGCGCCTAAATTTGTCAGAATAGTGTTGGCGGTTTTCGATCACATGGCCCTCATCAGCCCAGACAGCCGCGCTGACGCGCTGCACCGGGTTGGGCAAGGGCGCGCCCGCCATGGCGCGCAGCCGCTTGATCTCGGCCATCGAAGCCGGCCCGCCAGCCACGAAACCCGAGCGCAGACCGGGCAAGTTGGAGCGCTTCGAAAGCGAATGAAAGACCGTGACCCGCTCCGGGTCCGCGCCAAACTTTGCGGCCATCTCAAGCCCGCCGGGCGGCGGCGCATCGCGGTAGATCTCGGAATAGCATTCATCCGAGAAAATGCGAAAATTGTAGCGCTCCGCGAGGGAGAGCAACTCTTTCCAATAGGCCTCGCTTGCCACTGTGCCCTGGGGGTTGGCGGGCGAGCAGACATAGGCGATGGCCGTGCGCTGCAAGAGTGCTTCTGGCAGGCTGGCGTAATCTGGCAAGAAGCCTGTCTCGCGCGTGGCGGGCACAAAGACTGGCTCGGCGCTCACGGCGAGGCTCGCGACCCCGTAAACCGGATAGAACGGATTGGGCAAGAGCACGGCGGGCTTGCCGTTTTTCTCATCCGGCGCGAGCGCTACGGCAGCATTGAAGAGACCTTCGCGGGTGCCGTTGAGGGCCATGATCTGGGTCTCGGGATCAACCGACACGCCATACCGCCCCTCGAGCCACGCAGAGATCGCCGCGCGCAATTCGGGCAGGCCGTTATTGTCCGGGTATTTGCCATATTCGCCCGCATGCGTATCGAGCATGCGCGGCAGCCAATCGGGAAACGGGTGTTTCGGCTCGCCAATGGTCATGTTCACGGGCGTCCTGCCCGGTTCATGGGGGTCAAGGAGCGCGCGCAAACGCGGCCATGTCGCCTCTGGAACGGTTTGAAACCGCCCAGGTCTTGCAAGCGGGGTCATCTGAAACTGCCTCGAAATGGGGTCTTTTGCCCCGTTTTGGCGAGCTTATCCCATGGCGGCTTCCTGCGTCCAGCCCCTCAGGCGCAAACCTAGCCCGCCAATGCCGCTTCAAGCGCCGCGCCCAGCCGCAAAAGGCGCGCCTCCTGGCCTGGCGGCATCATGACGCTGAGCCCGCAGGAGGGCTTGCCCGTGGGCAGGGTCAGAACCGAGGCATCCAGGAGATTTCCGATCCGCGTGTTGCGCAGAGTGAGCAGATTGCGCTCCTTGAAATAATCGGCGTCCGAAAGAAGTCGGTCATGGGAAGGCGGCAAGATCGGTGCTGTGGGAACGAGAACACCGTCATATGCGGCCACGGCCTCCCAAAAGGTGCCGCGATGCTGAGCGAGCGCGTGCCACGCGGCAACATAATCCGGCGCGCTGACATCTCTGCCAGCGCGAAACCGCGCAAGGATCTCGGGGAACATCTTGTCAGGGTCACTCTCGATCAGATCGCGGGAAAGCCCGTAGGCCTCAGTGGGGTAAAGCGGGCCCGTAAGCGCCATGGCCGCGCTCACGCTGGGAAACGCGCGGCGGGTGACGTCCGCGCCCGCAGCCTCAAAACGCCCGACCGCCTCTTCAAAGGCCTGGGCGGGAGCATCTTCGATGCCCTCGAAGGCCACGCTCTCGCAAATGATAAACCGGCGCCCCTTCAGAGACACGCCCTTGAGATCAATCGGGCGCCTTGCCTCCATGACGGCGAGAAGCAGAGCGGCATCTTCCACCGACCGTGTGAGCGGCCCCACGGTATCAAAGCGCACACAAAGCGGAACAACGCCCTCAAGCGAAAGCCGCCCGCTGCTTGTTTTCAGCCCCACCAGATCATTCCAAGCCGCGGGCACACGCACCGAGCCGCCCGTATCAGAGCCGATCCCTGCCGCGGCGAGGCCGTAAGCGACAGAAGCCGCCGCGCCCGAGGAAGAGCCCCCCGGCACCAGATCCGCGCCATGGATGTTCGGCGGTGTCGCTGTCACCGGATTGAGGCCGAGGCCCGAAAAGGCCAGTTCGGTCATGTGCGTCTTTCCAAGACAGATCAGGCCCTGCGCGGTGGCGTTGCGCAAAACGCGGGCATCGAGCGCGGGAACGCGGCCTTTCAAAAGGGCCGTGCCCGCCTCGGTCGCGATCCCCGCCGTGTCGAAGAGGTCTTTCCAGGATATCGGCACCCCGTCGAGCGGCCCGAGCCGTTGGCCCGCCTTGGCGCGGTCATGGGCTGCGACGGCCTCGATGCGCGCGCGGTCCTGGGTGGGACGCGCATAGATGCGTGCGGCCATCGGATGCGCTTTTATCGCGTCGATATACGCTTCGGTCAGCGCGACAGGGTCAAGCCGCCCGGCGCCGATGGCGCGGCCTTGCGCGGCCGCTGTTTGAGTGAGCCAGTCGTTCATATCGTGCGTCTCAGCAGCCTCTCGTCGCATTTACTTTCCCGCAATTGCAGACATATCTCACGGCCATGCAACGCGATATTCTCATTACCGGCGGCGGCATCATCGGATCGACGCTCGCGCTCGCGCTCGCGCAGGCCGGGTTTGACGTCGCCATGGTCGATGCGCTGCCCAAGGCCACGCGCCGCAAGCGTGGCTTTGACGGGCGCAGCTATGCGATGGCGCTCGCCACGACACGGATGCTCGGCGCGCTCGGCCTCTGGGATGCACTCGCCCCGAGCGCGCAGCGCATGAACGCGATCAAGGTGTCTGACGGCCGCACCGGGCAAAAGCCCTCTCCTTTCTTCATGCATTTCGATCACGCCGAGATCGGGCCTGACCCGATGGGATACATGGTCGAGGATCGCCATGCCCGCGTCGCGCTTTTGGACGCCGAAAAGGGCGAGCCGCGCTTTGATCACATCGCAAAGCGCAAGGTCGTCGCACAAGAAACAAACGGCGCGGGCGTGCGCGTGACGCTCGATGATGGAGAGTGTCTCTCGGCGAGGCTCCTCATCGGCTGCGACGGGCGCGGCAGCGGGACAGCGGCGCGTGCGGGCATCAAACGAACAGGCTGGACCTATGGCCAGACGTCGCTCGTTTGCGCACTCAATGTCGAGCGGCCCCATGGCGGGGTGGCCCACCAGCTCTTTTTGCCCGAAGGCCCGCTTGCGATCTTGCCGCTCACCGAGCAGCGTGTCGGAGTTGTCTGGACAGAAACGCGCGCCAATGCCGAAGCGATCTCAACGCTCGATGACGCGGCTTATCTTGATGTGCTGCGGCCGCGCTTCGGTGGGTTTTTGGGGTCGCTGTCGCTCGCGGGCGATCGCTTCACCTACCCGCTGAGCCTGTCTCTCGCCGACAGCTTTATCGCCGAGCGGCTCGCCCTGGTGGGCGACGCCGCGCACGGCATCCATCCGATCGCCGGGCAGGGGCTCAATGCGGGGATGCGCGATGTTGCCGCTCTCGCCGAAGTGCTTGCGCTCGCGCGTCAGCGCGGCGAGGATATCGGATCGGCGCAGGTTCTGGCGCGCTATCAGCGCTGGCGCAGGTTCGACACCGCCACGCTCGCCGTCGCGACCGACGCGTTCAATCGCCTCTTCTCGAATGATCTGGCACCGGTGCGTCGGCTGCGAGATCTCGGCATGGGCGCGGTCAATGCCGTGCCGGGGCTGCGCCGGGCCTTCATGCGCGAAGCCGCTGGCTTAACCGGCGAGTTACCGCGGCTTTTGCGCGGTGAAATGATCTAGGCGGGCGCGCTCCGCGCGGCGGGCATCGCGCTCTTTTTCGAGGCGGAGCCAGTCTTCGACGAAAACCGGGATACCGCGGCGCGATTGCAAAATATCTCCCATCAGAAGCGGCGGTGTAACGCGCTTCCGGGGCGGGTTCGTGCCGGTCTGTGTGTCGCGGCTCTCGGCTTCGGCGTTGGTCGCCCAACCGCCGGAATAGTCGGTAAAGGTCATGGCTGGATCGGCTCAAGCAAGGTGATCACCGTGTCACCATAGCGCCGAGATATCAGCGCTGTGAAGCCCTCGGCGCGCTGTGGGCTGACTTCCTCCCAGACCACGAGAGCCTCCCGCGCGATCCACCCCTGGGCGCGTGCCCGTTGGAGCGCGGGCAACCCCAGGCCCTTGTCATAGGGCGGATCGAGAAAAACCAGATCGCAGGGGGCATCGGCGGGGGGGAGCCGGGCGGCCTCGCAGGCAAGAAGCGCGGCCTCGCTCACGCCAAGGAGAGCGAGATTGGCGGCGATCAGCCGCTGCGCCTTGCGGCCGCTCTCCACGAAAGTCGCGTGGGCGGCACCGCGAGAGAGCGCTTCGAGCCCGAGCGCTCCGGTGCCCGCGAAGAGATCGAGAACGCGCAAGCCTTCAAGGTCTCTGCGCGCGCCGATCATCGAAAAGAGCGCTTCGCGGACGCGGTCGGAGGTGGGGCGCAGATGCGCGGCTGCGTCGCCCTTGCCCAGCCCGGTGAGGGGACGGCCCCGAAAGCGCCCGGCGATGATCCTCACGCTTTCAGAAACGCTTTCAGGTCTGTCTCGGGGTTGGCAACGGCCTCTCGCGGGGGGCTTTTGCCCGCCTCGATCAGCCGTTTGCCCACCATGTAACCCCGCGCGTCGTTCATCGCATCCACCGCCAAAAGTTCGGAACCTTTATAATACCAGTGCGAGCTTCCTTTCGGGAGATGTCGCTCAATGACGTGGTCATAGCCGGTATTGAGGCCCGCGATCTGGAGTTTGACGTCGTATTGATCGGACCAGAACCAGGGTTTGGCGAGATAGTCCTTGCTGGCGCCGAGCATGTTTTCTGCCACGATTTCAGCCTGATCTATTGCATTGGGCACGCTTTCGAGACGGATACGCGCGCCGCGATAGGGAAAGCTCGCGCAGTCGCCCGCGGCCCAAACGCCCTCGGCCGAGGTGCGGCCCTGGGCATCGGTTTTGATGCCATTCTCGCAACTGATGCCCGCCGCTTCGGCAAGCTCTGTGGCAGGCTCGATGCCCACGCCGACAATGGCGAAGTCGATGTCGAGCAGGCTGCCATC
This sequence comes from Pseudomonadota bacterium, assembly GCA_039198835.1. Taxonomy (GTDB): domain Bacteria; phylum Pseudomonadota; class Alphaproteobacteria; order Rhodobacterales; family Rhodobacteraceae; genus Shimia_B. The sequence continues at coordinate 2,205 of JBCCTH010000055.1, read as the reverse complement.
GGCAAGCTCTGCGCGGGTGACATGCCCGTTCTCTCCGATCAGGGTCTTGAGCCCCATCCCTTCACGGATATCGACACCGTGCGCGCCATGGAGCTTGCGAAAATAGTCAGATGTCTCCGGTGCCGCCACGCGTTTGAGGATGCGGTCCGCGGCTTCGATGAGGGTTGTCTTAAGCCCTTTCATCGCCGCCACCGCCGCCGCCTCGAGCCCGATATATCCGCCGCCCACGACGAGAACATGCCCCCCCTTGCCAAAGGCCTCTGCCATCGCATCCACATCTGCGAGGGTGCGCACATAAAAGACATTGCCCAGATCGCCGCCGATGGCGGGGGGCAGTTTGCGCACGACCGATCCCGTGGTGAAGGCGAGCGCGTCATAGCCCAGCGTTTCGGACGCCACGGTGATCGTCTTGTGCTGCGTGTCGATGCTGTCGACGCGCGCGCCCGTCCGAAGCTCTATGCCCGCCTCCGCATAGGCGCTCTCGGGCTTGAGATACATCCGCTCCAGGGGCATCTCTCCGAGCAGATATTTCTTTGAGAGCGGGGGGCGTTGATAGGGCGGGGCGGGTTCTTCACCGATGAGAATGATCTCGCCCTCATGGCCGAGTGTGCGGAGCTTGCCTGCGAGCGAAGCCCCGGCCTGGCCTGCCCCGATGACGATGATCCGGCTCATTTGTTCCTCCCGCGCTGGCCCTTGCCATGCGCGACGCGATGCTCTGGCTTCACGCGACGCAATGAAGAGAAGGACGCGACGATGGCGATTTCTGTAGGTGATACTCTGCCGGAGGCGAGCTTTGTAAGACTGGGGTCCGAGGGCCCCGAAGAGGTGAGCGTTGAAAGCCTGACGAAGGGCCGCAAGGTCGTCCTGTTCGCGGTGCCGGGAGCGTATACTCCGACCTGCCATTCTGCCCATGTCCCGAGCTTTATCCGCACGAAGGATGGGTTTGACGCGAAAGGCGTCGACGAGATCATTTGCGTCAGCGTCAACGATCCGTTCGTCATGAAGCAATGGGGCGAGGACACCGGCGCGAGCGCCGCCGGCATCGCGATGATGGCCGATGCCGCGTCAACTTTCACGACAGCGATTGGCATGAATTTCGACGCACCGCCCGTGGGCCTGATGGCGCGCTCGAAGCGCTACGCGATGCTCGTGGAAGACGGCAAGGTGACGGTCCTCAATGAAGAAGCCTCTCCCGGTGAATGTGAGATTTCAGCGGGCGAGACACTGCTCGACGCGCTTTGATCTTTCTTCAGGGCCGTTCTTTTGAGGGGCGGCCCTGTCATCCGGTTCATGCCGCGCGCGCATGCCTTGAGGATGATGCAAGGCGCGATCTTTGCCTTGCGAGCCGCTCAGCTCTCGAAGACGACCAATGTAGGATCGCAGCCCGCCAAGGCTGCTGAAACCTTTAGTTCAAGGACTGAGCAATCCGCGCCGGCAAGGCCTGCGCCGATTGCGGGATATCCGGTGCGGAGCGCGCCGAATTCCACGGCAACTTTCCTGAAACGCGCCTCCAAGGCTGTGTGATCGACCTTCCGCCCCCCGGCCGCGCCAATTGAATTGGGGGAAGGCATTCACGATGACGAAGCTGGCATCTGCTGGTGCGACGAAAGCTGTGGAAATCTCGCCGCGCTTCGCTTTGCTGCCATAATCTGTGGCCTTGCCTGCCCCGAGCGCTTCGCGGAATTGCTTGGAGATCGCTTTTGCGATGCCCGTGCCCATTGTGTGAAAGCAATGGCACCCATGGACCAAGACATCGAGTGCCCGAGCGGCGTCAACGCGATCAAATCTCCCGTCACCGCCTTCTTCATCGGTTAGGTCCCGTTTCGCTATCCCCTTTCCCGGGCATCGTGGGCGGCACCTGAATAGCACGGGCTGCTCGCTGCGATGGGCCGCAGGCAACGAGGGCTTAGGCGCCTTTGTCCATCGCCCGCGCGAGCTTGACGTCGAGCTCCGACAGCCCGCCTGCATCGTGGGTGGTGAGAGTGACATCCACGCGTTTATAGACGTTGAACCATTCCGGGTGGTGGTTCATTTTTTCAGCGATAATGGCCATCCGGGTCATCCACCCGAACGCTTCGATAAAATTGCCGAACGTGAAGCTCTTAGAGAGAGCATCCCGCTCGGGGTCATGCGCCCAGCCCGCCGCCAAAAGCTCTTGCAGCGTGCCACTGTCCAATTTGCTCATTCCTGTTCCTCCACGTCGAT
>JBCCTH010000054.1:0-14191 GCA_039198835.1 Pseudomonadota bacterium | reverse complement strand
GCCGGAATACCGGAGATCGATGTCGCCGAGCACATCGACAAGCGCCAATTGCGCTTCATGGGGCCGGGCGCGGCTTATTCCTATATCGCCATGGAACAAGCCATTGCTGATGCGGGCCTTGAGGAAAGCGATATCTCGAATGAGCGCACCGGTCTCATCGCCTCGTCCGGCGGGCCATCGACTTCGAACTTCTTCACTGCTTTTGACACAGTCCTCAATAAGGGCGCGCCAAAACGGATGGGGCCATTCATGGTCACCCGCTGCATGTCATCGACCGTCTCGGCCTGCCTGGCGACGCCCTTCAAGATCAAGGGCGTGAATTATTCGATCACCTCGGCCTGCTCCACGACGCTCCACTGCATGGGCAACGGCACCGAGCAAATCCAGATGGGCAAGCAAGATATCGTCTTCGCGGGCGGCGGCGAAGAAGTGGATTGGACCCTCTCTTGTCTCTTCGATGCCATGGGCGCGATGTCATCGAAATATAACGACACGCCCGAAACAGCCTCGCGCCCCTTCGATGCCTCGCGCGATGGCTTTGTCATCGGTGGCGGCGGCGGCATGGTCGTCCTTGAAGAGCTCGAACATGCCAAGGCTCGCGGTGCAAAGATCTACGCCGAGGTCACAGGCTACGGTGCCACATCCGATGGTTACGACATGGTCGCCCCGTCCGGCGAAGGCGGCGAGCGGTCTATGAAACTGGCCCTAGGCACCGTGCCGGATGGCCGCACAGTGGATTACATCAACGCCCACGGCACATCGACACCCGTGGGCGATGTGACCGAAATGTTGGCGGTGCGGCGCGTTTTCGGCGAAGAGCATCCTGTCGTGACATCCACGAAAAGCCAGACCGGCCACGCGCTCGGCGGCGCGGGTGTCCATGAAGCAATTTATTCCCTCATTATGATGGAGAAGGGCTTCATTGCCCCATCGATCAATGTGACCGAGCTCGCGCCCGAACTGAGGCCCGATGAAGTCTGCACCGAGCTGCGCGAAGGAGTGACGCTCGACGGCGTGCTATCAAACAGTTTTGGGTTCGGCGGCACGAATGCGTCGATTATTATGAGCAAGTACGACGGATAAACGCCATGGCAGACCTCCTCGCCGGAAAACGCGGCCTCATCACCGGGATCGCCAATAACCGCTCCATCGCCTACGGGATCGCCGCCGCCATGAAAGCCGAAGGCGCGGAACTCGCGTTTGCCTGCCAGATGGATGTCTTTGGAGAACGCGTTAAGCCGCTCGCTGACATGATGGGCGTCAACATCGTCACGGATTACTCCGCAACCGATGATGAGGCCTCGAAAGCCTGCTTTGAGCGTTTGGAAAAGGAATGGGGCACGCTCGATTTCTGCGTTCACGCCATAGCCTATTCCGACAAATCCGAACTGACCGGCAGTTTCACGAACACCAGCCGCGCGAATTTCAAGAATTCGCTCGATATCTCGGCCTATTCGCTCATTGATATGGCGCGCAACGCAGCTCCGCTCATGCCCAACGGGGGCTCTATCATGGCGCTGACCTATCAGGGATCGCGCCGCGCAACACCTTGGTACAATGTTATGGGCGTCGCTAAAGCCGCGCTTGAGACGACGGCGCTTTATCTCGCGAATGATCTTGGACCGCAGGGTATTCGCGTTAATCTGATCTCGCCGGGGCCGATGAAAACGCTTTCGGGCGCGGCGATCGGCGGGGCGCGGAAAACCTTCCGCTTCACCGAGGCCAACAGCCCGATGCGCAAAAACGCCTCGCTCGATGCAATCGGCGGCACGGCGGTTTATCTCGCATCTGATTATTCCGATTGTACGACGGGCGAGTGCATTATGGTCGATGGCGGATATCATATCCTGGGCATGCCGCAGCCTGACAATCTGTGATCAAAGACCGCGCCATCGCGGCCTTCATCGAGGGCGCGCTTTGCGCGGCGGTGGCCTGCCCCGCTTTCTTCCTCTCCGAGCGCGCCGCGCTCGAGGCCCCGCTGCCGCTTTTCATCTGGCTTGCGGTTGCTTTCGCTCTCGCGCCGCTCATCCTGGCGATCCGCGCTTTGACCCAAAAGCACCCGGCCCCGGAGCATCGCAGGCGCGGCCTCGCGCTCAAAGGGGCGGGCTGCCACGTTTGCCGCTGGCTCAGGTTTTGGTGGCCACTCGCGCTCGCGCCCGCCAGCATGGCTCTTGCGCTTTGGAGCGATGTTTGGGGCGTCGCGGCGCTTGGAACGGCTGTCGCGGCCCTTCATCTCGCGGCCGCTATCTCGGATCTTGCACAAAACAAAGAGCCGCATTGGTCTCGCGCGACCGGCTTTCACTTCGAGCGCTGAGCGCTCTTTCCTTAGGCCATAATTGCTCCCGCCGGAGGCATCCCGCCTTTCCAACGGGCGAAGGCTGTGCCAGCCTCGCGCCATGACGATAACCACCTGCATTTTCGACGCCTATGGAACGCTTTTCGATGTGGGCGCGGCCGCCCGCGAAGCTTCCAAGGAGACACAAGCGCTCAAGGAAATCTGGCCCAAGCTCGCCGCCGATTGGCGCATGAAGCAACTTCAATATACTTGGCTGCGCGCCGTGGCGGGCACCCATGTTGATTTCTGGCGGGTCACGCAAGACGGGCTCGACTGGGCAATGGAGGCCGCTGGCCTCGATGACGCAGATCTGCGCCAATCGCTTCTCGATCTTTATTGGGCGCTTTCGCCTTATCCCGAAGTGCCCGCCACACTCACGGCGCTCAAGGCGCAGGGCAAACGCAACGGCATCTTGTCAAACGGCACGCCAGAAATGCTCGACGCCGCCGTATCATCGGCGGGCATCGGCGCCGATATCTACGCGATTTTGAGCGTTGAGGCGGTGGGTGTCTTCAAGCCCGCGCGCGCGGTTTATGATCTTGTGGGCGCGCGCTTCAAAAGCCCCGCGCACGAGGTCGCTTTCATCAGCTCCAACGGGTGGGACGCAGCCCACGCAGCCGCCTACGGCTTTCTGACAATTTGGGTCAATCGCGCGGGCGAGCCGCTTGACCGTTTGCCGGGGCGGCCTGCGCATATCCTCCCTGATCTGACATCCCTGCCGGAGCTTTTAGCCTGATGCCTTTTTTCACCGCCTCCGATGGCGCAGAACTTTTCTTCACCGATGAAGGCCAAGGCACGCCGCTTCTTTGCCTATCGGGCCTCACCCGCACCGGACGAGACTTCGACTATGTCGCGCCGCTCTTGCCGCCCTGCCGGCTCATTCGTCTGGATTATCGCGGGCGTGGGCGCTCGGCTTGGTCGGGCGAGGCGACCTATACACCCGCGCGGGAAGGCCAGGATGCCATTGAATTGCTCATGCATCTCAACATTGCCAAAACCGCCCTTCTGGGCACCTCCCGAGGCGGGATTATCGCCATGGGGCTTGCCGCGAACGTGAAATCGATGCTCTTGGGCGTGGCGCTCAATGACATCGGGCCTTCGATCGAAGAGGCCGGGCTCAAGGATATCGAGGGCTATCTTGGCCGCCGCCCAAAGTTCAAAACACTCGAAGAAGCGATAGAGAAGCGGCCCACCCACATGGCGGGCTTCGCCGATGTCCCCGCGACGCGCTGGGCGCAGGAAGTCATGCTCCATTTCAGAGCCGCCCCGGACGGGCTCGATATCACCTATGATCCCGCCTTGCGCGAAGCCGTTCTCAAGAACAAAGACGTCGCCGCGCCAGACCTCTGGCCAATTTTCGCGGCTATGGAAGGGCTTCCCCTCGCGTTGATCCATGGCGCGAACTCAAACCTTTTGAGCCGCGAGACGGCAGATGAAATGCAAAGGCGCAGGCCTGATATGATCTATGCGGATGTCCCGGATCGCGGGCATGTGCCGTTTCTTGATGAACCGGAGGCTGTCAAAGCGCTCCATGATTGGTGGGCACAGATTGAACCTTGAGATGATCGAAGCGGCCGCCGCGCGCGGCGCGGGCCATGTGCGGCGCACCCCGCTCTTAAGCTCGCCCTTTCTCGATGAGATCGCGAGGCGGCGCGTCTTTTTGAAAGCCGAATGCCTGCAACATACCGGCTCTTTCAAGTATCGTGGCGGTTGGTCTGCGCTCTCGGCGCTCGCACCGGAAGCCAGAGCGCGCGGCGTCATCGCCTTTTCGTCCGGGAACCATGCGCAAGCCGTGGCGCGCGCCGCCGCTCTGCACGGGGCGCAATCGGTGATCGTCATGCCCTCCGATGCCCCCCGCATCAAGATCGAGAATACCCGCGCCCTCGGTGCCGAGGTGGTTCTCTATGACCGCGCCGAAGAAGACCGCAATGAGATCGGATCGCGCATCGCAGCCGAGCGAGACCTGACGCTTATCAAGCCCTTTGATGAGCCCCTCGTTATCGCCGGTCAGGGGACGTGCGGGCTCGAAATTGCGCAACAGGCGCGCGAGGCCGGAGCGGAGGGCGCCGAAATTCTCGTGTGTTGCGGTGGCGGCGGGTTCACCTCTGGCATCGCGCTGGCGACCGAAGGCCGCCACAAAGTGCGCCCTGTCGAGCCCGAGGAGTTTGACGATGTCGCCCGCTCGTTGGCCACCGGGCAGATCAGCCGCAACAGCCGCACGAGCGGCGGCGTCTGCGACGCGATTATAACGGAGGCACCCGGACAGATCACTTTCCCGATCATGCAGCGATTGTGCGGCCCGGGCATTGTTGTCTCAGAGGAAGAGGCCTTGCGGGCCATGGCGATCGCCTTCCTGCGGCTCAAGCTCGTTATCGAGCCGGGCGGCGCTGTCGCGCTTGCGGCCGCGCTTTTCCACCCGGACACGCATTCAGGCGATGCCGTGATCGTTACGGCATCGGGCGGCAACGTCGATGCCGATCTCTTCAAACGGGCGCTGGAGACAGTATGACCGAATTTTCCATCGCTTCTTTCAACGTCAAAAATCTCATCGGCGCGGATGCTGAATATTACCGTTTCGAAAGCTACACGCCCGAGGAATACGCCTGGAAGGAAGATTGGCTCGCCGATCAACTTCTGTCTGTTGACGCTGATATCGTCTGCTTTCAGGAGATTTTCGACAGATCTGCGCTTGAGGCTGTCGTTGCTGAGACAAATGCGCGGGGCCGCGCGCTCAATGAAGCCGTCGTGCCCGACAGATCAAAGCGCTATGCGCGCAAGGCGATCTTCCGCAAACTGGCTTTCGATCCCTATGATCCGCTCGAAATCGCCTTTGCGGCCAATGCCAATGATGGCGCGCCCGGGGCGCGGAGGCCGGGCGTCGCCGTCTTGTCTCGCCTTGGCTTCGAGGGCACGCCCGAGATCATCCAGGTTCTGCCAGAGCCGCTGACGATCCCGTTTTCCGATTTTGGCGGCGTGGGCGCCGGGTCTTTCACCCTCACGCGAACGTCGCGCCCGATCCTCAAGGTGAAGGTGCGCGCGGGCGCGCATGTGATCACCATCTTCAACTGTCACCTGAAATCAAAGCTTGGCGAATTCGCGCCAGCCTCCGGCGCCCCGGCACCGGAAGCGGATCTGACGCGCTATGACGCCGCGGGGCGCGCGATGGGATCGCTCCGCGCGGCTGTGCGGCGCATGGCCGAAGCCTGGGTCTTGCGGCGTGAAGTGCTCGCAAGCCTCAAAGCAGGCGAACCCGTCATGGTGCTCGGCGATTTCAACGATGGCGAGCATGCGGTCTCTTCCGAAATCATCACCGGCGAAACGCCGTTCAAAAACTATGCCTGGATGCGCCGACATGACGCCAAGCACCGCTCTGACAGATATAGCGATGCCGAGAACATTGCGATCCGCGAACAGATCGAGGCGGTGCGGCTCTATTCCGCCGAAAAAATGTTTGTGCGCAAATCGCTGCGCGACATGGTCTACACCTCGGCTTTTGGCGGGTCGTTTGAGAGTATCGACCAGATCTTCATGTCGCGGCACTTCCACCCGGAGTTTCCGGATCGGATCGGAAAGATGGCCTATTTTAGCGCGCTCAATGATCATCTGACCGACGGCTCTTATCCGGAGGCTCCCTATAACAAGCTCGCCTCCGATCATGGCCAGATCATAGCCCACATGGAGCTCAACCCATGATGAATGTCTTTGATGCCGGGGGCGTCGGGCTCCATTACCGCGAAGATGGCGATCCATCGGGCGCGCCGGTCGTCTTCGCCAACTCGCTGGGAACAGATCTTCGGCTGTGGGATGGGGTCTTGCCGCATCTTCCGCCTGGGCTGCGCATCATCCGGTATGACAAGCGTGGGCATGGGCTCTCTGACTGCCCTGAAGCGCCCTATGCGATGGGCGCGCTCGTGAGCGATATCGAGAAACTGCTCATGGCGCTCGACGTGCGCGAGTGCCTTTTTGTGGGCCTGTCCATCGGCGGGCTTATCGCGCAGGGGCTTGCGGCCAAGCGGCTTGATCTGGTGCGCGCGCTGGTGCTCTCGAATACCGGGGCCAAGATCGCCACGCGTGAGATCTGGCAGGATCGCATCGATACAATCCGGCGATTGGGCATGCCCGTGATCGGCGACGCCACGATGAAACGCTGGTTCTCCAAAGGCTTTCGCGAACGCCCGGAGCTCGCCGCCTGGCGCAATATGCTCATCTCCACGCCCGCTGAGGGCTATATCGGCTGCGCGACTGCGATCCAGGGAACGGATTTTTTCACACCGACAAGCACGCTCAGATTACCAGCGCTCGGCATCGCGGGCGATGAAGATGCAGCCACCCCGCCAGACCTCGTTCGAGAAACGCTCGCGCTCATTCCGGGCTCGCGCACAGAGCTGATGCGCCGCGCGGGCCATCTGCCCTGCGTTGAAGACCCGGTGGGTTATGCGCGCTTGCTGACTGCTTTCATGCGCGAGATCGGGCATATCTGACGATCACCGAATTCGCTTCTCACGCCACCGCGAGGTTGCTAAAGGCTGCTGAGAATTGAGGCAGCATGGTCAAGTCTGTAGCTAATCCGCGCCTGGCGCTCACCTTCATTATTATCACGCTAACGATCGATGCCATGGGCATCGGACTAATCTTGCCGGTGATGCCCGCGCTCATCCGCGATATAACCGGGGCCGATCTGGGCTCGGCGGCGATCTGGGGCGGGATCATGACCACGATCTTCGCGGGGTGCCAGTTTCTCTTTGGGCCCATCGTCGGATCGCTGAGTGATCGCTGTGGCCGCCGCCCGATCTTGCTCGGCTCGCTTTTCATCGTAGCCATCGACTTTGTGCTGATGGGCATTGCCCATGCCATGTGGCTCTTGATCCTCACGCGCATCATCGGCGGCATCGCCACGTCGACGCAATCGACCGCGGCCGCCTTTATCGCCGATATCTCGCCCCCCGAAAAGAAGGCGGCGAATTTCGGGCTCATCGGGGCGGCCTTCGGGATAGGCTTTGTGCTCGGACCGGTGATCGGCGGCCTTTTGGGAGAGCTCGGGCCGCGCATGCCCTTTTTCGCGGCCGCAGCTCTCGCCGCGATCAATCTGGTTTTCGGCTATTTTGTCTTGCCCGAGACGGTCGATGATAAAATCCGCCGTCCCTTTGAGCTCAAGCGCGCCAATCCATTCGGCGCGCTCAAATCCATTGGCAAGCTTCAAGGCGTCCAGCGCCTCCTGCTCATCGTTTTTCTCTATGAATTCGCCTTCATCGTTTACCCCACCGTATGGGCCTATTTTACCCAAGAGCGCTTTGGGTGGTCCGAAGGCATGGTGGGTGTCTCGCTGGGCTGCTTCGGCATCGCGATGGCCTTTGTTCAGGGCGTCCTGATCCGTTTGATCATCCCCAGGCTGGGTGAAAGATCGACCATCTTTTACGGCTTTCTCGTGAGCATCGGCATTTTCATCGGGCTCGGGTTTTTGACGAGCGGCTGGCTTGTGTTGGCGCTCACGCCCCTTTCGGCGCTCGGCGCGGTCGTCACACCGGCGCTCCAAGGGCTCATGAGCCAGCGCGCCGCCGACAATCAGCAAGGCGAGCTTCAAGGCATCATCACTTCGGCCAAGGCGCTGGCGTTGATTTTCTCGCCCATCGCGATGACGCAGCTCTTTTTCCTCTACACCCGCGAAGAGGGCCTCTATCTGCCGGGCGCGCCTTTCCTTCTCGCCTCTTTCCTCGTTTTCTGTTGCTTGATCGTCTTTGTGACGCGCAAACGCCGCCGTAACGCCACGGCATGACGAAAACGGGCTTGCGCCGCTGCGCCTGCTGAGGCCCCTTCAGCCGAATAGTACGACGGAGGATCGCAGTATGGTTCGCATCAAGGCCGCGGTTGCACATGAATTTGGCAAACCTTTGCAGATCGAAGAACTGGAGCTCGCAGCGCCCAGGTCTGGCGAAGTCGAAGTGACACTGGGCGCGGTTGCGATCTGCCATTCCGACATCTCCTTTGCCGATGGCGGTTGGGGCGGGACTTTGCCAGCGGTCTACGGGCATGAAGCGGCTGGCATTGTCTCGGCCGTCGGAGCCAACGTCACCGGCTTCAAGACCGGCGACCGGGTGGTGGTGACCCTCATCCGCGCCTGCGGGCAGTGCCCATCTTGCGCATCAGGCAACCCGGTGATCTGTGAGACGCCCGCTGACACCTATGAAGGCGGGCCACTGAGAACGCCCTCAGGCGATGCGGCCATGCAAGCGATGAACAGTGGGGCTTTCGCCGAAAGGGTCGTCGTCGATCAAAGCCAGATCGTGAAGATCGGGGCTGATATCTCTTTCGCGTCGGCATCGCTGATTGCCTGCGGGGTGATCACCGGCGTTGGGGCGGTCGTGAATGCGGCGAAGCTCCGCGCGGGGCAAGATGTCGTCGTCATAGGCGCGGGCGGGGTGGGGCTTAACGCGATACAGGGCGCGCGCATCGCTGGCGCGCGGCGGATCGTGGCCGTGGACATGCACGAAGACAAGCTGGAGGCCGCGAAGGAATTCGGCGCGACCGACGGGGTTCTGGCAAGCGAGCCCAAGCCCTGGCGCGCGGCGATGGCGGCGATGGGGCGCGGCGCGGACGCGGTCATCGTCACGGTGGGGGCGATCCCCGCCTATGATCAGGCGCCGCGCTATCTCGCCAATGGCGGCAAGGTCATTCTCGTGGGCATGCCGCATTCAGGCCAATCGTCAAGCTATGAGCCCGTGATCCTGGCAGCCACCGGGCAAGGGATGGTGGGGTCTAAAATGGGTGACGTGGTGATCCAGCGCGATATCCCTTGGATGGTCGATCTCTATTCTCAGGGTCGCCTGAAACTTGATGAACTCATTTCAGCGCGGTGGTCGCTCGAAGATATCAATGACGCCATCGCCGATACACGCACTGGGGCCGCGCGGCGCAATGTGATTGTGTTCGAGGGCGTCGAATGAAGCTACAATATCTCGAAATCATAACGACAGCGCCCCCCGCACCCGGTTGGGGCGGGCGCTATTGGACGCTCGTCAAGCTGACCACGGATGATGGCATCACGGGCTGGGGCGAATGCTATGCCTCATCGGTGGGGCCCAAGGCCATGGAAGGCGTCATCGGAGATGTTTTCGAGCGGCACATGGCGGGCGAAGACCCCGCCAATATCGAGCTCATGTTCCGGCGCGCCTATTCTTCGGGCTTCACCCAGCGCCCTGATCTGACGGTCATGGGCGCCTTTTCAGGCCTTGAGATTGCCTGCTGGGACATTCTGGGAAAGGCGCGCAACTGCCCCGTGTGGAAGCTCTTGGGCGGCAAGATGAATGAGCGTGTGCGCGCTTACACTTATCTTTATCCGCTTGAACATCACGCTCTCGCTGATTTCTGGACCTCGCCCGCCATGGCCGCTGAAGCCGCCGAAGCCAGGGTCGCGGATGGCTACACAGCGCTGAAATTTGACCCGGCGGGCCCCTACACGCTGCGCGGTGGGCATATGCCCGGCATGCGCGACATCTCGATGTCGGTCTCTTTCTGCAAGGCGATCCGTGACGCCGTAGGCGACAGGGCCGATCTTCTCTTTGGCACCCATGGCCAATTCACAACGGCCGGTGCCATCCGCCTGGGCCAGGCGCTTGAGCCCTATTCACCGCTCTGGTTTGAAGAGCCTATCCCGCCCGATAACGTGGCGGAGATGGCCAAGGTCGCCAACGCGGTGCGCATCCCCGTGGCCACCGGCGAGCGGCTTTCAACAAAAGCCGAATTCGCACCCATCCTGCGCCAAGGTGCGGCCACGATCCTACAGCCTGCCCTCGGGCGCGCAGGCGGGATTTGGGAAGCAAAGAAGATCGCGACCCTTGCGGAGGTTTATAATGCTCAGATGGCACCGCATCTTTATGCGGGCCCCATCGAATGGGCGGCCAATATTCACCTTGCTGTCTCCATTCCCAACCTGCTGATGGCCGAAACCATCGAGACGGCGTTTCACGCCGCCCTCATCAAAGATACCATCGCCGTTGAGCGCGGCTTTATCTCCGCGCCTACCGCCCCTGGGCTGGGTATCGAGGTCGATGAAGCTTTGGCACGCGCGCATCCTTACGAGGGCAGCTCTCTGCATCTCGAGATGCAGGAAGCGCCTTGCGACTATGAAATCGGGAACAGTTTTGAAGGCGGCGCGCCCGCGCCCCGAAGCTAGGGTCACGGCGCAATCGCGAGACGGGCGCGCATCTTTGCACCCGTGAGGCCCGCCGAGACGAAAGAATCATGCGCGGGCGCTCTTGACTGAGATCAAGCCATGGCGCGAAGCGGCCGCGCACAGTCCCAAAAACTCTGCGCGAAACGAGGCGCTTGCATACCAAAACCGCAAGGATGCGGGCATAACGGATTTTTTAACGTATACATTGTTGCAAATCGGCCCAATTACAGGTTTTCTGTTGTGTACTGGAAGCGTTGCAGCAAAAGTGCGCGCAGTCGTGGATCGGCCCAACACAGCCGAGCCATGCTCATTGGGAGGACATTATGAAAAAGACACTCGCAGCCCTGGCTGTTGCCGGGCTTACATCTGGTGCCGCGCAGGCCCAGGAAACGCTCGAAATGACATCAGCCTTCGGGCAAAACCTGCCGATCCTGGGGACGGCGGCGCTCGACTTCGTGGAGAAGATCAACGGGATTTCCTCTGAAGTCGAGTTTGAGCATTTTGATCCGGGCGAGCTTGTCCCGACGCTTGAGGCGCTTGACGCTGTTTCCAACGGCTCAGTCGACGCGGCCTATACGACTTCGGGCTACTGGCAAGGCAAGATGACGGCGGCATCGCTCTTCGCGGCCGTACCGTTCGGGCCGGAAGCCGGCGAATTCATGGCCTGGATGCTCTATGATGACGGTCTCGACCTCATGCGCGAAATGTATGACGCGAACGGCTTTAACGTGCATGTGATGCCCTGCGGGATCATCGCGCCCGAGACCTCGGGCTGGTTCAAGCAAGAGATCACGAGCCTCGAAGACCTCCGTGGCCTCAACATGCGCTTCTTCGGCCTTGGCGCTGAGGTGATGCAGCGTTTGGGCGTGTCGACATCGCTTCTTGCAGCCGGCGATATCTTCCCCGCGCTTGAGCGTGGCGCGATCGACGCCACCGAATTTTCGATGCCGCTCATCGATGCGCGTCTTGGCTTTTACAACATCGCCAAGTTCAACTACTTCCCCGGTTGGCACCAGCCCGCCACGATGTTTGAGCTCCTGATCAACGCTGACCGCTGGAACGATCTCGACGAGACAGCGCAAAAGCAGATCGAGGTTGCATGCCTTGCCAATGTGACGACAAACCTCGCCGAAGGCGAAGCAAGCAACTTCGCGGCCATGGTCGACAACGTTGAAAACAACGGCGTCACCATCAAGAACTGGACGCCCGAGCAGCTCCAAGTCTTTGAAGCAACCTGGAATGAGGTGGCCGCTGAACTGGCCGCCGAAGACGAGATGTTTGCGAAGACCTGGGCTGATCTTCAGGAATTCCGCGAAGGCTATAACACCTGGAATTCCAACATCTATCTGCCGCGTCCGCGCAAATAACCGACAAAGCGATCCGCGCGCCCCGCTCAGGGGCGCGTTTGCGCGCTCACCTGCCCTTCAAGGGGCGGGTGGGTTTGAAAGCCGCTCACCTTGGTGCAGAGGGGAGAGCGGGTTTTTGACCCACCGTTGTCGACAATCAGTGAGTGAGGTCTGGGAGGGGACATGACAGCACAAACCGAAGAGATCGTCGCGCTTTCAGATCCGAGCGAAGTGGATCGCGCGGCCCATAACCGGGGCGACCGTGCGATCGTAGCAATCGGCAACGTTGTCGCCTGGCTCTTCCCCATCCTGATGCTCGTAATCGTCGCGCAGGTCTTTCTGCGCAATTTCGGGCGCATGGATATCGGCCCGGGCAACCAGGCCTGGCTCGACGATATGCAGTGGTGGATCTACGGGATCGCCTGCTTGATCGGCGTGGCCTATGCCGTCACCACCAACAGCCATGTGCGCGTTGACATCCTCTATGACGGCTTCCCGAAAGAGCGGCAGCGGCGCATCGATCTCTTCGCGCTCGGGTGGCTCTTTTTGCCGTTCGCCATCATCACTTGGGATGTCACAATCCACTACGCCGTATCCTCTGTTGCCTCGCGCGAGGGGTCTTCTTCTCCCAACGGGCTGCACAATCTTTGGATCCTTAAAATCCTGATGAACCTTTGCTTCATCGTGATCGGCTGCGCCTGTCTCGCCAGGCTCCACCGCCTCTTGAAAGAACAGGGAAACGCCGATGGATGGGCACATTTCTTCTGGCTGCTGCCTTCCGTGGTTCTGGCGATCAATATCGCGCTCTTTTATGCGCTGTGGTGGATCTCACGGATCACCATGTCTGATCTGGCCCCGCGCGCCGTCGCACGCGACGGGCTATTGATGGGTGAGGTGGAATTTGGCCCCTATGAGACACAATTGACCGTGCTGATTGCTCTGGCGCTCTCTGCGGCGCTTGCTGGCTTCCTCTACGCGCGGAGGGCGCGTTGATGTTTATCCTCGAATTTCTCGGCCAGTTTCTGACGCTGAACGAAATCATGGTGGCCGTTATCTTCGGCACGTTCATCGTGCTGCTCTTTCGGGGCGTGCCGGTTGCCATGGCGCTCGTGGGCGTCGCGCTCATCTTCTACCTGTTCGCGGTGTTTTTCCTTGATCCGTTCAGATCCGCGTTTCGCGATGTGATCGAATTTGATCGCATCGGGATAGAATGGAGGCGCATGGGGTCGGTGCCCTCGCGCGTCTTTGGCAACATCGTGCAGAGCCCGGTTCTCGTGGCCTTGCCCATGTTCATTTTCATGGGGCTCATGCTCGATCAATCGGGCGTCGCCCAGCGCATGATGCAATCGATGCAGAAGCTCTTTGGCGGGCTGAAGGGCGGCCTTTCGCTCACCGTGTTGCTTATCGGGATCATCCTGGCCGCATCCACAGGGGTTATCGGCGCGTCTGTGACGCTTCTGGGCGTTATGGCGCTTCCGGCGATGATGGCGCAGCAATATTCAAAACCCATCGCCACCGGCACAATCGCCGCCTCAGGCACTCTGGGGATCTTGATCCCGCCATCGATCATGCTTGTGATCATGTCAGATCAGCTCGCCATTTCTTTGGGCGATCTTTTCATGGGCGCGCTCTTTCCCGGGCTGATCCTCGGGGCGCTCTACATCGTCTTCATTGTGATCTACGGCTTCATCCGCCCCGATGCGATGCCCGTCCCCGCCGATGCGGGCCGCGTCGGTTGGGCCGAGGTCAAAGAGGTGCTTTTGGCGGTGATCCCGCCGCTCTTTCTCATTCTCTTGGTGCTTGGGTCAATCTTTGCTGGTCTTGCGACGCCCACGGAAGCCTCTGGCCTCGGCGCCCTCGGCGCGACGCTTCTTGCCGTCGCTTACGGGCGGTTATCTTGGAAAGTTCTGCGCGAGGTATCGCGCTCAACGCTCAATACAGCCGGCTACATCTTGGGCATCTTTCTGGCGGCTAATTTTTTCGCCTTCGTCCTGCGCCTTTACGGCGGCGACGAGGTCGTTGAACACATGGTCGAAGGGATCTTTGAAAACCCCTATCTCGTGGTCGCCTTCATCTTGTTTATCGTGTTTCTGCTGGGCTTCCTGCTCGACTGGATCGAGATCACGTTGATCATCATGCCGTTGATGTTGCCGGTTATTCAGGGCCTTGAGCTTGCCGTGCCTGATTTCGATCAGGTCCAGGACGCGCAAGTTGTTTGGTTCGCGATCCTCGTGGCGGTGACACTGCAAACATCTTTCCTGACGCCCCCGGTCGGCTTCGCGCTCTTTTATCTGAAGGGTGTCTGCCCCCCGGGCGTTAAAATGGGGCATATATACAGGG
>JBCCTH010000053.1:0-14463 GCA_039198835.1 Pseudomonadota bacterium | reverse complement strand
CTGAAGGGCAACAACAAGATGCGCGTCTTCCAGGAAGAGATCTTTGGGCCGGTTGTCTCTGTGACCACTTTCAAAGACGATGCCGAGGCGCTCGATCTCGCCAATGATACGCTCTATGGCCTGGGCGCGGGCGTGTGGTCGCGCGATGCCAATAAGTGCTATCGCTTTGGCCGCGAGATCAAGGCGGGCCGTGTCTGGACGAATTGCTATCATCTCTATCCTGCCCACGCAGCGTTTGGCGGATATAAGCAGTCGGGCATCGGGCGCGAGACGCACAAGATGATGCTCGATCACTACCAGCAAACAAAGAACATGCTGGTGAGCTACTCTCCTGACCGGCTGGGTTTCTTTTAAGGACCTGCGATAACAAAAATCGGGGCGCGGTTGAGTTCAGCCGCGCCCTTTTTCGCAGCAGTTGCGCCGAGAAAGATGCGTCCGCGATGGGGCGCATTTGCTCGCAAGGCAAAGCGCGTTATTTCCAATCCGAAAGGGAGGACGACACCATGACAGAGCATGTGACCATTTCTTGCGCGACTGACGCTGAAATCGTCGCCGGAACCGAAGGGGCCGCGCGCGTCACTGCAACGCCCGCCGCTGTCGCGCTCCTTTCCGAGATCCGAGAACGCCATGGGGATGTGATGTTTCATCAATCGGGCGGCTGTTGTGATGGCTCCGCGCCGATGTGTTACCCGAAGGGCGAGTTCCGCGTGGGCAACACTGACGTGCTATTGGGCGAAATCGACGGAGCAGAGGTCTATATCTCCGGGCCGCAATTCGAGGCTTGGAAGCACACTCAGCTTATCATCGATGTGGTGCCGGGGCGGGGCGGGATGTTTTCGCTCGATAATGGGACGAACCGGCGCTTTCTCACCCGCTCGCGCGTGTTTTCCGACGCTGAGAAAGACGCGCTCGGGCTGTGAGAGCGATGGTGCGCTTTGCGCACCCTGCCGCCCAATAGCGTAGGATGCGCACTGCGCATCATCACTTTATCCCGCCAACTGTGCGCTGGGCCGTGCCTCAGTGAGCACCGCGCGCCGCGTCACGCCCGGCGGACGCCGCGCCGGAACACTTCATCGGCGATCGCGCGGCCCAGGCGCATCCCCTCTGTATTGTCGGCCTCCCAGTGGATGCCGCCATATTCCCGGCTCATCCCGCCCTCTTCAGCGGCCTGGGACAGGCGTGTCCAGGAGCGGCGCACGCCGGTGAGCTGGCTGGGCCAATTGATCAGGTCAGGGGCCGCGCCCGAGAAGTTGACCCGGTCGCGCCCTATGATCTTGGCGATCATGCGCGCGGAGGTGGACGAAAACATCGAATGCCCGCTGGTATAGGCCGGGAAGGGCGGTGTGGGGATGAGCGTCATCCAGTTGGGGTCATAGAGACTTTGGGCGAGCGGCGTGTTGATCGCGCCCTTGCGCATCACTGTCTCAGGGCGCACGACATCCATCGCGAATTTGCAATCCCAGGTCGCGATGCCCGCATCCGCTTGCGCCATTGAGAGCATGGCCATGGCGCGCGCCTGCTCAGACAGACCCATCGAGCGCCGCTGGAGCAAGTCCATCGCGATGATTTGCCAATGGCCTGGCGGGGTCACGCCGCGCGGCCCGTCCTCCCAGAAAAAGGCGATTTCGGCCTGATCTGCTGTTCGCTCGGTGCTGTTTGAGCTGCCGAGCGCATGCACTTTCTGAAGCTGGCGCTCAAATTCCCGGCTGGAATAATCGGGGAAGTCGCGCGGGCGAAACACTGTCACGTCAGCAACCGACCAGGGCGAAAGCTTGCCCCAGCCAGGAAGCAAGGCATCCGCATAGGGCTTGAAGGCGGGGCCGTTCTTGGCGCCGTAGAAGGGGCCTGTCGGCTCCCATGCAAGCGGGCCGGAAAGCTTGTTATAAGACTGGCTGCGCGCGAATTTGATGCCGTCATCCTCGCGCCAGTTAACAATGGCGTTGCCGACATACTCGCCCCAGCTCACGCCAAGGCCCTTGCCTTCGCCATCTGGATAGCCCGCCAGAAACCCGTTGAGTTGTGCGCGCGTGTTGAGCCCGGCGGTGCGCGAAAGCGCTGTTGAGACCGCCGCACCATAAGCGATGGCCGGATCGGCCTTCGCGGGCGGCTCCGGCAGGCGGAACGGCAATTGATATTCGCCGTTGATGGCGTCAGCGGCCACGAAACCCGCAAGGTGGCCCATGGCGAAAAGGCGCGTGGCAGGCGGCGGGGCGATCCCCTTGTCGCGGACGGCCTGGAGCATGGCGTCAGACCATTGAAAGACCGGCGTCATGTTGCCGCCAGAGACGACGCCCGCGATGTAGGAGGGGCCTGTTGCAGACGCCCAGCTGGGCAAGGCTGCGGCGGCAACGGCCGAAGAAAGAAAAGCACGTCTTGAGAAACGAGAAACCTGGGTCATGGGAAACTTCGCGCTGTTAACTTGGTTAACAAACGCTTGCACAGCGCCCCGAAACCACAAAGAGAATTCAAAATAACCGTTCAATCTTAAGTGATTGGCGGCTGCTTTGTTTCTTGTGCATCAACATTAATACCATGCTGGCGAGGCTGTTTCTGCCCCAGCATGAGACGCGACTCAGCCGCTCTGAATGATGTCGCGTAGCGTTTGCGCCGTGGGCAGGCACGTCACCGGGGCGTTGCGCGCCGCTTGCCAGAGCCCGATCGCCCTGCGCGTTTTGAAGCCGATGAGCCCATCCGCGCCGCCCACATCAAAACCGCGCCCTTCTAGCACCCGTTGCGCGGCGGCGATCTCGCCCCGGCGCATCTTATCAACCGCCCTCCAGGGCGCGCGAAAGGCGGGTGTACCAAAAGCGATGCGGTCTCCCAGATGGCCGATGAAGAGAGCGTAAAGATCGCTCTCATTGTATTCCTTGATGGCATAAAAGTTTGGCGTGACGAGAAAGGCGGGCCCGGAGCGCCCCGCTGGCATCATCAAAAAGGCTTCTGCGCGCCGCTCATGGGCCGGGAAAGGGCGCCCTGACACCCGCGTGATCCCCGCGCGCTCCCATGCCGCGATGCTGCGCCCCTGATCGGGCCCATTGGCTGTGCAAGAGACGGTGGCGGGCACGGAAACCTCAAAGCCCCAATCGCGCCGTCCGTCATAGCCGTGGGCGGAGAGATATTTCGCGATGGAGGCCAGCGTATCCGCCTCTGATCGCCAGATATCCGCGCGTCCATCGCCATCTCCATCGGCGGCATAGGTCAGGTAGCTCGATGGCAAAAACTGAGGCTGGCCCATCGCGCCCGCCCAGGACGAGCGCAATTCAAGCCCGGTTGCCGCCGCGATCTTGAGCGCCTTGCCGAATTCATCGGTGAAGACGCCGCGCCGCGTGCCCGCATAGCCGCGTGTCGCGAGCACGCGCAGCGCATCATGGCGGATGGCCGCGCGCCCGAAAGCGCTCTCACGCCCCCAGATGGCCAATATGATATGACCCGGCACGCCGTAGCGCGTTTCAAGACGGGCTAGAAGCGGGCCGTGCTTGCGCGCAAGGCTCCGGCCCTGCGCCGCGAGGCTTTGCAGGTTTCCCTCGCCGAAGTAGCGCGCGGGTGCTGCAAACTCGGCCTGCGCGTCAAGCGCGGGGACAGCGCCCGTCGCTGAAAGCCCGGGCAGGGTCATATCTGGTGTGAGACCGCTTGTAAGGCGCTCAAACGTTTGTCGCGTCACACCTTCGGCCCGGGCTGCGGGCCAGGCGCGATCTTCAAGCCAACTTTGAAAGCTCTCCGCGCTGGCCGAGCAAGCGAAGAGACAAAGAAGAAGAAGAACAAAGATGCGCATGGCATAACGCTCTGCCATGGGCCTTTGCCCGTCAAGCGATGCTGTCAGATCATCGCCAATCGGCGAAAAGGCGATCAAGTGCTGCGAGAAGCTGGCCCTCTTTATTGGCCGCCGCCACGCCGGGATGGAGCGGTGCGAAGGCCCGCGCGTCATTGTCGAAATACGCGCCTGAGCGATCTTCGAACCGGTCTGATAGGGCTGCCTCTATCAGGATATCGCGGCCGATATTGATATCATTGCCCGAGACGCCAAAGCCTTCGCGCACCATCTTTGTCGCCAAAAGCGAGCCTGGATTGACCGATACAAAGAGTTGCGAGTGTTCCCGCGCGAGCGCGGCGGTGAGCGCTGTGATGGCGAGTTTTGACTGCGCATAGGCCCCAAACTCCTCGAGCCTGCGCGCGCCGTTCAGCGCGTTGAAATCGAGCGGGGCCTGCGCGGCGGAAGAGAGATTTATCACGCGGCCCGATGCCGGCATGCTGGGCAAGAGAGCGCGCGTCAGCGCATAGGGCGCAAGCGTATTGACGACAAAGCGGATGTCATGGCCCGAGGCAAGGATCGGCTCGGCGGTTTTGTAAATGCCTGCATTGTTGATGAGAACATCAAGGGCGGGCGCTAGGGCGTGGGTCTCACGCGCGAGTTCCTCCACGCCGTCACGATGCGACAGATCCGAGAGGATCGCGCCCAGCGCGCCGGGCACCGCCGCACGGGCCTTTTCAAGTTTGGCGGCGCTGCGCCCATGGAGGATCACCCGGGCCCCTTGAGCTGCGAGCTCTTTGGCGGCTTCAAAGCCGATACCATCGGTTGAGCCGGTAATCAGGATGCTTTTGGACATGCGTGTCACCTATGGAGCAAAGTGCGGAAGGATCTCGCGCGCGAGCGCGTGAAGCTGAGTTTCGGCCTCTTGCGAGGCAAAGCGGAGGTTGAGCGCGACATGGTTGATCCCGATCTGTTCGAGCTCTTTGAGATAAGCGAGCAGCGCTTTCGAACCCGAACGAAACCCAAGATGGATGGGCGAGGGCGACGCGTCAGGGTCGGATACGAGATCAACGTAAAGCGATTGCATGACCGGCAACGCACCGCGTCCGCACGCGGCCGTTGCCTTCCGGTAAGCGCTCACAACAGAGGCTTGCGCGTGAACCGCGCGCGGATAGGTGATCCAGCCGTCGCTTTGTGCGGCGATCCAATCGGGGCTCTGCCGGCTCGAGCCCGTGACCAAAAGCGGAAGCTGGCCCGCAACGGGCTTTGGCAACATGTCCATCGCCGATGGCGTGCCGTAATGGTTGGAAAAGCTGGGATAGCTTTCGGCCATTCCGCGGATATAGGCGACCGCTTCGCGAAACCGCGCGGCGCGGTCGTTGAAATCAGCGGCCATCGCCGGATATTCCTCGGGCCGGTCACCCGATGCCACGCCAAGAAGGACGCGGCCCCCAGAGAGCGCATCGGCGGTCGCTGCTGATTTGGCAACATGGGCGGGGTGCCTCAAGGGCAGGATGATACTCGCGGTTCCCAGCGCGATCTCGCGCGTGGCGGCTGCGAGATAGCCAAGATATGTGAACGGATCGAATGTCTGACCCGCATCGCCAAAAGAAGGGACATTGAACGGCACATCGCGCAGCCAGAGCGCCGCAAACCCCAGCGCTTCTGCTTGCTGGGCGCGCGCGGTGTGATCGGCCATCGTGGGGACAGCCGAGGCGGCATACCTCTCGATGGGCACCACGAGGCCGAGCGTGAGCTTGCCAGCCTGAAACGTGCGCGCATAGGCGGCGTTTAATGTCGGGCGGGTGAGCTCTTTGGTCTCCATGGCGGCGGGCCTTTTTGTTGCCGGCCACAGCTATCGCATTTTAACGCAGAAAAAATCGCGCGTTTGACAGAACAGAATTCGCAATCTCAAGAGAATGAGCCGCCCAAAAAAGCGAAAGGGCGCCCTGAGGCGCCCTTCCATACCCGCAGGGAGGAGCGGGCTTAGCAGCTGTAATAGAGCTGGAACTCCATCGGGTGAGGCGTGTGCTCGTAGGCCGTGACCTCTTCCATCTTAAGCTCGATATAGCCTTCGATCTGGTCTTTGGTGAACACATCGCCTTCGAGCAGGAAATCCATGTCAGCTTCAAGTTCTTCAAGCGCTTCGCGCAAGCTGCCGCAGACCGTGGGGATCTCTGCCAGCTCTTCTGGCGGCAGGTCGTAGAGGTCTTTGTCGGATGCTTCGCCCGGATCGATCTGGTTCTTGATGCCATCGAGGCCCGCCATGAGCAGCGCCGCGAAGCAGAGATAGGGGTTCGATGACGGGTCGGGGAAGCGCGCTTCGACACGCTTTGCCTTGGGGCTTTCGGCCCATGGAATACGCACACAGCCCGAGCGGTTGCGCGCGGAATAGGCGCGCAGAACCGGCGCTTCAAAGCCCGGGATCAACCGCTTGTAAGAGTTCGTCGACGGGTTGGTGAAGGCGTTGAGCGCTTTGGCGTGCTTGAGAAGCCCGCCGATGAAGTAAAGCGCTTCCTGGCTCAGATCGGCGTATTTATCGCCCGCAAAAAGCGGCTTGCCATCTTTCCAGACAGACATGTTGACGTGCATGCCCGTGCCATTGTCGCCCGCGATGGGCTTGGGCATGAACGTCGCCGACTTGCCATAGGCCTGCGCCACGTTGTGAATGACATACTTATACTTCTGAAGCTCGTCCGCCTGCTTTGTGACCGTGCCAAAGATGAGGCCAAGCTCGTGCTGACAAGATGCCACCTCGTGGTGATGCTTATCGACCTTCATGCCCATGCGCTTCATCGTCGAGAGCATTTCTGAGCGGATATCCTGCGCGTCATCCACGGGCGGGACGGGGAAGTAGCCGCCTTTGACGCCGGGCCGGTGGCCCATATTGCCCATTTCATATTCGGTATCGGTGTTCCACGACGCATCGATCGCGTCGACTTCATAGGACACCTTGTTGATCGAATTGGTGAAGCGGACGTTGTCGAAGAGGAAGAACTCGGCCTCCGGGCCCATGAACGCCTGATCGCCAATGCCGGAAGAGATCAGATAGGCCTCAGCGCGCTCGGCTGTCCCACGCGGGTCGCGCTCATAGCTTTCCCCCGTGTCCGGCTCGACAACGGTGCAATGAACGCAAATCGTTTTCTCCGCAAAGAACGGATCAACATAAGCGCTGTCGGTATCGGGCATGAGCTTCATGTCCGACTCGTCGATCGACTTCCACCCTGCGATAGAAGAGCCATCGAACATGAAGCCCTCATCGAGGAAATCCTCATCGACCTGGTCAGCCATCACTGTCACGTGCTGGAGCTTGCCTCGCGGGTCGGTGAAGCGGATATCGACATAATCGGCCCCTTCATCCGCGATGAGTTTCAAAACTGCGTCTTTGCTCATGAGCTTTCCCCTGTTTTTGCGAGCATGCGGGTCCTGGCGTTGGTCCGAGTTCTCATTCGGCGCTAGATTGCGTCTTGGCCAGTTTCGCCCGTGCGAATGCGGATCGCCGCTTCGACGGGAGATATGAAAATCTTGCCATCCCCGATTTTATCGGTTTTGGCAGCGGCGATGATGGCGTCGGTGGCCGCCTCAAGCTGGTCATCCGCGAGAACGACCTCGATTTTAACTTTGGGCAGGAAATCAACGACATATTCCGCGCCGCGATAGAGCTCGGTATGCCCTTTCTGGCGACCGAACCCTTTGACCTCAACAACGCTGAGACCCTGGATGCCGACCTCCTGAAGCGCCTCTTTAACTTCGTCGAGTTTGAAGGGTTTTATGATCGCCTCGATCTTCTTCATGGCGCGCGACTCCCAGGTTGGCGGCGTTTTTTGGCGTGAGACCATGTTCAAACCATGCTCACAATTCGCTAAGGTGACAGGGCAGATCGGCGTTTGGGATAACCGGGGGCGTCGATCAAATTTCAAGCTTAATGCCTAATAAGTGTGCAAATATGAATCAAATTCCGCCAATCGAATGACCGAACTGCTCATCGCTGCCCAAATGCGCGCCATCGAAGAGGCGGCGATGGCCTCAGGGCACGTCACCGGATTGCAACTGATGGAGCGCGCCGGGCGCGGCATCGTGGCGGCGGTTTTTGAGAAATGGCCCGCATTGGCGCCAAAAGACTGGAATAGCGCAACATGGGACCAAGCCACCAAAGAGGTGGGCAAGACTGGCCTCAGCACCCAAGGCGCGCGCGCTTTCCCAGCGCGCGGGCATGCGGTTATCCTCTGCGGTCCCGGAAATAATGGCGGCGACGGTTATGTTGTGGCGCGGCTGCTGCATGAATTTGGCTGGGATGTAGAGGTCATGGCTTTTGCGGGGCGTGGGGCGATGCCGCCCGACGCTGCCGAAAACCGCAGGCGATGGTTGGAGTTGGGCGGCTTGGTGCCGCTTTCCGAGACATCCTTTCGAGCGCCGCATCCCGACCGGGGCCAGGCGTTCGCGGATATCTACGTTGATGCTCTCTTTGGCGCTGGTTTGTCGCGCCCGCTCGCGGGAGAGGCGCGCGCCATTCTGCACCACATGAGCGGCATCGATGGCGACGATTATCCATCGAGAACCGTGGCGGTTGATGCGCCTTCCGGGCTTTGCCTCGACAGTGGGCGGCAATTGCGCGCTGGAGACACCCCCGCCTTTGGCCGAGCAGCGGCCCTTACTGTCACTTTCGATCTGCCCAAGGCCGGGCATTTTCTGGCAGACGGGCCGCGGCTTTGCGGGGAAATCGCCGTCAAAGACATCGGGATCGAAACTTGGCGGGTTCTTGAGACGCGCGCCGCCCCTCCACAGGGGGATCGGGGCGCGATCGGGGCCCAGCGCCGCGCGCGGCTGCACCTTGTGATGCCCACGCCCCTCGTTCCCGACACGCGCACGTCACTCAACCATCGCTTTGGCGCGTCCTTGATCAAATCAGATCCCGCAGCGCATAAATATAGCCATGGACACGCGCTCGTTCTGGCGGGGACCATGGGCGCGACAGGGGCCGCCCGGCTCGCGGCCCGTGCGGCGTTGCGGGTCGGGGCGGGGCTTGTGACTTTGGGCGCGCCGGGCTCGGCACTCATGGAATGCGCGGTCCACTCGACGGCTGTTATGGTGCGCCGCGCTGGCACGCCCGATGACCTGAGCGCGTGTCTGGAGGACCCCCGGATCAACGCGGTCTGTCTCGGGCCAGGTTTCGGGATTGCGCGCGCGGGCGAGCATCTGCCAGGGCTTCTTGAGGCCGTGGCGCGCTCTCGAACGCTGCGCGCTGTGCTGGATGCCGATGCGCTGACAGCCCTGGCCGAGCGGCCCGAAGTCTTAGCGGGCCTCAATGGCGATATCGTTCTGACGCCGCATATGGGCGAATTCGCCCGCCTTTTCCCGGAAATCGGGGCGCGTTTGAGCGCCAATGCCGAGAAAGGCCCCGCTTATTCAAAGGTCGATGCGGTGCGTGACGCGGCCGCGTCTTGCGGCGCGGTCGTCTTGCTCAAGGGGCCCGACACTGTGATCGCAGATGCGCGCGGTCTCGCGGCGCTCCATGCTGCGCAATATGATCGCGCCGCGCCATGGTTGGCGACGGCCGGGTCCGGCGATGTGCTCGCCGGGCTCATAACGGGGCTTTTGGCGCGGGGGTTCGGGGCGATGGATGCCGCGGCCAAGGGCGCTTGGCTCCATGCGGAATGCGCGCGCGCCTTTGGCGCAGGTCTTATCTCCGAAGACTTGCCGGAGATGCTGCCGCGCGTTCTGCGCGCGATCTCGGTTGAGGCACCGTGAAACGCTTGGTCTGCGCGAGGAGCTGGAGCCCGCCGCTATAAATCACCTCCTGGCGCTCAAAACCCAGCCGAAAAATGCGCATGGTGCGTGGCCCAAGCCGACGCAAAGATGTGCCATCGGCAAGCCGCCAGGCGGGAACCCCAACAGCCTGCCCGCCATAAAGTGCCTCGGCGCGCCAATCGCGGATGAGAAACCGCTGACCCTCCGGGAGCATGATCTCGCTTTCAGGCTTGCCAGCGCCCATGGCACCTGGCGCAACGGCGACGGCGAAGGTCGTCACAAAGAGCGCCTCGATCCAGGCCAACGCCTGCAAGCCCGCGCGCCGCGTGACCAATTTGTCACCGATATGAAGATGCTCGATCGGCAACAGGCCATCGCGGGTCACAATGGGCGTGCCCTCGCAAAAACCCGATAGTTTTGCTCGCAGCGCCAGGACCGGCCCATCGCTGCGGCGCGAGACCGTTTTCGGTTCCATGCTGCGCCCTATGAATAGTAACTGCTCTACTTTGCGCAGGCTAGCTTAACGAATGGTTGATGTCGTGCCTTTTTTAACGGCAGGCGCACCCGCGCTTTCTGCTCGCAACAGGGCAAACGCTTTGTTAGGAAAGCGCGCAGGCGGATGTGGCGGAACTGGTAGACGCACCAGATTTAGGTTCTGGCGCCGCGAGGCGTGGAGGTTCGAGTCCTCTCATCCGCACCACTTTCAAAAGAAATGGTCTCGTGTGCCCCCCGTTGGCTGGTTCCGACGAGGGTTTCATCGTCGCGGGCGGCTTTTGAGGCGCGCGTTCGTTTTGTCGCGGGCTGCCTTGGGGCGACCGTGTTCTTTTTTCCGCGCGAGAGCGGAACTCTCGGTTTCCTTGGCACAGCGCCTGGGAAGATGTTCCTTATTTGACGGGCGATGTTCCTGTTTTCGGGAAGGTGTTCTACTTCTGCTTCAGCCAATGCGAGGAGCCAGCCGGTGCGCCATTTTCCCATCTTTTTTGACACACGCGGGGCCCGGATTGTGGTGTCAGGGGCGCAGGATTGCGCCGTGGCCAAGCTGCGTCTGCTTCTGAAAACCGAGGCGGACATTCATGTTTTCGCAAGTGATGCGTCCGAGACGGTGCGCGCCTGGCACGCTCAGGGGCGCGTTGTCTTCCAGGAGCGCCCGCTTGCGGCACCCGATCTTGAAGGCGCGCTCCTGCTTTATGCGGCCAATGATGATGAGGCGCTCGACCTGCCCGTCGCCGCGCTCGGGCGGGCGGCGGGGGTCAAAACGCTCGTCGTGGATAACCTTGAAGCGAGCGATTTCATAACGCCCGCAATCGTTGACCGTGACCCGGTCACCGTGGCCATCGGCACAGAGGGCGCCGCACCTGTGCTGGCAAGGAAGATCAAAGCCGAGGTGGAAGAGTTGTTGCCCGCCGCCACGGGGCCCCTCGCGCGCATCGGGCAGGCCTTCCGCGATATCGTTGAAATCATCCCCCAAGGCGCGCGCCGCCGCGCCTTCTGGCGCGATTATTACTTTGATCGCGGCCCAAAGGCCCATGCGAAAGGCAAAGGGGCCGTCGAAGCAGCCCTTTATGATCTTCTCTCCGACCACGTGAACGAGCGGGCGGCCCGCGGGCATGTCAGCTTCGTGGGGGCAGGCCCGGGCGATCCCGAACTTCTGACGCTCAAGGCGCGCAAGGCGCTCCATGACGCGGATGTCGTAATCCATGACGGTCTCGTCACCACTGATATTCTAGAGCTCGCGCGGCGCGAGGCTGATATCATCTCGGTCGCCAAATCGGGCTTCGGCCCATCCTGGAAGCAGGAAGACATCAATGCGCTTTTGGTGCGGCACGGCGCGGCGGCGCGCGTGGTGCGGCTCAAAAGCGGAGATAGCGGGGTCTTTGGCCGGCTTGATGAAGAAATCGACGCGCTCACCGAGGCCAGCATCGGGTTTGACATCGTCCCCGGGATCACAGCAGCGGTCGCGGCCGCCGCCGGGATGGGCGTGAGCCTCACGCGGCGTGGCAGGAACTCGGCGCTTCAGTTTCTGACAGGGCGTGATCTCGAAGGTTTCGCCGATCACGATTGGCGCGCGCTGGCCACGCCGGGCGCTGTGGCGGCGATCTATATGTTCCGCACGGCGGCGCGCTTTGTGCAGGGGCGCATGATGATGCATGGCGCGCCCGCCACCACGCCGATCACGCTCGTCTTCAACGCATCGCGCGCCGATCAGCGGACCTTACCCGCGACGCTCGCCGACTTGCCCGAGCTCCTCGAAGGGCAGGGCCCCGCGATCCTATTCATCGGCCTCGCCCCGCGCGCAGCCGCCGCCCAGCAAGCCCTCCTCAAGGAAGCCCGCCATGCTCGATGAAACCAGCGCCCCCAAGATCGTAGAGGGCAAGCTTGCCGATAACGAGCGCATGAAGAAGCAATCGAACTTCTTGCGCGGCACGATCACGGATGATCTCGGCGACAGGGTCACCGGCGGCTTCAGCCCGGACAACTTCCAGCTCATCCGCTTTCACGGCATGTATCAGCAGGATGATCGCGATATCCGCGCCGAGCGCGCGGCTCAAAAGCTCGAACCGCTTCACAATGTGATGCTGCGCGCGCGCATGCCGGGCGGGATCATCACGCCAGCTCAATGGCTGACGATCGAACGCTTCGCCGAAGAGCATACGATGTATGGCTCGGTGCGCCTGACGACACGCCAGACCTTTCAGTTTCACGGCGTGCTCAAGCCCGACATCAAAGACATGCACAAAGTGATCAATTCGGCGGGGATCGACAGCATCGCGACGGCGGGCGACGTCAACCGCAACGTGCTTTGCACGACGAACCCGGTGGAATCCGAGCTTCATCAGGAGGCCTATGAATGGTCAAAGCGGATCTCGGAGCATCTTTTGCCCAACACCAAAGCCTATGCTGAAATCTGGCTCGATGGCGAAAAGCAGAAGACCACCGAAGAGCCGATCCTGGGTGAGACGTATCTGCCCCGGAAGTTCAAGACGACGGTGAGTATCCCGCCGAACAATGAGGTCGATGTGCATGCCAACGACCTTAATTTCGTGGCCATTGCCGAGAACGGCAAGCTCATCGGCTGGAATGTGCTCGTGGGTGGCGGCCTCGCGATGACACACGGCGATACGGCCACTTACCCGCGCAAGGCCGATGATTTCGGGTTCATCCCGCTCGAGCACACGCTCGCGGTGGCCGAGCATGTTGTGAGTGTCCAACGAGACTGGGGCAACCGCGTCAATCGCAAGAACGCCAAGACGAAATACACCCTCGACCGTGTCGGCGTGGATGTTTTCAAAGCCGAGGTTGAAAAGCGGGCGGGGGTGCGTTTCGCGCCGAGCCGCCCCTATGAGTTTACGAGCCGGGGTGACCGTTTTGGCTGGGTTGAAGGCGTCGACGGCAAGCATCACTTGACGCTTTATATCCTGTCGGGGCGCATCAAAGAACTGCCCAACGCGCCGCTCAAGACCGGGCTCAGGAAGATCGCCGAAATTCACAAGGGCGATTTCAGGATGACGGCGAACCAGAACCTGATCATCGCGGGTGTGGCGCAGGAGGATCGCGCTGAAATCGAAGCGATCGCGCGGGCTCACGGGCTCATGAGCGATTTCGATACGCCGCAACTGAAGAATTCGATGGCCTGCGTTGCGCTGCCGACCTGCCCGCTGGCGATGGCCGAGGCCGAGCGCTTCTTGCCTGATCTGGTGGGGTCCGTCGAGGCGATCCTGGCAAAGCATGACATCGCTCAAGATCACATCATCTTGCGCGTGGTCGGCTGCCCCAACGGATGCGGGCGCGCGATGCTCGCGGAGGCGGGGCTCGTCGGCAAAGGCCCCGGCAAATACAATCTTTATCTCGGCGGCAACGATGTGGGCACGCGCATCCCCAAGCTGCATTTGGAAAACAAATCTCCCGAGGTGATCCTCGAAGAGCTTGACCGGCTCATCGGGCTTTGGGCGCGCGAAAGAGGGGCCGGCGAGTGCTTTGGTGACTACGTCATCCGGACTGGCGTTGTCTCGGAAGTCGTCGTGTCAAAAAGAGACTTTCACTCATGACAGATTTCGATCTCGCTGAGGTGAACGCCGCGCTGACCAAAGCGACACCGCAAGCGCGGGTGCTTTGGGCGCTGGAGCATCTTCCAGCCGTCCATGTTGTTTCATCAAGCTTTGGGGTGCAGGCGGCGGTGATGCTGCACCTTATGACACAGGCGCGGCCCAAGATCCCCGTGGTTCTGATTGATACGGGCTATCTCTTCCCTGAAACCTACCAGTTTATCGAGACGCTCTCGGCGCGGCTCTCGCTCAACCTCCAGATCGCGCGATCTGATATCAGCCCCGCCTGGCAAGAAGTGAAATATGGTCAGCTCTGGCGGCAGGGGGCCGAGGGCATCCGCACCTATAATCGCATGAACAAGGTCGAGCCGATGGAGCGGATGCTCAATGACCTGGGCGCGCGCACCTGGTTTTCAGGTGTGCGGCGCGCACAATCCGAAAGCCGGCAGGGCCGTCAGATCATCGAAGCGCAAGGCGCGCGCATGCGCGTTCACCCCCTCGTCGATTGGACGAACCGCGATATCCATGCCTATCTCAAGGCCAATGACCTCCCTTATCATCCGCTATGGGAAGAGGGTTATGTGAGCGTGGGTGACACCCACACCACGCGCCCCCTCGAAGACGGCATGCGCGAGGAAGAGACACGCTTCGGCGGCCTTCTGCGCGAATGTGGTCTGCATCCTTCACCCTCTGCGCCAAGCCCATGAGCGAAAGGCTTCCCCCGTGTTCTTAAGAGAAATACCTCACAATCTTGCGCCCCTGAGCGCCGAGCAAATGGCGCAGATGGAAGCGCTCATCGGCACGATGACGCCGCTGCAACAGGCGTGGATTTCGGGCTATCTGGCGGCCTCTTCTGGCGCGGCCAATGTTGCCCCTGCCGCGCCGGTCGCGGCCGCGCAGGCGAGCCTGACTGTTCTTTATGGG
>JBCCTH010000052.1:0-14517 GCA_039198835.1 Pseudomonadota bacterium | reverse complement strand
TGCGGGCGTGAAGCCCTGGCATGACGGCGTGGAGCGCAATCCGAGATATGCCGCTCAAGCCGCGATCTGGCAAAATTACGCAGCTGAGCTCGCCGCGCTCTAATCTCGAATGCCCGCAAAGCGCGCGGCCCACCCGGCGCGATCGTCATCCGTGATCTTGGCGAATAAGACGTCTGGCACAGTGAAGGCGTGGCCTTGGGGCAGGGCCTCGAAAGCCTCGCGCCCTTCTGGCCAGGCCCAATCGAGCGAGTTCATGCCCGACATCATCGAGGCGGCCGCCGTGGGAATGAACGGCGCGGAAAGCACGGCATAGATGCGGATGAGATTGAGCGCGAGCCGGATCTGCGCTGCGGCCTGATCCGGATTTTCCTTGAAGGTCGACCAGGGCGCGACGTCCTGGAGATATTCGTTCCCCAAGACCCAGCAAGCGCGTAGCTCTGCGGCCGCCTTGCGGATCTCGATGGCGTCCATCTGCGTCTCATAGGCGCGAATGCGCACCAGCATATCGGCGATAAGCTGTTCCTCGCGCGGGCCCGGCACGCCGCCTTCTGGCAGCGCCTCAGAAAACTTCGATCGGCAGAATTTTGTCACGCGGCTGACGAAGTTACCGAGCACATCGGCGAGATCCTTGTTCACACCCTCCTGGAAACGCTCCCAGGTGAATTCAGCGTCAGAGCTTTCAGGCGCGTTCGACAAAAGCCACCACCGCCAATAATCCGCCGGAAGCGTTTCAAGCGCCTGATCCATGAAAACGCCGCGGCCCTGGGATGTCGAGAACTGGCCGCCGTCATAATTGAGGTAGTTGAACGATTTGATGTAGTCGACGAGCTTCCAGGGCTCGCGGCTGCCGAGGATCGTGGCCGGGAAGCTGAGCGTGTGGAAGGGCACGTTATCCTTGCCCATGAACTGGTAATAGGTGACATCGGCCGCGCCCTGATCGGTGCGCCACCAGCGCGCCCAATCATCGCCTTTGCCAGCGTTGACCCATTCCTGCGCGCAGGCGATATATTCGATGGGCGCGTCAAACCAGACGTAAAAGACCTTGCCTTCCATGCCCGGCCAGGGCGCGTTACCGCGTTTGACGGGCACGCCCCAATCGAGATCGCGTGTGATGCCCCTGTCCTGAAGGCCGTCGCCATCGGTGAGCCACTTTTTGGCGATGGAGGTGGTGAGGATTGGCCAGTCTTCCTTGCTGTCGATCCAGTCGGAAAGCTCCTGGCGCATAGCTGACTGGCGTAAATAGAGATGGCGCGTCTTGCGCACTTCAAGGTCGGTTGACCCGGAAATGGCCGAGCGTGGGTTTATCAGCTCAAGCGGGGTGAGCTGCTTCGTGCAATTCTCGCATTGATCGCCGCGCGCTTTGTCATAGCCGCAATTGGGGCAAGTCCCCTCGATGTAGCGATCGGGCAGGTAGCGCCCATCGGCATGGGAATATACCTGCTCTTCATCGACTTCCGCGATCAATCCCTCCTCTGCGAGAACGCCCGCGAAATGCTGTGTCAGCGCGTGATTTTCAGCCGAGGAAGAGCGCCCGAAATGATCAAAGCTCAGGCCAAAGCGCTCTGCGATATCGGCCTGCACGGCATGCATCTGGGCGCAATATTCCGCCACGGGCTTGCCCGCTTTCGCCGCGGCGAGCTCTGCGGGCGTGCCATGTTCATCGGTGGCGCACAAAAACAGGACGTCATCCCCCCGCGCGCGTTTGTAGCGGGCAAAGAGATCAGCGGGCAGCTGCGAGCCTACGAGGTTACCTAGGTGCTTGATCCCGTTGATATAGGGGATTGCCGAGGTGATGAGGATGCGTGCCATTTGGTCTCCGGTCGGGTCTTTGGCGCTTAGTATGGGTGTTTAATCCCCGCTGCCACCCCTCTCTCTCTCCTTGCCGGTGAGCTTTCCGATCAGAAAGGAGGTGCGCGGCGCGTAGATATAGCTCGTCTTATTGACCGCCGGTCGCGCGAGCATCCGCAGGAGCGAATAGCCCACAAGCCCCACATGCCCGACCGCGATGAAATAAAAGAACGAGAGCGGCCCAAACGCCTCGATCAGACGCGCCACGGCGATCGGGCTGATGATCGCGCCCAGAGCGAAGAAGAAGAGCAGGGCGGCAGAGATTTCGGCGCGCTCGTCAGACGTGGCGAAATCATGGGCATGGGCCGCCGAGATTGAATAAAGCGGGAAGGTCAGAAAGCCGAAAAGGGCCGAGGCCGCAATGGCCGCGGCAGGCTCGCTGACCGAGGATGATAGAAAACACGCGCCCACTGAAGCGAGCGAAAAGCCGATCAACACGCGACGGCGATCATAGCGGTCTGCAAGCCATCCGGCGGGGAACTGCGCGGCAGCCCCCCCGATGATGAGCGCGGCGAGAAAAAGGCCCACCTGATCGGCGCTTAGCCCGATTTCCGCGCCATAAATCGGGCCGACCATGCGATAGGCCGAGGCTGTGAGCCCGGCAACGATGACACCGCTCACCGCGAGGGGCGAGCGCCGATAGGCCAAAACGGGCCGCAGCCGCGGCGCGCCCTCGAGCGCGGGCGGGCTCGCCTTTGTGAGGGTCAGCGGCAAAAGCGAGGCGCAGCAAAAGATCGTCAGGATCGTGTAGGCAACATAGACCTCAACGCCCGCCAAGGCCCCGATCATGAGTTGGGCCGCCAATTGCCCGCCCAGATCGACGAACCGATACACCCCCATGGAGCGGCCGCGCGTGGCGTTTGTGACCTTCGCCTGAAGCCAGGCTTCAATGACGGTGTAGCAGCCCGCGATGCACAGGCCCGAGGCCACCCGAAGCGCGGCCCAGGCGACCGGCTCCTGGGTGAGAACATGCCCCAAAAGCCCCAGCGCCCCGAGAGCTGTGAAGGCGGCGAAGCTGCGCGAATAGCCGACGCTCCCGATCAAGCGTGGTGCCCACCAACAGCCCAGAAAGAAGCCCGCGAAATGCGCTGAGCCCAAAAGCCCGATCTGGCCCGCGCTGAAGCCGAGCGCCAATCCGTTGAGGGCATCTATCGTGCCGACCCCGCCAGAGGAGAGTTGCAGCAAAACCACTGACAAAAAGAGCGCGGCGAAGGAGATAATCAGGCCCATGGCGCGCACCTTTCGCGGCGGCGGCGCGGATGCAAGGGCTGCGCGGGCGCGCAATCACATTTATTTTCGGGTGAGCCGGGTCAGAATTTCGAGTTTTATTTCGGGCCCGACGAATTGTGCGAAGCCGCTTGCGCCAAAATCGCGTCGGTCGACGGTTCCCGTCATCAGAACGCTCAGGCGCGAGAGGTCATCTTCGGCTGTGCCGCGCTGGCGAAACACCTGAGCCTCAAGCACAATGGCGCGCGTGACGCCGCGGATCGTGACCGTGCCGCGCACTTTCCCGCCCGAGAGATCGCCGGTGAATGCCTGAGCTTCAAAAGCGATTTCGGGGAAGTTTTGCGCATCAAGCACCTGCCGCCCGAGCATGGCCTCGGTGGCGAAAGCGGCCTCGGTGACCGCGCTCCCTACATCAAGGCGCACGCGTGCGCTGCTTTGGGAAAGATCGTTCAAATCAAGGCTGATTTCGGCGCTTTCGACCGGCATGTTGCCGCGCAGGTTTTCGGCCCCGAGATCGAAGGAGAATCCGACGAGTGAGCGCTCTTTATCGAGCGCATAGGCAACGGGCTCGGCGGCCAGAGCGAGCGCCTGGACGATGAGAAGCGGCAAGAAGAGAGCGATCAGATAAATGCGCATGCGAGACATGATAGCGCGCAACGGGCCGCGCGCCCCTCGCTTATGCGTGAGCGCTCATATCAGGTGCGGATCACCCTTTGCCCAAAGCGCCGCCAGATCATGGCCTCTTGGGCGCGCATGGCCCATCGCATCAAGGGCATAGATATCGCAGCCAAGCGAGGCGGCCGCTTCGAGCCAGTCGGCATAGCTCCAGTTCTCTTCGGCGACAAAGCTCGTTTGCAATTCCACGGCGATGTTTGTGAGCACAAAGACCCAAGTCAGGAGCGGCGCGTCGGGGTGCTCTCTTATGGCTTTGGCGGCGGCGGCTTGGGGGGTGAGCTTGTCGGCAAACACTGCCTCGAGCAGGATTTTTTGCAAATGGTCAGGGCTTGGGTCTGCCGTCATTTTACACACTTTGCACCGGTTGGCCGGGCCTCAATTCGCTTGGAGCGCAGCCAAACTGGCGCGCAAGCTACAACCTTGCACGACGAAGCCAAGCGTTAACGTGTGTTAATAGCGTGAAAAGTTAACGTAGGGTCACGGTCTCTTTGGCGCGCGGCGCATCGCTTTTGGGCAGCGCGACGAGCTCTCTTTGGCGGCTCACGCCCCATTCCTTGGGGGCCAATGCGCGCGCGCGCAGCCGCTTGAGATGCCAATGGGGAGCCTCGGCGCGCGGTGCCATATGCCAGCGTGTCTCGATACCGGCCGCGCCGCCTTCGCCCGGGCTCAGCAGAAGGCAAAGCGGCGCAACCCCGCGCGCCGCCCCCGTTTCAGCGGCCAGATGCAAACGGCGCACGGGCGTGAGAGCGGGCGGCCCCGGTAAATCGCCCACAACGAGCGGGACAACGCCAGCGCGCAGCACTTCCTCGCAGCACCATAAAAGATCAGCCGCGCGCTCGGGCTCGATGAAGGTGAGCCTGCCGGGGTTTATGAAGCCGTCCACACCCTCGGGGTTGAGCCGGTTCACATTCCAGGCCGGGGAGATCCAGAACACAGGCCCTTCCAGCGATGCCGCGATGATCAGCGCCAGCGTCCGTCGCGCCGGGCCGCAAATCTCATGGGCGCGCGCTGTCTCCAATGTCAGATCGCCCAGAAAAGGCCGCGCCAGTTGGGCGCGGGGGCGGTCACGGGTGAGAAGATGAGCAGCGGATGCAGACATGGAATGCGCGCCTTTGTTCTCATTATGTTCTAATCGCGCAGTGCCATGGGTCAAGCCCGCGAAATCGCTTAAGCTCCCCACCATGCAAACGCCGCCACTCGACGCCTGGAATATCAGCGCCTCGCTCAAAGCCTTGACTGGCGGTCACCGAAATCTGGCCTTCAAAACATCAGGGCTGCGCCGGGATCTGGTCTTCAAAACCACGCGGCGCTCTGAAAGCGCCATCGCCTGGCTCGCACCGGTTCACCGCGCGGCCATCGCCGCCGGTCTTCGCGCCCCAGAACACATTCCCAGCACGCGGGGGCGGCTCATCGAAAGCGGCTGGACGTGCGAACCCTTCATCGAGGGGCGCGCGGCCCCGCCTGAGGCGCTTTATGCGCTCTGGCCCGCCATGAACGCCTTGCACCAAAGCCTTGGCGCGCTCCCGCAGCGCCCGGGCTTTTTGTCGTCACGCGCGCTCTTGAGCGTTGAAACCGGCGGCGACATTGATCTGCGCGCGATGCCCGCAAAGCTCCGCCATCTTTGCCGTGAAGCGTGGTCGGCCCCTGCGCAGGGCGCTGAGACGGTCATCCATGGCGATCTCAATGCGAGCAACCTTCTGGTTTGCGAAGATGGCAGACTGGCGCTCCTTGACTGGGATGAATGCCGCCGCGACCACGCATTTTTTGACCTTGGCCTCCTGAAACCGCTGGGCCCCTCCGAGGCACAGGCGATTTTAGCCTGGGAGGTCGCTTGCTCATGGCGGCTTGAGCCGCAAAGAGCTAAGGCGCTCGCGACGCGCCTGACAGCGCGCGCGGCACACAAGCGCGAAGGAGACCAGCCATGAAAACCAAACCGCTCGGACGAACAGGCATAGATGTTACGGATTATTGCCTGGGCACGATGACATGGGGCACCCAAACGCCAGAGGCCGATGCCCATCACCAGATGGATGCGGCGCTGGCGGCGGGCATAACCTTCGTTGATACCGCTGAGATGTATCCCGTGAATCCGATCAGCGCGGAGACAATCGGCCTCACCGAGACGATCATCGGCAATTGGCATGCCAAAAACCCGGGCCGCCGGGGCGATTACATTCTCGCAACGAAGCATTCGGGCGAGGGGCTGGGATATGTGCGCGACGGTGCGCCGATCTCCTCCAAGACAATCGCCGAAACCGTCGAGGGCAGCTTGGCGAGGCTCCAGACCGATTACATCGATCTGTATCAATTCCACTGGCCCAATCGCGGCTCATTCCAGTTTCGCAAGAATTGGGATTACGACCCGACCGGCATTCGCGGCGATGATCTGCGCGCCGATGTCGAGGATTGTCTCGGCGCGCTCCGGCGTGAGGTCGAAAAAGGCACGATCCGCGCCTTTGGCCTCTCGAACGAAAGCGCATGGGGCACGGCGCAGTTTCTGCGCGTGAGCGAAGAAAAGGGCCTGCCGCGCGTTGCCTCTGTGCAAAACGAATATTCGCTGCTTTGCCGGATGTATGACACCGACATGGCCGAGATGAGTGTCGCTGAAGATGTGGGCCTTTTGGCCTTCTCGCCGTTGGCTTGCGGGTTCCTGACTGGCAAATATCAGGACGGCGCTGTGCCCCCGGGCAGCCGGATGGCGATTGGCCCAAAGATGGGCGGGCGGATGTCGCCGCGCGTCATGGAGGCCACGAAAGCCTATATCGACATCGCGCAGGCACATGCCATCGATCCGACCCACATGGCGCTCGCATTTTGCGCGCAGCGACCTTTCATAGGGTCTGTGATCTTCGGCGCAACCACCCAAATGCAGCTCGATCACATCATCGAGGGTCTCGATGTGACGCTTTCAGACGATATCATGGCGGCTATCAACGAAGCGCATCGCGCCTTCCCGATGCCATATTGACCGCGCGCGTCTGAGGGAGGAAGACATGCCGCTAGACATGAACCGAGAGGTTTTCATCACCTGCGCCGTCACCGGCTCGGGCAGCACCCAGGATCGAAGCCCCCATGTCCCCCGATCGCCCAAGGAGATCGCCGAAAGCGCGATAGCGGCGGCGCGGGCGGGCGCGGCGATTGTGCATTGCCATGTCCGCGACCCCGAAACAGGCGCGCCCTCGCGCGATCTCAAGCTCTACCGCGAACTCACCGACCGGATCCGCGACGCCGAGATCGACATGGTGCTCAATCTCACGGCGGGCATGGGTGGCGACATTGTCTTTGGCGGCACCGAGGCGCCTTTGCCTGTGGCCAAAGGCACAGACATGATCGGCGCGGAAGAGCGCGTGGCCCATGTCATCGAATGCCTGCCAGAGATCTGCACGCTCGATTGCGGGACGATGAATTTCGCCGAGGCCGATTATGTGATGACAAACACGCCCGGCATGCTGCAAGCCATGGGGCGGCTTATGACGGCGGCGGGCGTCAAGCCCGAGATAGAAGCCTTCGATACCGGCCATCTGTGGTATGCCAAACAGCTTGTCGCCGATGGCGTCTTGGAGAGCCCCGCGCTCGTTCAGCTTTGCATGGGCGTTCCCTGGGGCGCGCCCGACGATCTCAACACCTTCATGGCCATGGTCAACAATGTCCCCCCCGATTGGACCTTCTCGGCCTTCGCTTTGGGCCGCAACCAGATGGCCTATGCCGCGGCCGCCGTGCTCGCGGGCGGCAATGTGCGCGTGGGGCTCGAAGACAATCTGATGCTGGAGAAGGGCGTTTTGGCCACCAATGAGGCCCTTGTGGCGCGCGCCCGCGAGATTATCGAGCGGATGGGCGCGAAAGTGATCGGAGCCGATGCCGTCAGAGAGAAATTGTTGCTGACAAAGCGCGCGCCGCGTGCCTAGATATAGGGGTATAGATCCTTGGGGGGCCTAGATCATGAAATTCAGACTGCTTCTTCTTCTCGCGCTTGTCGGCCTTGGCTTGGCCGCCTGTTCGGAGATGCGCGAACATGGCGGCTTCGGTGGCATGAGCGCGCTTCAGGTCGAGCAGACGGTCTTTACCTGACAAAACCCGCGCAAGCGGCAAGCGGTGACACGGCATGAACCGGGCGGCGGCGATTATCGGCGGCGGCGTCATCGGGGGCGGCTGGGCCGCGCGCTTCCTGCTCAACGGCTGGGACGTGCGCGTCTTCGACCCTGATCCGGAGGCCGAGCGCAAGATCGGCGAAGTGCTTGCCAATGCGCGGCGTTCGCTCCCTGGTCTTTATGACCGGGCCCTGCCCAAAGAGGGCCGGCTAAGCTTTCACGCGTCTATGTCTGAGTGTGTCGCGGGCGCGTCCTGGATCCAGGAAAGCGTGCCGGAGCGCCTCGAACTCAAGCAAAAGGTCTATCAGACCCTTCAGGAGCATTGCGCGCCCGAAGCGATCCTTGGGTCTTCGACGTCGGGCTTCAAGCCGTCTGAGCTTCAGGGCTGCGCGACGCGCCCCGAGCAGATCGTGGTCACCCATCCGTTTAACCCGGTCTATCTGCTCCCGCTGATCGAACTCGTGGGAAGCCCAAAAAACCCGCCCGATCTCATGGATCGCGCGGCGCGCCTCCTTTCAGATGTGGGCTTTTATCCGCTGCGCGTGCGCAAAGAGATCGATGCCCATATCGCCGACCGCTTCCTTGAGGCTGTCTGGCGCGAGGCGCTCTGGTTGGTCAAAGACGGCATCGCCACGACGAGCGAGATCGATGAGGCCATCCGCATGGGCTTTGGCCTCAGATGGGCGCAGATGGGCCTCTTCGAAACCTACAGGATCGCCGGCGGCGAAGCGGGGATGGCCCATTTCATAGAACAATTCGGCCCCGCGCTCGCCTGGCCCTGGACCAAGCTCATGGATGTTCCAGAGCTCACGCCGGAACTCGTTGAGACGATTGCCGCGCAGTCAGATGCGCAATCTGGCGCCCATGGCATCCGTGACTTGGAGCGCATCCGCGATACAAATCTCGTGGCCATCATGCGCGCACTCAAGGCGCAAGGCTGGGGCGCGGGCGATGTCATCGCGCGCCATGAGGCAAGCTTTGCGCACCAGGGCGATGCTGACGCCGGCCCGGTTGAAACGGTGCGCCGCGCCGTGCCGCTCGATTGGGTGGATTATAACGGCCACATGAATGAAGCGCGTTATCTCCAGGCGTTCGGCGATGCCACCGATAGCTTCATGGCCCTCATTGGCTGCGATGCGGCCTATATTGCCTCGGGCGGCAGCTATTTCACCGCTGAAACACATATCCGCCACCTCGATGAAGCCCATGCCGGGCAGGACATCACCGTGACGACGCAGCTTCTATTAGGCGAGGGTAAGCGGCTCCATCTTTGGCACGAGATGCGCGAGGGCGCTCGGCTCTTGGCGACGGGTGAACACATGCTGATCCATGTGAGCCTTGAAACCCGCCGTTCCTCGTTGCCTTCGGGCGCGGTGGCCGAGGGCGTCGTGCGCTATGCCGCGGCCCATGCGGCACTGCCATGGCCAGACGGGGCAGGGCGCGCGATTGGCAAGGCGAGGTGAGCGCGCGCTAAAGACCGCGCCGCAACATTTCGACGTAATCGGGGATCTCCCGGTCTCCGATCACCGCCTCGCGCACAAGGCGGTCAAAATGCTGCGTAATGAGATCGACACGGTCGCTATCGCGAAAGGCGAGATAGTTTGAGCCGAGGTAAATGACGCCGAGAAGCGGGCCAAAGATCGTCACCGGGGCAGAAAAGAGACGGCGGGCATCGAAGAGATGAAGCCTGAGGCGGGGATAGAGCTGTTCATGAAGCTCGGCGAGCCGGTCGAGCTGGCCTGAGCGCACGCTCGCGGGCAAACCTTGATAATAACCCTCCGCCTGAGCCATGGCGCGCAGATCATGGACAGGAACAGCGATCTCGTAATCCGAGCCTGAGCTGCGCATCCAATTGAGCCTGTCGCGGCTTGCGCCCACCGCCTGCTCGGTCGTGCGGCCCAGTGAAGGGTTAT
This sequence comes from Pseudomonadota bacterium, assembly GCA_039198835.1. GTDB lineage: Bacteria > Pseudomonadota > Alphaproteobacteria > Rhodobacterales > Rhodobacteraceae > Shimia_B. The sequence continues at coordinate 4,766 of JBCCTH010000052.1, read as the reverse complement.
ATTCCCATCTGAGCATATCGTCTGATTTGAGCATGTCGGGCATTCCGGCGGGGACATGGCGGATCTTGTATCCCTTGGCTTCCTGGTGCCATGCGAAGATCCGTTCATCGACGAGCGCGCGCGGCGCGACTGTGAAGGTGAGCGAGGCCGCAACGAGATCGGTGGCCTGTTCCGGCCTGTCTGATAGCCCCAAAAGCCAATCGGCGCTCACGCCGAGCGCGCCCGCGCATTCGGCAACAAGCTGCGCGTTTGGAAGGCGGGGGCCATTATCGCGCAAAAGCTGCGAGATGGTGGAGCGGTCCACGCCCGCTTTGCGCGCGAGCGCGCTTTGGCTTGTATTTGCCCGGTCGATCGCCTGGCCGAGGCGGTCGCGAAACGTTGAGGCGCGGTCGCGCTTGTCTACTTTGTTTAACATTGGTGATAATTATCACATATGCGCTGAATTGTGAACTATTGGCTGAATTGTGCGCAATACCCGCAAGGCGCATTATCCCTGAATGGAAACCAAGGCTCGCACCTTCATAAAATCACTCATCTGGGCCGTGATCGGCCTCGCCGTCATGACCATCGTCGGGTTTGTCGCCACCGGCTCTCTCTTTACCGGCGGAACAATGGCGCTCATCAACGCATTTATCGGCTTTGTCACCTATGGGCTTTATGAGCGTGTCTGGGTTCATGTGAGTTGGGGACGGCGCGCATGAAAATCGAATGGCCCACGCTCGCGCTCTTTATTGGATGTTACTGCGCTTTCGCGGCCGCGCTCTTTTTGCCGCTCGCCGCTGCGATCCCGCTCCTTGCGCTTTTGATCGCGCTCCAGGCCTCGCTTCAGCATGAAGCGATCCATTCTCACCCGTTTCGCGCAACCTGGGCCAACACGCTTCTCGCCTGGCCGCCGCTGACGCTCGCGATCCCTTACATGCGCTTTTATGACACCCATCTGGCCCACCACATGGATGCACGCCTCACCGACCCGTTCGATGACCCCGAGAGCAACTTTCTCGATGAGGGAGTCTTTGAGCGGCTCCCGCCCGTCATCCAAGGGGTTTTGAACGCCAACAACACCCTTCTCGGGCGTCTCATTCTCGGACCGGTCATCGCGCAGGTGCTGTTTATGGCGGCCGATCTTCGCGCCATCTTGGCAGGCAACAGGCGCGTGGCGCTGGGATGGGCCGTTCATATTCCGGCCGTCGCCGCTGTGCTCGGCGCCGTGTCTCTGACGCCAACGCCGCTCTGGGCGTTTTGCCTGGCGGCCTATGGCGGCATTTCGATCCTCAAAATCCGCACATTTTGCGAACATCAGGCCCATGCTCAGACGGGCGGGCGATCTGTCATTATCGAGGATCGCGGCGTGCTCGCCTTCCTTTTCCTGAACAACAATCTCCATGTCGTTCACCATATGAACCCGAACATGCCATGGTATGCGCTGCCCGCGCATTTTCGCACCCGCAGAGACCGCTATCTGCGCCTCAATGACGAGTACCGCTTTTCATCTTATCGCGAGATCTTCGGCCGCTATCTTTTGCGCGGGAAAGACCCGGTCGCGCACCCGCTCTGGCGGCGTTGAGCCCGGCCCACTAAGGCGGGCGCATGTGGATCAGCATCACACTTTTTGCCGCGCTCATCCAATCCGTGCGGTTCGTGCTGCAAAAGCACCTGAGATCGACACAGCTTTCCACCCTTGGAGCAACGTTCTCTCGGTTCTTTTTCGCCTGGCCCTGCCTTTTGGCGGTGGCGTTGATCTACTCAGACGTCACCAGCATGCCCCTGCCGCAGACCACGCCGCTCTTTTGGGCCTACGGCGTCGCCGGGGCGCTGGGCCAGATCGGCGGCACGATCTGCACCGTCGCGCTTTTTGCGCATCGCAACTTTGCTGTCGGGGCGGCGTTCAAGAACACCGAAGCGCTGCTCATCGTGCCGATCAGCTTGCTGCTTCTGGGCGAAGGGGTGAGCGGGCCGATGCTCGCGGCGATTGCGCTTGGCGTGCTGGCGCTCTTGGCGCTCTCGGAGAGCCCGGGTCGCGCCGGAAGCTGGCGCGCGCGGGTCGTGACACCCGCCACGGGCCTCGGCCTTGGCTCGGGGCTTTTGTTTGCTCTCGCGGCGGTCGGCTATCGCGGTGCCTCGCTCAATCTGGTGGGCGGTGATCTCTTTTTGCGCTCGGCGCTGGGCCTCGGCTACTTGACCCTCTTTCAGACGCTCGCGATGGCAATTTTGCTCAGCACCCGCGAGCCCGGCCAGATCGCGCGCGTCATCGGGGCCTGGCGTGTGGCCTCTCTCGTTGGGCTCACAAGCATGTTGGGCTCATTCGCGTGGTTCAGCGCCTTCGCGCTCCAGAAGGCGGCCTATGTCAAAGCGCTGGGCCAAACCGAGCTGATCTTCTCGTTTCTCTTCTCAACGCTTCTGTTCAAAGAACGCTCGGCCCCGCGCGAGATCATCGGGATCGCGACGCTGCTTTTGAGCGTGCTCTGCGTCATCCTCTTCGCGCGTGTCTGACGCGCGGCCTGTCAGCCCCGCAATCGAAGGAAGATACTTTCTTCATCATCGTTGCGAAAGAAGGGGACAGACGCGGGCGCAACCAGGGGATCGGCGGCATCGAGCTCTGCAAGAACAACTTCTGTGATAAACGGCAGATCAAGCTGGCGCGCGGCTTTGATCTCGATCCATTGAAGATGTGAAAGCTCATCGGAGGCGCGGGAAAAATCATCGAGATCGCCGGTGAGCGCCTCGGCGGGCAAAAGAAAAAACCGCGCGTCAAACCGGCGGGGCCGGCCCGGCGGTGTTATCGCGCGGAAGACGAAACGCAGCGCGCGCGCATCCGGGCGCAGACCAAGACGTGCGAACTCAACCCAATCGTGCGGCGGGTCTTCCCAGGGTCCGGGCGCGCCGAGGGCCAGCCCGGTTTCTTCCCAAAGTTCGCGAATGGCCGCGACAGCAAGCGCATGGCCAAGACCGGCCTCAGATTGCGCGTTGAGCCGCGTCGCGCAACGGTCTGGGACCGGCTTTTCGAGCGCAATCGCCCGATCGCCCGCATCCACCGCACCGCCGGGAAAGACGAATTTTGATGGCATAAATGCCGCTTTTGCCCCGCGCTGGCCCATCAAAACGTGGCGCACCCCTGCGATAGGGCGCATGACGATGACCGTTGCGGCGTCTCTGATCTGGGATCCGTCGGCGCTCATCTGGCTCTAGCGGCGCGCGTCGTCGCCGAAGCCATACATGCGCCGCGACCATTGAAATGCGATCATCAGCCCCTTCAGGCGCGGCAACAGAAAAAGCGATAGCGCAACGCAACCTGCCGCGAAAATCGCGAAGAGGACAAGCGGCTCAGGGCGAAATTGAACAAAGACAATGTGAAGGAGCGGGGCCATGAGATGACCGACGATGAGCATCGTCAGCCAGGGCGGGCCATCATCGGCGCGGTGGTGATGAAAGGCCTGGCCGCAGGTGTCGCATGCATGCGCCACTCTCAGGTAGCCTTCGAACATGTCGCCCTTGCCGCAACACGGGCATTTGCGCGCGAAACCGCGCAGCATCGCATCGCGCGCGGGTCGGTCTTCGGAGAGAGAAGAGAGTGCCATGGCCTGGGCCTACGCCTCAGCCGTCTGCGAGGGAAGAAAAATATTTCGACGGAAAGCGCGCCACGCGCCGTTTAGCTCAATGTCTAAGCGGAGTTGAGGCCGCGCGGACATCAACGACACCTCGAAAACGGACACAGGACCTATAAAATGAAAATCATCTACATCTTTGCGGCAGGCGCAGTATCATTGGCCCTCGGCGTAAGCGCTGTCACGGCTGACGCACAACGCGGCGGGGACCGCGAGCGCGCGAGCTTCAGCGAGCTTGACGCCAACGGCGACGGCGAAGTCACCCTGGCCGAGCTTCAGGCCCACGGCGCCGCGCGCTTTGCGACCAATGATACCAATGGCGATGGCGCTCTGAGCGCCGAAGAGCTCGTCGCGGCGCGCAGCGTTGACAACGTCGAGCGCCTTGAGCGCAGGATCAACCGCTTTATCGAGCGCGCCGATGAAAATGGCGATGGGCTTCTCCAGCAGAGCGAAATCGGGCCGAGCCAAGCGCGCATGACCGCCCGCTTTGAAAGGATCGATGCGGATGGCTCAGGCGGGCTGAGCGAAGCCGAGATGGAGGCCGCAAAAGAAGCGCGCGCCGAGCGCGGGCATCGCGGCCCAATGCGGGGCGGTGCCGAGACCGAAGAAGGGTAAAGCCCATTTGCTGGACGGGCCCTGGCCGCTCGGCTAGGCCCGTCTTTATCCGGAGAGGGAGCCATGGCGTTTGATGCAATGTCTCAAGTGAGCGACGAAGCCCTTTTGGTGCTTTATGCCAATGGCGATCAAAACGCGGCGCGCTCTTTGACATTGCGGCTTGTGCCACGGATCATGGCCCATGCCCACCGGATGCTCAACGATCGCGCGGAGGCCGAAGATGTCACCCAGGAGGCGCTGATCCGGCTTTGGAAAATCGCGCCGGAGTGGCGACAGGGGGAAGCAAAGGTCACCACCTGGCTTTATCGCGTCACAGCCAATCTCTGCACAGACCGGCTCCGCAAAGTCCGCCATTCTGATATTGAGGATGCGCCCGAGATCGCAGATGGGGCGGCATCAGCCGAGCAGATCTTGATCGCGCAGGCGCGGGCACAGGCGCTCAACGGGGCTCTGGCGCGCCTGCCAGAGCGCCAGAGACAGGCCGTTCTCTTGCGTCATATCGAAGGCCTGCAAAACCCGGAGATCGCGGAGGTGATGGACATCTCCGTG
>JBCCTH010000051.1:0-14544 GCA_039198835.1 Pseudomonadota bacterium | reverse complement strand
TGGCGGTTTGAGGCGGCGCTGTTGCGCGCCAAAAGCGCGCGCCCGTAGCTGCCCAGAATGAGTGGATTGTTTGGGGCAAGTTCACTCGCGCGGCGATAGGCGCCCACCGCCTCTTCCACGCGCCGCGATTCGAGCAGGATCTGGCCCTGAAGATCGCGGAAATACGGGTCATTGGGACGCGCATTGACGAGCTTGGTGACTTCAGCGACCGCCCGGCGCGTGTCAGCGGATCTGTGATAGGCGATGGCGCGGCGCATTGTATCGATGTCAGAGGTCGCGGTGGCGCGGCGCAAGGTCCAGCTTGGGGCGCGCTTGAAGCCCGATAAAATGCCCTGGCTGCGCAAAAACCAATACGCCGCAGATTGGTTCTCGCCCCCGCCGGTGACATTCGCGCCCACCAGCGCTTCGAGGGCGCGGTAGCGCTCATTGGTGAGCGGGTGGGTCCGGTTATAGGGGTCTTGGCGCGAGGCACTGAGCGCCTCCTGGCCGCGAAAGATATCGACGACTTCGAGCGCGCCGCGCGTATCGATGCCGGCGCGCAAAAGATAGCGGATCGAAGATTGATCTGCCGAGGCCTCTTCGGCGCGCGTATGGGCAAAAAAGCGCCGTTGGGCCGAGCCCGCGCTGCCCGCTGCGATCCCGGCCACCGCAGAGCCATCGGCCCCCGCCGCAGCCGCTGCCAGCGCAAGCGCGATCCCGAAGCCCGAGGCGCGGCTCGCGGCGCGCAGATTGGCGAGCCGGCGCGAGATATGGCCGTTGGCGATATGGGCGGCTTCATGCGCGATGACCGCCTGAAGCTGCTCTGCGCGCGTCAGGCGCATGATGAGCCCGGCATGCAAAAAGATCGCGTTGCCGTCGATCACGAAGGCGTTGAGGCTCGGATCATCCACAACGAGGATCCGCACGCGACCCGGCGAAAGACCCGCCGCATTGAGAACCGGGCGCGCGAGCTCGCTGAGGCCGCGCTCCATGCCCGCATCGCGTAAAAGACCCACCGCAGGCGCCGCATTGGCCCAGGCAAGGGTCACGAGGAGAACGAAGAAACGGAGCATTGACGGGCCACGCAGGCTGTGACGTAACGCGCGCAAGTGTGGAGAAAGCCCATGGAAAGCTCAAGGCGCAGTCGGATCGATCCCTACATCGTGATGGATGTGATGGACGCGGCGCGCGCCGCCGAAGCGGCGGGGCGCTCGATCATTCATATGGAGGTGGGCCAGCCTTCAACGCCCGCGCCAAAAGCGGCGCGAGAGGCGCTCAACGTGGCTTTGGCCCATGATCCGCTCGGTTACACTGTCGCGCTCGGGCTCCCCGAACTTCGGCAAAAGATCGCCGCCCTTTACGGCGAATGGTACGATCTTTCGCTCGATCCTGCCCGCGTGATCGTCACGGCGGGCGCATCGGGCGGGTTTCTGTTGGCCTTCACGGCCCTTTTCGATGCGGGCGCGCGCGTGGGCCTTGCCTCGCCCGGATACCCCTCTTACCGCAAAATCCTGAGCGCGATGAGCCTTGAACCGGTCACCATCGAAGGCCAGCCCGAACACGGCTTTCAACCGCGCCCCGAGGATGTGGCCGGGCTTAACGGCTTGATCGCGGCCTCGCCGGCCAATCCGACGGGCACGATGCTCTGCTCCAGTGCGCTTGCCGCGCTCGCGCAGGCCTGCACGCGCGAGAATTGCGCGTTTATCTCCGATGAAATCTATCATGGCATCGCCCATGGCGCGCGCTGCGTTTCGGCCCTTGAGGTGACCGATGATGTGTTCGTGATCAATTCCTTCTCGAAATACTTCTCGATGACAGGTTGGCGCATCGGGTGGATGGTTGTGCCCGAGGCGCATGTGAGGAGCGTCGAGCGGCTCGCGCAGAACATGTTTATTTGCCCGCCCCATGCGAGCCAGGTGGCCGCGCTCGGCGCGCTATCGGCAAAAGACGAACTCGATGGGCATCTCATCACCTATCGCCAGAATCGTGCGCTCTTGCTCGATGGATTGGCGGCGGCAGGCCTCAAGATCATCTCACCCGCCGATGGGGCGTTTTACATCTATCTCGATGTGAGCGCGTTCACCTCAGACAGCACAGCGCTGGCGCGCGATATTCTTGATCAAGCGGGTGTCGCGGTGACCCCGGGGCTCGATTTTGACGCAGCGCGCGGACACAAGACACTGCGCTTGAGCTATGCGCGCGCCACAGACGACATCAAGGAGGGTCTCGCGCGGCTTACCGCTTATTTCGAAGGGTTGCAGCGCGCGAGTTAAGTGGCGCGGCCCAAGCGGCTCTGCTAACGTGAAAAAAACTCGAATGAGTGCGAGATGCGAGCGGTATTGATCCTTCTGGTGGCGCTATGGGCGGCGCCTTTGCCCTTGGGCGCGCAGGGCCTTTCGGCGCTCGCGCGCGTTATCGGTGAGGAAACCGGGCTTGAGCAGCGGCGCGGGCGGGTCACGCTCACGCTCGGGTTAAGCCAGGGTGTCCCTTACCGCGTTTACACGCTCGCAGAGCCCAATCAGCTTGTCATTGAATTGAGCGAGGTCGATTGGGCGGGGTTGCCCGTTGAGGCGCTCAAAACGCGGGCGGCGGGCCCGGTGCGCGTGGGTGTTCTCGCGCCGGGATGGTCCGGGTTGGTGATGGATCTCGATGGGCCTTTCGAGCTCGCCAAGAGCGCGATGCGCCTGAGCGAGGGGGGGCGGGCCTCGCTTGAAATCGCGTTGCAGCGCACATCGCAAAGCTCATTTGCCGCCGCTTCGGGTTTACCGGCCTCATCGGCGGCGATTTTGCGCGACGCGCCGCGACCCCGCGAAGACCGTGAGGCGCTTGTCGTGGTGATCGACCCGGGGCATGGCGGCATCGATCCCGGCGCGGAGCGCAGCGGCGTTCAAGAGGCGGGCCTTGTGCTGATGATGGCGCGCGAATTGCGCGACGGGCTGCGGCGGGCAGGGGGCTTTGACGTTCATCTCACGCGCGATGAAGATGTTTTTGTCGGTCTCCCGGAGCGCGCCGCGTTCGCGCGCCGCCTGCGCGCCGATGCCTTCATTTCGCTGCATGCCGATGCGCTTCCCGAAGGTTTCGCCGAGGGGGCCACGATCTTCACGCTCTCCGAGGATGCAACCGATGCCGCATCGGCGCTTTTGGCGGAGCGGCTGAACCGGGCTGACATCATAGGCGGCGTTGATCTGGGCGGGCAGGGCGATGAAGTGGCCCGGATCCTCCTTGATCTGGTGCGCCGTGAGACCGCGCCGCGATCAAAGCGGCTCTCTCTGGCGCTCATGGACGGGCTCGAAGACAGCGGCGCAAGGCTCAATTCAAATCCCCAGCGCGCGGCAGACTTTGCCGTGTTGCGCTCGGCGGATGTGCCCTCTGTTCTGGTGGAGGTGGGATTTCTGTCATCCGACCGTGACCGGATCGAGCTGCAATCGCCTGAAAAGCGAAGCCGGATTATCGATGGGCTCGTGCGCGGGCTCAGAAACTGGGCTGAAACCGACCTTGCTGACCGCGCGCTGTTGCGCCAATAAGCGCGGCCCTGTGATTTGAATACGCCCCTCATTTCTGGCAAGACTGGGGCAGCGGTCGAGGAGTGGTGAGCCCATGGCACGGTTAACGATCAAAAAAACCATCGATGGGGCGACAAACGCAACGGGCGAGGTGGCGCGCTATGGGCTGTCTTTCGTGGGCGGTCTATTCAGCATGTTCACGCTGGGCGCGGTTATGGCCGGGCTCGGGATCGGCGGCATTTTCTACATGTATGGCCGCGATCTGCCTTCCTATGCCGAGCTCGCCGCCTATACCCCCAAGCAGATCAGCCGCATTTATTCGGGCGAAGGGCGCATCATCGATGAATTCGCCACCGAGCGGCGCCTCTTTGCCTCCGCCGAGGATATCCCGCCCATGGTCAAGGCGGCCTTCATCAGCACGGAAGACGGCAACTTCTATGAGCATGGCGGCTATGACCCATGGGGCATGTTGGCGGCGTTGCGCGATGCGGTTGTCACGCGCGGAGATACGCTGCGCGGTGCGTCAACGATTACCCAGCAGGTGGCCAAGAACCTCTTGCTTGACAGTTCTCGCACCGCAGAGCGCAAGATCAAAGAGATCATTCTCGCGACGCGCATCGAGCAGACGCTGAGCAAGGAGCAGATCCTTGAGATCTATCTCAATGAGATCGATCTGGGCGTGCGGAGCTTTGGCGTGGCGGCGGCGGCACAAAGCTATTTCAACAAGCCGATGGCGGAACTGACCGTGGCCGAGGCGGCGTTTCTGGCGATCCACCCCAAAGCGCCGTATTCCTATAACCCGGCGCGCGACTACGATGCGGCCCTTGCGCGGCGTAACAATGTCGTGCTGCCGCTGATGCTTGAAAACGGCTATATCACGCGCGCGCAATATGACAGCGCCATGGCCGAGCCCATTCGCACCGTTCAAATGGGGCTTGTTGAGAGCTTCCAGGCGAGCCTGCCGCCCCGCGATTACTTCACCGATGAGATCCGGCGTCAGTTGAGCCGCGAATTCGGTGAGGGTGACTTCTTTTCAGGCGGCTATTCGGTGCGCGCCACGATTGACCCGGAGATGCAGCTTGAGGCGGCGAAGGCGTTGCGTCGCGGGCTCGAAAGATATGATCGCGACCGCGGCATTTGGCGCGGTACGGGTGTCAAGATCGATCCGGCGCTTCTGAGCGATGAGGCAAGCTGGCGCGAGGCGCTCGCTGAGGCCGAGATCCCCCGCGATATCGAAACAAACGCGCCTTGGCATGCGGCTGTTGTGCTCGAGGTTGGAGACCGAGACGCGCGCATCGGCATCGAGGATATCGCCAAGGATGCGGACGGGCATTTCATTCCGGCCGATGATGTTGTTTGGGCGCGCAAAGAGCTTGAAGATGGCTCGCTGGCGCGGCGTGCGCGCGTGGCGGGCGATCTGCTTGAGGTGGGTGATGTTGTCCATGTGCGGCGGATGACGCGCGACAGCGATGGCAGCTTTATCCGCTGGACCTTGCGGCAAGTGCCCGGTGTGCAGGGCGGCTTTGTGGCGATGGATGTCAATACCGGGCGCGTGCTGGCTATGCAGGGCGGGTTCTCTTATCAGCACTCGGTGTTTAACCGGGCGACGCAAGCGCGCCGTCAGCCGGGATCGTCGTTCAAACCGTTCGTTTATGCCGCAGCGCTCGATAGCGGCTATTCGCCCGCCACCATTGTCATCGACGCGCCCATCGAGATCAACACGCCCCAGGGTGTCTGGCGTCCGCGCAACGCGTCTGACCGCTTTTACGGGCCAACGCCCGTGCGCACCGGTATCGAACGCTCGCGAAATCTCATGACGATCCGCCTCGCGCAGGAGATCGGCATGAATGTCGTGGCCTCTTACGCCGAGCGTTTCGGGGTTTATGACGAGATGAACGAGGTCTTGGCGGCCTCGCTCGGCTCGGAAGAGACGACGCTTTACAAGATGGTGGCCTCTTACGCGATGTTTGCCAATGGCGGCGAGCGCGTGCAGCCCACCCTCGTGGACAGGATCCAAGACCGGTTTGGCAAGACGGTCTTCCGCCATGATCAGCGCATCTGCACCGATTGCGCTCAAAAAGAGCTAGACGCGGGCTTTGCGCCGCGGATCGGATCAAACCGAGAGCGTGTGATGGACGCGATCACCGCCTATCAGCTCACTTCGATGATGCAGGGCGTCGTTGACAGGGGAACCGCCTCAAAAACGGTCAACCTCTCTGTTCCCGTTGCCGGCAAGACTGGCACGACGAATGATGCAAAAGATGTCTGGTTCGTGGGCTTTACATCCAATATCGTTGCTGGCTGCTACATCGGCTTCGATGAGCCGACGCCGCTCGGCACAGGCGCGGGCGGCGGATCAATGTGCGGACCGGTCTTTGACGACTTCATGGATAAAGCGACCGCCAAATTCGGCGGCGGGCCGTTCACCGTCCCGCCAGGGGGGATCTTCATCAATATCGACCGGTTCACAGGCGCGCGACTGTCAGATGGCGCGAGCGGCGATAATGTCGTCGCGGAATACTTCCGCGTCGGCGAGGAGCCACTCTTCGGGATCAGCTTCGACGGCGGCTTTGCGATGTCAGCGGATGTGCCGCTCTTCTCGAGCGGGGCTGCCGAACAGACCCGAACCGTGCAGAAATCTGACGGGTCCACGGCGACAGTGGGCCAAAAGGCATCTGTCGGCGCGCTCGGCTCTGGCGGGCTTTACTGAGCGCACACTCATTGAGTGCGCCGCCTTGCCGGGCACGCCAGACTTGGCTATTTCAGCGCGGCTAGCCGGAGGCACGAATGCGCGCAGAAATCCAATCCGTCGTTGAGGCCATCGAGAAATCGCTCGCTCTTTTGGGGCAGCGCATGGATATCGAAACAGCGCCTCACCGGCTCGAAGAATTCAATGCGATGATCGAAGACCCTAACTTGTGGGACGATCAGGCGCGCGCGCAAAAGCTGATGCGCGACCGGCAGGCGCTCATGGACAAATTCGGCGATTACACAGCCATCAAGACCGATTTGAGCGACAATGCCGAGCTCATCGAGCTGGGCGAAGCAGAGGGCGATGACGAGGTTGTCGCCGATGCCGAAGCGGCGCTGAAATCGCTCGCGGAGCGCGCCGCCGAGAAAGAGCTTGAAGCGCTCTTGGACGGAGAAGCAGACAGCAATGACACGTTTTTAGAGATCAACTCGGGCGCTGGCGGCACGGAAAGCTGCGATTGGGCCTCAATGCTCGCGCGCATGTATGTCCGCTGGGCCGAGAAGAAGGGCTACAAGGTTGAGCTTCAGTCAGAAACCGCGGGCGAGGAAGCGGGCATCAAAAGCGCGGCCTACAAGATCAGCGGGCACAACGCTTATGGGTGGCTGAAGTCTGAAAGCGGGGTGCATCGCCTGGTGCGCATCTCGCCCTTTGATAGCGCCGCAAAGCGGCACACGTCGTTCAGCTCTGTCTGGGTCTATCCGGTGGTGGATGACGATATCGATATCGAGGTGAACCCGTCCGAAATCCGCATCGACACCTATCGTTCGTCCGGCGCGGGCGGTCAGCACGTCAACACGACCGATTCCGCCGTGCGTATCACGCATATTCCGACCGGGATTGTCGTGACCTCATCGGAGAAATCCCAACACCAAAACCGCGATATCGCGATGAAGGCGCTCAAATCGCGGCTTTATCAGCAAGAGCTTGACCGGCGCAACGCGGCGATCAACGAGGCCCATGAGGCCAAGGGCGATGCGGGATGGGGCAATCAGATCAGGTCATATGTGCTTCAGCCTTATCAAATGGTCAAAGACCTGCGCACCGCCCATGAGACATCTGACACCAAAGGCGTGCTCGATGGCGATCTCGATAGTTTCATGGCCGCCACATTGGCGATGGATGTGGCGGGAAAGAGCCGGGCCGAGGCCACGGCAGAAGATTAAGGCGCCCTGCGCGCGCCCCTATCGGCATTACGCCTTTTTTTCTCGCATCAGGGCCATGGTCAGCGCCGCCGCCGCAGCGAGGGCCGCAGCAACGAGAGCGATCTCTGCAAAAGCCAAAGAGACCGCCGCGCGATGGGCCTGATCAGGGCTTTCCGCGCCAAAGCTCAATGCCCCCCCGGCAAGGCCGTAACCCCATGCCGCCAGCGACCCGAAAGCGGCAATGGAAAGCAGGCTCGCCATGCGGCTGATGGCATTGTTGACGCCAGAGGCCGCCCCCGTCTCGGTGTCATCGACCGCGCTCATGACGGCCGCCGAAAGAGGTGCGACGACAAACGCCATGCCCAAGCCCGCGAGCGCCATCGCCGGGAAAGTCGCGAACCAGAAAGAGGCGAGGGGGGCCGTGAAACCCACGATGGCGTATGACACGGCGACAAGGGCCGCGCCCGCAGCGATGACAGGCTCGGGGCCGTAGACATCAGCGAGGCCGCCCACCCGGGTGGACAGCGTGGAAATAAAGATGGAAAGCGGCGCGAAGGCTGCTGAGGCCTCGATTGGCGTGACGTCCCAGGCGGTGATCACCGCCATGGGCAGATAAAAGAGCATCGCGCCCAGGGCCGCATAGAGCATGAATGTCGCTACGTTCGCGGCTGTAAAGCGCGGGTCTGCAAAGAGATGCAGCGGCATCATCGGGTGCGGGGCCCGGGCTTCATGCCAGATGAAAACCGCGAGTGTCACCACCCCCGCCGCAGAGGCCCAGATGGCCTCAAGATCGGTCAGCCCATAGGCCAAAGCGCCCAACCCGATGGTCGCCAAGGCCGCGCCTATCCAATCGACGGGCGTGTCTGCCTGCGCCTGATCGAGCTTGACCGCGCGGCGCAGGATCACGAGCGCGAGAAGCCCGAGCGGTAAATTGATCGCAAAGATGAAGCGCCAGAATTCAGGCCCCCCGAGCGTGAGCACCAGGCCGCCGACAATCGGGCCGAGCGCCGTTGTCAGCGCTGAGGCCGCCGCCCAGATGCCAATCGCGCGGCCCCGCTCCGCTTTCGGGTAAGCGCGCGAAATGAGCGCGAGCGAGCCGGGCACCATGAGCGCCGCGCCAACGCCCTTGAGCGCGCGGGCGACAATCATGAATTCAGGCGTGGGCGCAATGGCGCAGGCGATAGAGGCGAGGATGAACGCGCCGATGCCGATGGAAAAGACCCGCGCGAGCCCGAAGCGATCACCAAGCGCGCCGCCCGCGAGGATCAGCGCGGAAAGAAAGAGCATGTAGGCGTTCGAGAACCATTGCGCTTGTGTCAGGCTCGCATCGAGGCTGGCGCGCATGGCGGGCAAGGCGATGGTGACGACCGTGCTGTCGATGAAACCCAAAGACGAGCCGAGGATCGCGGCGATCAAAACCTTGCGCCGGGCAGCGGGCTCGCAAAAAGAAAGCGCCGCATCATTGTGCGGCGCTCTCGTCTCAACCATGTCTGATGCCTAGCTTTGGGCTTTGGCGGCCGCCGGGGCCGGTGCTTTTTTGGTGCCAGTCGTCAGCGGATCATCCTGACGTTGCACGGAGCCTTCAAAATGCGCGCCGCTTTCGATGGCGATCGTCTTGTGAATGATATCGCCCTCAACCCGAGCGGTCGATGTGAGGCGGACTTTCAGACCACGGACGCGCCCGATAATGCGGCCATTGACGACAACGTCATCGGCGATGCACTCGCCCTTGACCGTTGCGCCCTCACCGACCGTGAGAAGATGCGCGCGAATATCGCCTTCGACCTTGCCCTCGATCTGAATATCGCCCGATGTCTTCAGATTACCGGTGACTGTGAGATCCGCCGAGAGAACAGATGCAGGCGGCTTGGCCTTGGGGGCGGCGGCAACGCTCGATTTGAATTCGGGCTTGGCCTCGGCGATCTCTGGTTTTGCGGTGGTATCGCCCGCGGGAGCGGGATCGTTGATTTTGCTCTTAGAAAACATCTTGTGCAGCCTTGATGTAGATCATCGGATTGACGGGTTTGCCACCGACGCGGATTTCATAGTGAAGATGGGTCCCCGTTGACCGTCCGCTGTTGCCCATATCACCGATATGCTGCCCACGCGAGACCCGCTGGCCCACTTTCACCCGAATCTTAGAAAGGTGGGCATAGCGCGTCTCAATTCCGAATTCATGCTGAATTTTTATCAATCGGCCGTATCCCGACGACCAGCCCGCATGGATCACCACGCCATCGGCCGTCGAGAAGATATCTGTGCCGGTGGGGGCAGCGAAATCAGCGCCATTGTGCATCCGCCCCCAACGCGGGCCAAAGCCCGATGTGAAGCGAAATGAGTCTTTGACGGGCATTGCAAAGGGCGCGCGCTCGGCGGCGATGCGATAGAGCGCCATGCGATCAAGATCACGGAGTATTCGGTTCGCGCGGGTCTCATCCGGGTTGGGGCCCGCGCCCTTCGTTGAGATCGTGAGCGGCGTGATGGGGCCGCCTTGCCCTGAATATCCGCGCCGGACCTGCTCGATCAGGCTTTCCGTGGGCAGGCCCGCGGCCCGAAACATTTTGTCGAGGGGCTCAACGGAAATGGTCATGGCATCTTCGAGCCGGCGGAAAATCTGATCGTTGCGCGCGGCCATCAAGCGCAGCTCGGATTCCATCTCTTGGGCGAGCGAAAGCGCGATTGCTGCGTCGCCTTCTATCGTGTCGCGCTCAATCGCTGTATCGGCGAGCGCATCGGACATGAACGCGAGCGTGCGTTCGATCTCCTCGGCGCGTGCGGCCTCGGGCGCGGCACCCCCGCTTGCATCGAGTTCAGCGAGAAAGCTGGAATGCTCAGTGCGCGCCGCGTCGCGCTCTTGGGTTGTGCGGCGCAGGGTCGCCTGCACGGTTTCAATGCCGCGCTCCAGCTCTTTGCGGCGGTCTTCGCTCGCCAAAAGCTGGGATTGCATGATCGAGATTTGCTCAAGCGCCGCATTAAACCGCTCTTGCGCCGCGATCGCTTCGGCCGCGCGCGCATCGCGTTGGTCGGAGAGCGAATTGAGCCGGTCTTCATAGACGGCCTGCTCGCGCTTTGCCTGTTCGCGAAAGTTGCCTGCGCCAATGGAATCCATCAGGAGAACGGCTGTCGCCACTATGGCCCAAGCCAGGATCGCCGTGCTGCCTACGAGCCCGGCCAGTTGTGTGCCGGCGCTGAGCCTAACAAAGCGCGTTTCGGTATCTGTTCGAAGAAAGAGCCGCTTTTCCGGCAAGTGCCGTTCCAGCGCGACGTGCAGCCGGGTCTTAAGCCTGTTGAGCACGATGTCCCACCCCTAGTTTCTGCCTTGCCTGCGCGCGCCCTATCCCCCAAGCGCCGCGACGTTGGGGGTGTTTATCCGCGCTGTTACAGCCCTGCAACAAAATCGCGCGAAATCGTGGCAATTGTTAGGCGATTTGTCTGAAAGATGGCGATAATTCGCCGATCACAGCGCACCTCGCGCGGGGGCCAGACCCCCTTCCGCGCCCGCCGTCAGCCCAGCTCTTTCACCGCCGCGAGCACCGCATCGGCATGGCCGGGCACCTTCACTTTCCGCCAGATCTGCGCGACCTTGCCGTCACCGCCGATCAGATAGGTGGCGCGTTCGATGCCCATATACGTCTTGCCGTACATGCTCTTTTCGACCCAAACGCCGTATTGCTCGCAAACATCGCTTTCCTCATCGCTCACCAGGGCGATCTTGAGATCGTGTTTGGCGATGAATTTGTCGTGCTTTTTCACCGGGTCTTTCGATACCCCGACAATGACAGCCCCAGCCGCTTCGAAGTCATCGACCGCCTCGGTGAAGGCAATGGCTTCTTTCGTGCAGCCGGGTGTGTCATCCTTTGGATAAAAGTAAAGAACCACCGCTTTTGGCGCGAGAGAAGAGAGCGTAACGTCGCCGCCGCCATCTCGCGGGAGCGTGAAATCTGGGGCAGCATCGCCGATAGTGAGCATGGTCATTCTCCGTTAAGTCTCTCAAGGTTCTAGGAGCGAGACCGAGAAGGAAAAGGGGCGCGCGCGCAGGAATGGATGACAGCGCAAAAACAGCCGAGCCAGAGACAGCCGCCCGCCGGACGGCGAAAAGGTGGCCTTGGATCTTGGGGGGTGCGGCGCTTTTCGTGGTGCTCGGGCTTCTGGCCGCGCTGGCAAGGCTTCAGGCTCAGCCGGTCGCCGCGGGCCCCTGGCTGACCGACCGTTTTGCCCAAGAGGCCGATGCGTTGGCCATGGGGGCGACGGGGGAGGCTACTGGGGAGGCAACTGGGGAGGGCGCCGAGCAAACCCGTGCAAATGCGGCGCCCGCGCTCGATTTCCGCGCCATGCGGCTCGGGCTCGATCTCGAATATCATCCGCAAATCTATCTCGATGATGTGACGCTGACGAGAAACGACGGAACGCCGCTCATTGATCTGAGATCGGTGCAGGCAGACCTTGCCGTGGGCGCGCTCTTGCGCGGTGATGTTGAACTCAGACGGCTTTCGCTATCGGGCGCGGTGCTTCTCATTGAGCGCGACCGCGCCGGGCGCATTGATCTTTCATTTGGGCGGAGGGCGGCATCGGAGAGCGCGACAAGCGCGGAGCTCGAGAGCCTGACCTCGGCGTCAGATTTTCTCGGCCAGCTCGACGGGGCATTCGAGGCGTCCGGGCTTGGCGGCCTCAAAGAAATCACAGCGGAAGCCATTACGATCAATTATGCTGATGCCGCGTCAGGCGAGACATGGATCGGCGATGGCGGTCAGTTGCGCTTTTTTCGCGATGGCGCGAGCCTTCTGTTGACAGCGGAGGCCGCGCTTTTGACAGGGCGCGGCGAGTTGGCCGCGCTTTCCCTCTCCATCGACCGCGATGGTGAAACGGGGGACGGGGCGATGGCGCTCGTCATCGAAGATGCCGCCGCGCGAGATATTGCCAGCCAGGCGCCCGCTCTGGCGTGGCTGGGCGCGCTTGAGGCCTCGGTTTCGGGGGCCTTGCGCGCCGAGATCAAGGGGGGGAGCTTGGGGGCGCTGCAAGCCTCACTTGAAATCGGCGAAGGCGCGCTGCGGCCCAATGCATCAACCCGCCCGATCCCGTTTTCCGACGCGCTCGTGACCTTGCAGTTCGATCCGGCCGATCAGCGCATCACCTTCGATGAATTCATCATCGATACCGCCTGGGGCCGCGCCGCCGCCAGGGGCAGCGCCAAGCTGCGGGATTTCGAGGGGTCCGCACCGCGCGAGATCATCGGACAGTTCCAGATCAATGACGTCAGCGCAAATCCGGGCGGGCTTTATGATGCGGATCGCCGCCTCGAGAAGATCGCGCTTGATGTGAGGCTCAGGCTTGACCCTTTCACACTCGACATCGGGCAGGCGACGGTGGTTGACGGCGCCACGACCGCGCAAGCGAGAGGCCGCATTTCAGCGCGCCAGGACGGCTGGAAGACCGATATCGACCTCGTCGTGAACGAGGTCGGTGTGCGCCGGGCTCTGTCGTTCTGGCCGGTTTCCGTGCGGCCTGGTCTCCGGCTCTGGTTTGCCAACAATCTGCGCGCGGGGCGCTTCGAGAGGGTGGGCGTGGGGCTGCGGACCGGGCCGGACGCCGCGCCGCGCCTCTCGATCAGCGCGCAATTCGACGAGACCGAAGCACGCATCTTGCGCACATTGCCGCCCATCACAGGCGGGCGCGGCGGCGTTGTGTTTCATGACGATGTGCTCAGCGTTTTGATCGAAGAGGGCAGCATCCGCGCGCCGCAGGGCGGGCTCATTGATGCGGGGGGCAGCATTTTTCATATCGCCAATACGCGCGAGAACCCTGCGACCGGCGAAGTGCGATTGGCCGCGCGCGGCACGATTACATCGATCCTCGCGCTCCTTGATGAAGAGCCCTTCGCGTTCATGACCAAGGCCAATCTGCCTGTCACCCTTGCCGATGGGCGCGCCGCGCTCGACGGGACGCTGCGTTTCAAGATCAAACCCCGGATCACCGGGCGCGATGTGGCGATTGATCTTTTGGCCGAGATGCAGAGCGTGCGTTCTGAGACCCTCGTTAACGGCAAGGTGCTGAGCCTCCCCTCGGCGCGCGCGCGCGTCAGCAACGAGCGCCTTGAGATCGCGGGGGCGGGCCAGTTGGGGCGCGTGCCTTTCCGGGGGGCTTGGGTTTTGCCGCTGGGGCAGGGGCCGGTGGGCTCTGAGCTTCGTGGGACAGCGACGCTTTCGCCCGCCGCGCTCGACGAATTCAACATCGCGCTGCCGCCCGGCACGTTGCGCGGCGAAGGCCCCGCCGAGATCGAGATCAGCTTCCCCCGTGGCAGCCCGCCCGAATTCGCGCTGACCTCAGAGCTCCGCGGGATCGCTCTCTCGATCCCACCGGTGAGCTGGCTCAAGCCCGCCGCGACGGAGGGCGCGCTGCGGATCGAGGGCATTTTGGGCCCAAATCCAGAGGTGACCACGCTCGCGCTTTCGGGGCCGGGGCTGAGCGCGCAAGGGCGTGTTCTGCTCGAGCCGGGGGGCGCGGGGCTCAAGGCCGCAGAGATCAGCGAACTGCGCGTGGGCGACTGGCTCAGCGGTGCGCTGACGCTCACAGGCCGCGGCGCGGGCCGGCCGCCCGGTGTGCGGCTGACGCGGGGGGCTCTTGACCTCAGGCGCGCGCAGTTCGGCGGGGGCGGGGGCCGCACGCAAACCGCCCCGCTCGACCTGGCGCTCGATCGCCTGGTGATCACCGAAGACATCGTGCTCACCGATCTGCGCGCCAATCTGACCATGGGCGCGGGCCTCTCTGGCCCGTTCTCGGCGCGGATGGGGCAGGGCGCACCCCTTTCGGGAAATCTCCAGCCCTCGGCCCATGGTCCGGCGATCGTGGTGCAATCAAATGACGGCGGGGGGGTGATCCGCGATGCGGGCATCTTCCGCCAGGTCCGGGGCGGCAACCTCGCGCTGACCCTCGTGCCGCGCCCGGACCGCGGCGTCTATGACGGGAGCCTCGATCTGAGCGACATCCGCGTCGATGATGCGCCAGCCATCGCCGCGCTTTTATCGGCGGTCTCGGTCGTTGGGCTCATTGAACAGCTTGATGGGCGCGGGCTGGTCTTCAGCGATGTTCAGGCGCGTTTTCGGATCACGCCCGGCCAGGTCGTCGTGACACAATCGAGCGCTGTGGGGGCATCGCTCGGGCTATCGCTCGA
>JBCCTH010000050.1:0-14599 GCA_039198835.1 Pseudomonadota bacterium | reverse complement strand
GCTATTTGCTCGGCTCGCGCGTCGAAGGCGCGCCGGCGGTTGCGCCCGAAGAGATGCCCGAGCTTGAGCGCTGGGTGCTTCATCGTCTCAGCGAGCTCGATGAAGAGGTCCGCGAAGGCTATGGAAAGTTCAACTTCCAGGGCGTCTTTCAGTCGATCTTTACCTTCGCAACGGTCGAACTCTCCGCCTTCTACTTCGATATCCGAAAGGACGCGCTTTATTGCGACGGGGACACACCGCGCCGCCGCGCCGCGCGCCATACGCTCGATCTCATCCTTGAGCGTCTCAATGCGTGGCTCGCACCGATCCTTGTTTTCACGATGGAAGAGGTCTGGCTTGAGCGATCTGGCGGCGAAGGGTCGATCCATCTCGAAGATATCCCTGCCACGCCCGACACGTGGCGCGATGATGCGCTGGCGGCGAAATGGGCGACCGTTCGCAAAGTGCGCAGGGTTGTGACAGGCGCGCTCGAAATCGAGCGGCGCGAAAAGACCATCGGGTCAAGCCTTGAAGCGGCGCCCGTGGTGCATGTCGATGCGCAGACTGCGGCGATCCTTGAAACGGTGGCCTTTGAGGATGTTTGCATCACCTCGCAGATCGTCATTTCAGCGGAAAGCGCGCCTGCGGGAGCGTTTGCGCTTGATGATACGGCGGGTGTCGCCGTCGTCTTCCAAAAGGCGCAGGGCAACAAATGTCAGCGCTCTTGGAAGATTTTGCCCGAAGTCGGCCAATTTGACCCGCCCGACGTCTGCAAGCGTTGCGCTGAGGCTCTGGCCGAACTGCGAAGCTAACGCTCCATGCGCGGCGCTGAGGCGACCGATGCAGCGATCATCGCCGCATTGAGGCGGCTCGCCGCTGCGCGAGACGACAAGAGCTTTTGCCCCTCAGAGGTCGCGCGCGCGGTCGCCATCGACTGGCGGCCGCTGATGCCACGGGTGCGCGAATTGGCAAAACGCGAGGGCCTCACAGCAACACAAAAAGGCAGGCCGGTTGACCCCGTCAAAGCGCGCGGGCCGATCAGACTTTCCCGGTGACCTGCTGCGCGATGCCAGCCAGAAGAAGATAAGCTGTTGTGATCACGAGCCCCGTTTGGGCCCAGCTCGACGGATCGAAGTTCACCCAGGCCGCCCACGCCGCAAAGATCGTCCAGGCCAGCGCGACAGGCAGCGACAGCCAGCGCCAGCGCTTTGTGCGCACGGGGTGGATAAACTTCAAAGGCAAGAACATCGCCGCCGCAAGCGCGACCGTAACGGTAAAAATGACCCAATAATTTGGCTCGACAGCAAAGATGACGATCACAGCCATATTCCAGCAGCCGGGAAAGCCGGAAAAGGAATTGTCTTTCGTTTTCATCCGCGTATCGCAAAAATACATGGCAGACGCGAAGGTGATGACGATAAGCGTGGCCCAGCCTGTCCAGCCCGCCATGAGGCCTGACGCGTAGAGCGCATAGGCCGGGATGAACACGTAAGTCAGATAATCGATGATGAGATCGAGCAGGGTCCCGTCGAACTGGGGCGCATGGGTGTTGACGTCGTAGCGCCGCGCCAGTGGCCCGTCGATGCCATCGACGGCAAAGGCCACGACCAGCCAAAGAAACATCAAATCCCATTTCGCTTCCGTGGCCGCCAAAAGGGCGAGCATCGCGAACACCGCGCCGCTGGCCGTGAGCAAATGAACGGAGAGCGCCTTGGCCGCCTGTGTCATGACACCGTCATGGCTCATGCGCGCAAAGGGTGCAAGGCGCGAGCGTGCATGGCCTAGCGCGCTGCGCCCTCGGCGCGGGGGTGGGTCGCATCGTATATTTCCATCAGGCGGACAGTATCGACACCGGTATAAGTTTGCGTGGTTGAAAGCGAAGCATGGCCCAAAAGCTCCTGGATCGACCGAAGATCGCCTCCGGCGGTCAAAAGATGGGTGGCGAAGCTGTGTCTGAGGGCGTGGGGTGTGGCTGTGGGCGGAAGCCCGAGTTGTAGCCGCGTTGTCTCCATAACCTTTTGGATCGCCCGAGCAGAAAGCGGCCCGCCGCGCACGCCCCGAAAGAGCGGCGCGTCGTTTTCAAGATCGAATGGGCAGGCGTCCACATAACGCTCCACGGCGTCCCGCGCGGCGGGGAGCACGGGCAAAACGCGCTCTTTGCCGCCCTTGCCCACGATCCTGAGCGAGGCGCGCAAGGGCACGTCGCCGCCCTTGAGCCCCAGCGCCTCCGAAATGCGCAAGCCACACCCGTAAAGCAGGGTCACAACGGCGATATCGCGGCGTCCCACCCATGCCTCCCGCGCGGTGTCTGCCACGGTTTCCAGAACGGCCTTAGCGGCATCTTCGCCGAGCGGCCTCGGCAATTTCTTTTGAAACTTCGGCGCGCGGGCGGAAAGAACAGCCGTCGGCTCAAAGCCCTCTTTCTCGGCGAGCCAGGCATAGAATGTCTTGACCGCCGAAAGCGCGCGGGCGAGCGAACGCGCAACAACACCGCGCCGCCGTTCATGCCCCATCCAGGCGCGCATGTCAGAGATCGTCACGCGGGCGAGCGGGCCGAGCCCCTGCGCGCCGCCATGGTGCTGTGCCATGAAGGCAACGAAACCCGAGACATCGCGCTGATAGGCAATGATCGTGTTGGCGGCCGCGCCTTTCAGCGCCTTTTCATGGGTAAGCCAGGCTTCGATTGCGTCGCGCGCTTGTGGTGAGATCAGGCTCACGAAAGCCAGCGGCGCATGGAACGCTCAAAGACACCGGCGAAAAACGACAAAAGATCGGTGCCCTGCGTGGGCGCGAATTGATGCGGGTCTTCTGAGCCCATCACCAAGAGCCCCGGCAGTCTGCCATCTCCGAAATCGAGCCGCAAACAGGCCTCGGATCCAACCCAGCCATTGCTGCCGTAAATCGAAGCACTTTCTGAATGGACCTGGCGCAAAACCACCTGCCGATCAGAGCCACCCCGCTTTGGATGGAGATAATCATCGATAAAGCCCGGCTCGGCCACAACGAGGATCTCTCCGAAACGCGCGACGATGTCGGCGCTGTCAGAGACACTTTCGAGCACGAGTTTGACGAAATCGATCCGCAATGTCTGAGCAACCTCGCCCGACAAATTGACCAGAAAATCCTCAAACTGTGTGGGATCGAGCATTTTCAAAATCGCACGATGAACCTGGTTTGTCCCCGCGAGGTTTTCATAGGCGGCGGCGATCACGGTGCGATGCGTTTCTTCGATGCGTTCAAGCCGCTCTTCGAGCCGCTCCATGGCGATGCCACGCAAATCAATGACATTGCCCCCCATGGTCTTTTGATGGGCTGCCACCAGGGCGCGCATAACGGCTTTGTCGTCTAAAACAGCATCGGGGCGCGCTAAAATCTCGTCGCGCAACGCGTCGTCAATCAGGGGACTACTCATACTCTGCCTCATCGTTCGGGTCTTTTGCCCGGCTTTGGTGTTTCCTAGCATGACAATGTGCTTTCTGGGAAGCTTCCTTTACCCGAAGGCCCGGGGTGCGTTGTGGCGGCGCGACAGGGGGCCTAGGAAAGGGCATGACCGTGGGCGCCCTCCAATCCCTCGCCGCGCATCTCGCCCTGGGGCTCGTTGGCGGGTTGGCGGCGGATGCCCTCGCGCTACCCATGCCTTATCTGCTCGGGTCTTTGTGCGTAGTGGCCCCGGTCGTGATCTGGCGGAGCGCGCAGGGGGCCGAGCCGTTTTGGCTGCCAAAGGGCCTCAGGTTCTTTTTCGTGGCTGTGATCGGCGCGCTGATAGGGGCGCGGTTTTCGCCAGATCTCATCGCCAAACTGCCGACGATCTGGATTTCGCTCCTGGCGGTGGCGATCTTTGTGATCCTCGCGCATATTGTGGGCTACATTATTTATCGCCGCGTGGCGGGCTATGACCGGGCCACTGCGCTATACGGCGCGATGCCGGGCGGGCTCGTCGAAGGTGTGGCGCTCGGCGAGCAAGCGGGCGGCAACGCGATGCTTCTGACAGTGCATCATTTCGCGCGCATCGTGATCGTTGTGGTGACTGTCCCGCTGCTTTTTAGCCTGCTTGCGGGGCAATCTCTGCAAGGCGCAGATGGTGCTGGGCCTGCCGAAGGCGCACAGGGTTTGCTCGATGCGCTTTTGATCGCGCTTCTTTCCATCGCAGGGCTCCTGGGCGGGCAGCTTCTCAAGATACCGGCCGGTCATCTCATGGGTCCGCTCGTTTTGGTGGCTATCGTGCATGGGCTCGGTCTGGTGTCTCTCACCAGCCCGGAATGGCTCCTCGCGCTGGCACAGCTTGTCGTGGGGACGGGGCTCGCCAAGCAATTCGCGGGGGCCACGCCGCGCATTCTGGCGCGCGCTTTCAGCTTCACGCTTCTCGCGGTCGGCGCGATGTTTGGTCTCACGGCGCTCGCTGCGCTCGCGGTGTCGCAGGCGACAATCATGGCCTATGACGCCGCCTTCGTGAGCTTTGCGCCGGGTGGTTTGGCCGAAATGGGCCTCATCGCGCTTGCGCTTGATGCCAGCCCTGTCCTTGTGGCGATGCACCATTTGGTGCGGATCGTTCTGACGGTGATTTTCGTGCGCATCGCGCACAGGTGGCTACTCGGCTAAAGCTGTGGCAAGCTCAGCGAGGGTCGGCGGCTGGCAGCCAGCGCGCGTGCAATTGATCGCGGCCGCCTGAGACGCCGTTGCCAGCATCCGCTCGAGATCAGCACTTTCGAACCGGTAATCGCCCTTGCGCTCGGCCATCAGGCGAATGAGCGTGGCCATGAAGGTATCGCCCGCGCCCACCGTATCGACCAACGGATCAACGGGCGCGGCAGGTATCTGGGCGCGCATGTCTGCGGCCAGAGCCCGGGCGCCCTCTGGCCCTTTGGTCAGAACAATGAGCGCCGCGCCTGACAAAGCCGCGAGCCGAGCCAGGGCATCCTCCTCTGTCATCTTCGGATAGACCCAATGCAGATCTTCGTCTGAAAGCTTCAACAGCGTTGAATGCCCTGCGATCCGCTCCATGCGCGCGATAAATCCGTCGCGGTCGGGCGTGAGCGAAGGGCGCACATTGGGATCATAGCTCGTGAGAAGCCCGCGCGCATGGCAAGCTTTATGAAAGCTCTCATAAGCAGGCGCATCCGCGCCGCCTGTGACAGCCAGCGATCCGATGTGAAAGGCTGTCATGTCGCTTGGAGCGGAGTCTTCAAGCTGCGCGCGCGTCACCTGCCGTTCTGCCGTGCCTTCGCGGTAGAACGCATAGGTCGCCGCGCCGTCTTTGAGAGACACGACCGCCAATGATGTCGGCTCAGGCCTGCGCGGCGTGGCCAGATTGACCCCATCCTCTTTGAGCCTGCGCGCGATCAGGTCGCCCAGGCTGTCCTGGCTCACCGGCGTGAGGTAATGCGCCTGAAGGCCCTGGCGGGCGGCCGCCATCGCCACATTCATCGGCGAGCCGCCCGGCAGCGCGACATAGGCAGGCGGCATCCGCTCGCTGCCATCCTGGACGAAATCGATGAGGTTTTCGCCGCCTATCGCTAAAGTCATGCCGCTCTCCCTTTTTTGCTTGGTTAGACAGGTTGCAGACAATCGGCAACTGGCGGCTATGGCGCTTGCCTCTATCGCTGCTGGCTCTGCCAGGCGGGGTGCTTCCATGGCTCGGCATTGGAGGCCGGAAGGCGCTTGCCCAGGATGTGATCGGCACCCTTCTCTCCCGCCATGATCGACGGCGCATTCAGATTGCCATTGGTGATCCGCGGGAAGATCGAGCTATCGATCACGCGCAGCCCCGCGACCCCGATCACCCGGCATTCGGCATCGACGACGGCGCTGGGGTCGCTGGCGGCTCCCATCTTGCAGGTCCCGCAGGGGTGATAGGCGCTTTCCACATGGTCGCGAATGAATGCGTCAAGCTCTTCGTCTGTTTGTGCCGCGGCCCCCGGTTGGATCTCATGGCGCGTGAACTCTTCTAATGCCTTTTGAGAGAGGATTTCGCGGGTCAAGCGGATCGCGCGCCGAAAATCGCGCCAGTCCGAGGGGTCGGACATGTAGTTGAAGAGAATGCGTGGGGCTTCCTCTGGATCGCTAGAGCGCAGCGTGACCGCCCCGCGCGAGACCGACCGCATCGGGCCGAGATGAACCTGAAATCCATGCCCCTCAGACGCGGCCTTGCCATCATAGCGCACCGCCAAGGGGAGGAAATGAAACTGGATATCGGGATAATCGACACCCGCCGCACTGCGAATGAAGCCCGCCGCGTCAAAGCCGTTTGACGCCCCTGGCCCATCGCGCCGCAAAAGCCAGCGCGCCCCGACATAGGCCTTGCCCCACAGGTTCCAGTATTTGAAGAGGCTCACAGGCTTTGAGGCGGCCATTTGGAGATAAAGCTCCAGATGATCTTGCAGATTTCGGCCCACACCCGGGCGATCGGCGATCAGATCAATGCCGTGCTGGGCCAGATGCGCTGCCGGGCCTATCCCCGAGAGCATCAAGAGCTTGGGTGAGTTGATCGATGAGGCCGAGAGGATGATCTCGCGCCGCGCTTTGATCTCATAGCCGCCCATATCAACGGCGCGCGCATGTCCTTCGACAAAGAGGATCTTGCGTGCGAGGCCTCGCGCCACGATGCACCGGCCCGTGGCCTGGGCGGGCCTGAGATATGCCTTGGCCGCAGACCACCGCGCGCCTTTCCAGACGGTCTTGTCAAACGGGCCGAAGCCTTCTTGCTGGTATCCGTTGTAATCCTGGGTGAGCGGATATCCGGCCTGCGCGCCCGCTTCGATGAAGGCGCGCACCAAAGGGTTGTCCCCTTGTCCGCGCGTGATGTGCAAAGGCCCGTGTTGTCCGCGCCAGGCGCCGGCATCGCTTTCGCTTTCGCGCGGGCTGCCATGCCAATGTTCCATGCGTTGAAAATACGGCAAGACATCGCCAAAGCCCCAACCCTCGGCACCGCTATCGCGCCAATGGTTATAATCTTCGGCATGGCCGCGCACATAGATCATGCCGTTGATCGAACTCGAGCCACCCAAAACCTTGCCTCTCGGGCAAGCCAGCCGCCGATCGCCCAGATGGGGCTCGGGTTCTGTGCGGAAGCCCCAATCATAGCGCTTCATATTCATCGGATACGAGAGCGCGCCGGGCATATTGATGAGCGGGCCCCGATCCGAGCCGCCAAACTCGATCACGATGACAGAATGGCCAGCCTCAGAGAGCCTGTAAGCCAAAGCGCAGCCCGCAGAGCCCGCCCCTATGATCACATATTCAGCTTCCATCGTGGTCTTGGAACGCTCCCCAGATCGCGCGCTTGCGCCTGTTCAAAACGGAGCCTCCACCGGACCCATGCCGACATAGACGCTCTTGAGTTGAGAATAATGCTCGATGGCGGCTTTCGAGTTCTCCCGACCGACGCCAGACCCTTTAACGCCCCCAAAGGGGACCTCGACCGGCGCGGGATTGTATTGGTTTATCCAGCAGGTTCCCGCTTCAAGGCGCGCGATCACCCGGTGGGCGCGTGTTAGATCGCTGGTAAAAACGCCTGCCGAAAGCCCAAGCTCGGTCGCGTTTGCCCGCGCGACGACATCGTCTTCTTCATCGAAGTCCAGCACCGAGAGGACCGGGCCAAAGATCTCTTCCCGCGCGATCGTCATGTCGTCGGTGACATCGGTGAAAATCGTCGGTCGCAGAAAGTTGCCGCCGCCCGGGAAGCGGCTCCCCCCGGTGAGGAGCGTTGCCCCCTCCTCTTTACCCGTCGCGATATAGCTTTCCACGATCTCAAGCTGGCGCGCCGAAACCATCGGACCAAAGTTCGTTGCCTCATCAAGCGGATCGCCCGCGCGCGCCGCCTCAGTACGCTCCTTGAGACGCGCAAGGAACGCATCCTTGATGCCACTTTGGACGAAAACACGCGTGCCGTTCGAGCAGACCTGACCCGATGAAAAGAAGTTCCCCACAATCGCGCCCGAAACCGCGTCGTCGAGATTGGCATCGTCGAAAATGATCAAAGGAGATTTCCCGCCAAGCTCCATTGTGACGTGCTTCATGCCCTGCGCTGCCGCCGCATAGACCTTTTTGCCCGTTGGGGCAGAGCCCGTGAGCGAGACTTTTGCGACGCGCGGATCATTGACCAAAGCGCCACCCACCGCGCCGCGCCCCTGGATCACATTGTAAAGACCTGCCGGAAGACCCGCTTCATGAAGTATCTCCGCCATTTTCAGCGCACAAAGCGGCGTCTCCTCGGAGGGCTTGAAGATCATCGCATTGCCGCAGGCCAATGCGGGCGCGCCCTTCCAGCAGGCGATCTGCGTGGGGTAATTCCATGCGCCGATGCCCACGCAAACGCCCAAAGCCTCGCGGATCGTATAGGCGAAATCGCCACCCAGGGGGATGTGCTGGCCCGTGAGGCTCCCCGCCAGCCCACCAAAATATTCAAGCGCGTCCGCGCCCGATGTCGCGTCGACCGCGAGGGTCTCTTGGAGCGGCTTTCCCGTGTCGAGCGTCTCAAGGACAGATAATTCCCTGTTGCGGGCGCGGATGATGTCTGCGGCACGTCGCAAAACGCGCCCGCGTTCGGTGCCCGTCAGGGCGGCCCAGGCCGGTTGCGCGGCGCGCGCGCTGGCCAGGGCGCGCTCGATGATCGCTGGCGTGGCGCAATGCACCTGGGCGATCTTCTCGCCATTTGCGGCATAAACCACATCGATAACGTCGCCGCTCACATCTTCGACGTAAGCGCCATCGATGAAATGTGAGGCAATGGGCTCGGCATCAAACTGTGTCATGGGCTTGCTTTCAGGTTCGCCATGGCCCCTGCGAGCGACGCTCTCACAGGCAAGGCCATCGATATGGGTGTATGCAGGAAAGCCTTTTCGCTTGCCGAGGTACAGAGATAAACGCCCCAGCGCTAAAATCGCGCCTGCAAGGGATCAGATGAAGAAGATATCATCGTCGCCGAGTTCCTCGGCATCTTCTATGAGCACGCGCCATTTTTCATTGACGCTGGAAACCAAGAGCCCGTCCCCGCCTTCTCCCTGCGAAAGCAAAAGTCGGATGATCTCGTCTTCTGTGATGTCTGACGAGCCGAGCACGCCCGCCTGGGGCTCTTCTTGCGTGTCAAAACCGGGCGCTGCGTTCGCGCCATCCGGCGCGCTCTCATCGCCCGCGCGCGCGTCGCCCGCGATCTCGTCGCTCTCAACGAGATGAAGCGCATCGAGGTCCGTCTCGGCTTCGCTTTCCTCGTCACCATCGTCGCCCACCTGAATATCAAGCGGCAAAAGCACCTGATCAATCGGGATGATCACGCCATTTTCAGTTGTCTCGATCTCGCCCAGGGCAGCGTTCGGATTATCCGGGTCGGCGTCAACAAGCGCCCCGTTGAAGACCTTGAGGTCCACATCCGCTAGCGTTTTGAGAACCTGCCCTGACCCGAGATCAGTGTCTTCGAGCTCGGGGGATGTGACATGGTAAAGAAGAATGTCCGCCAGAAAGCCGCCCGCATCGCCTTCATTGAGCGCACTCGCAGCCGCCAGAAGATAGCTTGTCGCGCCCTCTTCATCTTGCGCCGTGCAGCCAAAATCATTGGCCATCGCGACGAAAGCGTCATTCGTAGGCGCGAAAAGGGTGGACCCGAAATCGGGGTCCTCCAATGTCTCGACCAACCCGGCATCAAGCGTTTCATCGACGCTCAGAACCAGGCTCACCAGAATGCTAAAAGCTTTATCCGCGGCGAGGGTCTCGAAAACGGTTGACATGGGCCTTCCTAACCGAACCGAGCGGCGCGCAAGCACCTTGGGCGATATCTTACCGCCCAGCTACGCATCGGTAACGCGAATTCGCGCGCTTTGCCAAAAACAAGAGGCCAATCGCTCGAATGTCGAACAATCGCGCATTGCGCGACACAGCGTTGCCAAAAATGCATCAAACCCAAGTCGCGCCGCGGCCAAACCCCATCCAATTATTGCGCGCGCCCCCTTGTCCCAAGCCGCCATGGGAGGCAAGACAGGCCAACCGTTGACACTGGGAGGGGAGGATTTTCCCATGGCCGACTACAAATTCGACACGCTCAGCCTGCATGCGGGCCAATCACCCGATGCGCGCTTCGGATCGCGCGCTGTGCCGATCCACCAGACAACGTCCTATGTGTTTTCCGATACAGAGCAGGCCGCGGCGCTCTTTAACATGGAAATCGGCGGTCATATTTACTCGCGCCTCACGAACCCGACGGTGGCTGTCCTTGAACAGCGCCTTGCCGCGCTCGATGGCGGGGTGGCCGCCGTGGCAACAGCATCGGGCATGTCGGCGCTTTTTGTCACCGTGCTCGCGCTCTGCTCAGCGGGGGATCATATCGTCGCCTCAAGCCAGATGTATGGTGCCAATATCAATCTCTTTCAGCACACGCTGAGCCGTTATGGGATCACAACGACCTTCGTCGCCCCCAATGACCCTGATGAGATCCGCGCCGCTATCCAAGACAACACGAAGATGGTCTTTGGGGAGGTCATCGGAAACCCGGGCATGGATATCATGGATGTGCCCGCCGTCGCCGAAATCACAAAGGCGGCGAATGTCCCTCTCGTGATCGATGCCACCTTCAACACGCCCTGGATGATCAAGCCCATCGCCCATGGTGCAAACATCGTTATCCACTCGCTCACGAAATGGATCGGCGGGCATGGCGTGGCGCTTGGCGGTGCGGTGATCGACGGCGGTAATTTCGATTGGGGCGCGACGCCCGGCAAGTTCCCGACATTGACGACCCCGCATTTCGGCTATCAGGGCGTCAATCTGTGGGAAGAGTTCGGCCCGATGGCTTTCGCCACCCGCGTCCGCACCGAGGGCATGATGAATGCAGGCCCCTGCATGAGCCCGCAAAATGCGTTCTACATCCTGCAAGGCCTAGAGACATTGCCGCTTCGCATGGAACGGCACATGGCAAATACGGCTAAAATGCTCAGTTTCCTGGCGGATCATGATCAGGTCGCTTGGGTCAAGCACCCCGCCATGCCGGATCACCCCGATCATGAGGTCGCCGCGCGGCTGATGCCCAAGGGGCAGGGATCGATCATTGCCATGGGTGTCAAAGGCGGCCGCGCTGCGGCGTCGGCCTTTATTGAAAGCGTCGAGCTCGCAAGCCATCTGGCCAATGTCGGCGATGCCAAAACCCTCGTCATCCACCCGGGATCGACGACGCACAGCCATATCACATCAGAGGCCATGCGCGCGGCTGGCCTCACCGATGATCTCGTGCGCATTTCCGTGGGCCTCGAAGATTTCGATGATATCGCCGCCGATTTCGGTCAGGCGCTCAAGGCCGCAGGGCGCGCCGCGCCTGCGATGGCCGCCGAATGAGGCTCATGATCAACGAAGAAGAGGTCTTTGCCTCGACCGGTGGTCGCGCTTTCGACCCTTCCGGCGAGGTCGTCCTCTTTATCCATGGCTCCGGGCAAAACCATTTGGGCTATATGCTCCAGCACCGCTTCCTCGCCAATCGAGGGTGGGAAGCCATCACACCCGATTTTCCCGGCCATGGTCAGAGCGGCGGCGCGCCACTTACTTCGATTGAAGAGATGGCCGATTGGCTGGCCCGCTTCATGGAGAACGCCGGCATCGACAGCGCCCATATCGCGGGCCATTCCCAGGGCGGCCTCATCGCCCTCGAACTGGCAAGCCGCCACGCGCAAAAAGTCCGCTCCGCGACCTTTATCGCGACAGCGCTCGCCATTCCCGTCAACGATTATCTCTTGCGCCTTGCCAAAGAAAAGGAGCCCAAGGCGATCCGCGCCATGATGGATTGGGGCCATGGCGCAACGGGCCATATCCACGATCATACAATGCCCGGCGCGTCTCACATGCACTATGGCGGCAGGCTCATGGCCTCCAACGCGCCCGGCGCCCTCTATGCCGATCTCAACGCGTGCAATGAATATCAAGGTGGCCCGGACGCCGCCGCCAAGATCACCTGCCCAACGCTCTGCATCCTCAGCGGGCAAGATAAGATGACGCCGATCAAAGCGGGGAGAAAGCTCCATGCCTCCCTGGGCGGCGAGCGCATCGAGATCGCGCAATCGGGCCACATGTCAATCACAGAACAGCCATGGGACGTCACTCAAGCGCTGCGCGCTTTCCTCAGCGCAGAGGATATCGAAGCTTGAGCGCGTCCACCCCGACCTTTTGCCAGAAATACGCCCGCCGGAGGCAATCCTGGCGCCTCCCCGCGTGACATTTCGCGTGGGAGCACTGCGCCAAAACGGCTTTGCGGCCCCGCGGGCGGAACGATAAGCGCGCGCCCCGCTGCCCCACCCGCCCCATATCAAGGACCCCTGAAATGACCTTCAAAAACATCGCCGTCATCGGCGCAGGAACCATGGGCTCGGGCATCGCGGGCCAGATCGCCAATGCCGGTCATGATGTTCTCCTCCTCGATCTGACAACAGACGCCACAGATTATGCCCTGGAGCGCCTCAAAAAATCAGACCCGCCCGCGCTGCATAGTAAAGATTGCCTAAATCGCATCCATACCGGCACGATTGAAAAGGATTTCGATAAGCTCGCTGATTGCGATTGGGTGGTCGAGGCCATCGTCGAGCGCCTCGATCTCAAACGCGCGCTTTACCAACGGCTCGAAAACACCGTCAGCGACACCTGCATCATAACCTCCAACACCTCCACGATCCCTATAAGTTTGCTCACCGAAGGCCGAAGCCAGGCCTTTCAGGAACGCTTTGCGATCACCCATTATTTCAACCCGGTGCGCTACATGCGGCTCCTTGAATTGGTGCGCGGCGCGGTCACGCGCGCCGATGTGATGGCGCGGCTCGCGCAATACAATGATGAAGTGCTCGGCAAGGGGGTCGTGCCCTGCGCCGATACCCCCGGCTTTCTCGGCAATCGCGTCGGCGTCTTCGCGCTCCAGGTCGGCCTTGATGAAACTTTCAAGAAGCGCCTGACCATCGAGGAGGCTGACGCCATCATGGGCCGCCCCATGGGCATCCCCAAGACCGGGATTTTCGGCCTCTACGATCTCATCGGCGTTGATCTGATGTCCGACGTTGTTGACACGCTGGGCGATATCCTGCCGCCCGATGACCCGTTTCATGAGGTGGGCCGCTCGAACAATCCCGCAAAGCCGCTGATAGATGAGATGATCGCGCAGGGTTTTACGGGCGATAAAGGCGGCAAGGGCGGCTTTTACCGAGACCAAAAAGCGATGAACCTCGATGGCTCGTTGCGCGACAGGGCAGGTGATTTGCCGTTGAAAGCGCGGCGCGCCGCAGACCTTTTGGCGCAAAATGCGGAAACGCTCACAGATCTCATCGAAGGCGACGACGATCAGACCAAATTCGCCCGCGCCGTGCTGGGCCGCGTGCTTGCTTATGCCGCGTCGCTGTTGCCAGACGTGACGACCAGCCCGCAAGATATCGATGACGCCATGAAGATGGGCTTCAATTGGGTCCGCGGCCCCTTTGAGATGATCGATGCGCTCGGGGCTGAAACGGTGGCCGAGCTCGCGCGCGAAGGCGGGGCCGAGGTGCCGCCAGCGCTCGCGGATGCACGCCCGTTTTACAAAACCCAAGGCGCGCTCCATGTCCGAACCACCGAGGGCTACCGCCCCGTGGCGCTCCCGCCCGGCACTCAGCGCTTCTCGCTCACCCGCAAGACACTTTCCCCCCTCCTGACAAATCAGGCAGCCAGCCTTTGGGATATCGACGGTCTTCGGCTCGTCGAGTTTCATTCAAAAGCCAACGCCCTCACGGGGGAGAGCATGGCCATCGTCCATGCCGCCGCCGAGGATCCCGGCCGCGGGATCCTGATCCACAATGACGCGCAGCACTATTCCGCGGGCGTCGATCTCAACCGTTTCGCCGCGTTCATAGCAGACGCGGCATGGGAGGAAATGGACGCCTTCCTCGATGATTTCCAACAGGCTGTTCTCAAGCTCAAATATGCCCCCGTCCCGGTGATCGGCGCGCCCTCTGGCCTCTCTTTGGGCGGCGGGTTTGAAGTGCTGCTGCATTGCGACGCGCTCGTGACCCATGCAAATTCGGTGCTGGGGCTCGTGGAGGCGGGCGTGGGGCTCGTGCCATCGGGCGGCGGGGTGAAAGAGACAATGGCCCGCTGGGCCAAAGGCAACACGCCCGAAGAGGCCGCCTGGCAAAGCTGGATGCAAGTGGGCTATGGCAAGACCGGCGCGAGCCCGGAAGCTGCTTCAAAGCTCCGCTATTTCCTGCCAGACCATGACCGGAGCGTGATGAACAGAGACAAGCTCATCTCTGAGGCCACCGCGGCGATCGAGGCGATGACCCCGGCCTATCAAGCGCCGCCCGAGCCTCACTTCCTCCTGCCCGGGCGCTCCATTCTCGCGCGGATGGAAAGCTTCATGGATGACGGCCTCGCGAAAGGATGGTTCAGCCCGCACAACAAGACCACAGCCATGGAAATCGCGACAATCGTGGTGAATGTGGAAGGGGAGGCCCCCCTTGAACAATCCGAACAAGATCTCCTCGACAGAGAGCGCGCGGCCTTCTTGCGCCTTGCGAAAACGCCGCAAACAAGGGCACGGATCGAAGGCATGCTGAGCGGCGTGCCCGTCGAAAACTGAGTCGGGCCACGCCGCCCCGGATGGCGCTTTATGGGCCGCCCCGGCGGGGTTGGG
>JBCCTH010000049.1:0-14721 GCA_039198835.1 Pseudomonadota bacterium | reverse complement strand
GCGCTTTTGGTTTTGGCGCTGAGCATGATCCTCATTGATCTCGGGGAGGTCGCCCATCCGGGGATCGCGACGCTCCCCACGGTTTTGGCGAGCATGGCCTTGCTTTGGTTCGCACGCCCAGGCGAAGGGGTGACGCGGGCTTTGTCTTTGGCGCCGATGGTTCATATCGGGAAGCTCTCTTATTCTCTTTATCTCTGGCACTTTCCAATTTTTGCTTTCGGGCGGCTCGCAAGCGTTGAAGCGCCCGGCGCGCTTGATTACGGCATCTGGCTTGGGCTGACCTATGTCGCGTCGCGTCTCGGCTATCACCTCGTGGAGCGGCGCTTTCGCTTTGACGTGAAAGGCTTTCTCTTCGCGGGGTCTTTGGCCAGTGCGCTCGCCGTTCTGGGCGCGTTTGTTCTGATTGTGAAGCAAACTGACCTTTTGATCGGGCCGCGCGCCTCGGATGTCGCCGCGCTTTATGGCGAGAATGAAATCGACAACGCTGCGCTGCGCGATCTGAGCTGGCAGCCACTCATGACGCTCAAGGGCGAGGATCTGGCAACGATACGCGATGCGCGGGGCAAGCCGACGGAGGCGGATATCTCAAAGCTCACCTTCGCCGAGGGGACGGAGCTCAATGTGCTTGTTCTTGGGAACTCGCATGCCAAGGACTTTTTCAATGCGCTTTACCTCAATGCGGCGGCTTTTGAGGGCCTTGGCTTTTCAAGATTTGGGATACAGGCGGGCTTTTCGCGCCGCGAGCGCGATCTGCTCTATGCCTCGCCGGATTTCGCGCGGGCCGATGTTATCTTGATTGCTCCGAGATATGCGCGGCGGGATGCCGAGGTTTTGGGCGAGTTCATCGATGAGCTCAGGGCGCGCGGCAAGAATGTGGGCGTTGTTGGGAACACGGCGCAATTTGTCTCGCCCGGCACGGTGCCGATTTATGATTGGTTCGTGCAGCGGCACCAAACGCGCCCGGACCCCGCGCGCCTCGCGCAGATTGCCTTTGCCTCGGAGGAGAGCGAACCGCGGCGGCGCAATGCAGCTTTGCGCACGGTGGCTGAAGCGCATGGCGCAGTCTATTTTTCGCGCCGCGATCTGATGTGCGATGAGGCGGCGCGCGGCTGTGCGTTAACGACGCCCGAGGGGCGCAAGACGATGTTTGATTATGGCCATTGGACCCTGGAGGGCGCGCGATATTTTGGTTCGCTCGTGGCTGAACAGGGATGGTTGGCGCAATTCGAGCGTCCCTGAGACCAGCTCAGACGCTCAGAGCGCCGCGTTGGCGCGCGCTGTTTCGAGATCGGCATCGGCCTGAATCGAGATGGCGGGCGTGACGATTGTGCCGATGATGGCGGTGGTGAGCATGAGGACGCCCAGCGTGAGCACGGCCCAGTCCGCGACATGCGAAATGCGCGACGAGGCAAGATGGGCGGATATCTTTGACATCATTGGCTCTTTCTCCCAGGGCCCCCGAGTAGACAGTTAGCGAATGCCCTGCGAATGTGGCTCAATTGTGGGAGCGTGGGGGCAATTCATTGCCAAAAGAGTTGGATTTGAGCGATTGGGCGGGGGCGGACGCGCCAAGCGGCGAGGCGCTGGCGGGCCGCTTTGTGCGCTGCGAGGCATTTGATGTGGCGGCCCACGCCGCTGATTTGCATAGCGCTTGCGCGGGCAATGAGGCGCTTTGGCGGTTTATGCCCTGGGGGCCATTTCGCTCCGCGGCCGCGTTTCACCGGCAGATGGGCGAGCTTTTGAGCGATGGCGGATTTCACTATTACGCGCTTTGCGATGCGCAAAGCGGGCGCGCCCTGGGCAAGGCCGCGCTGATGCGGGTGAAACCGGCCCAGGGGACGATTGAGGTGGGCGGGATCGCGTTTGCCCCCGCCTTTCAGCGCAGCCCGGGCGCAAGCGAGGCGATGATCTTGATGATGCGCTGGGCCTTCGCCCATGGATATCGGCGCTATGAGTGGAAATGCGATGCGCGCAACCTGGCGTCGCGGCGTGCGGCGCAGCGGCTTGGCTTCTCTTTTGAAGGGGTTTTTCGCCAGCACATGGTTGTCAAAGGTCAAAACCGCGACACCGCCTGGTTCGCGGTGACCGATGCGGATTGGCCCGCTTTGAGCGAGGCCTTTGATCTTTGGCTGTCGCCCTCGAATTTCGATGAAGACGGGCGGCAGAGAGAGCGGTTGAGCGGGCTGACCGCTTTGGTGCGCGTGGGCTCTGATCCGGCGCTTGACGCGCCCTGAGCTTGCGGCGCGCGTGGTTTCGCGGCGCGGCGCGGCGCGGCGAGTGCGGCGAGCGCGGGGGCGGGCCGCTCCGGACGCCGTGGTCGTTGGGCGCTGCGGGGCGCTCCAGGCTGCGGGGCAATTTCGAGGCCGCCGCTTTTTTGCGACCGGGCTGCCCTCAGGGTGCCGAGGCTGCTCCCAGGCTAAGGTGAGGCTGCGAGGGGGGGCTATGAGTTGGGTGGCTGCCATGGGCGCTGCCAGGGGGGCTGCCGAGGGGGGCGCTAGGGTGGCTGACATGGGATCCGCCAGTGGGTCCGCCATGAGGTCCGCCAGGGGGCTGCCAGGGGGCTGCCAGGAGGTTGTCAGGGCGCTGCGGCGTTGCTGCCAGCCTAGCGGGAAAGCGCGCTGGCAAAGGTGCGGGGCGGCTTGCGGCTTCAAGACTGCTCAGGCTCCCAAGGCTTGCAAAGGTGCTCACGCGCAGCGAGGCTGCCAGCCGTGGTGCCGCATCGCTGCTTTCGGCGGGGCTCTGGCCCGATCCCTGCCAACGGACCCGCGCGCGCTTTTGCTAGATCGCGGCGCGCTCGCCCAGCCGTTCTTCCAAAAGACAGGCGAGCTTTCTTCGTTCTTCAAAGCTCTCAGGCAGCCAGGCCAGCTTTTGCGCCTGGGCACCGAGCGCGCGATCTGCCACGCTTTGGGCCACGCCTGCGATAAATTGCGCGACATAGGCCGCGCGGCCCTCGGCGAGCGCATGGCGGGCATGGGCGATATCATCGCGATACGCGATATCCTCTGGTGCGATCTCGTCATTGGCGACGGGCCGGGGCCCGACCGGGCGCTTCTCTTTCGGCAGATGGGACAGCACGGCGTTTTGAAAGGCCGCGAGCGACCGGAGAGGTTTGACAAGAAAGCCGTTGGCACCCGCTTCAAGCGCCGCGCTCTCGCGGCTGTCATCTGCGCTGATCCCAAGAACAATCGGGCCGTCCTCGCCCGCGCGCGCGACCTCTTCGATGAGCTCGATCCCCGAGCCATCGGGAAGGCCCTCATCGATCAGGACAATCGTGGGGCGGTAGACGCGCAGATGCCTGCGCGCCGATTGGAGGCAATCGGCGCGGCGCACGCGCGCGCCGGAACGCAGGCAAACCAGGCGGATCGCTTCGCAAGCGAAACGGCTATCTTCAACGGCGAGCACGGTCTGGCCCAAAAGCGGGCGCATCGCCGTGGCGGGCTGCATCTTCACAAGGTCATCCATCGGGTTCATCTGGCCCTCCCTGGCTGAACAGCATAAAACGCCATGAAAGCTAACGCTCCCTTAACAGCTGGAAGGAACGCCCCATGATAGGCCGCTTGAACCATGTCGCGATTGCCGTGCCTGACCTTGATGCGGCAGCGGCCCAATATCGCACGATGCTGGGCGCGGATGTCGGCGCGCCCCAGGATGAGCCCGATCACGGGGTCACTGTGATCTTCATCGACTTGCCAAACACCAAGATCGAACTTCTCTACCCGCTGGGCGAGGGCTCTCCGATCCAGGGTTTTCTCGATAAAAACCCTTCCGGCGGGATCCATCATGTTTGCTACGAAGTCGATGATATCCTCGTCGCGCGCGATCATCTCAAAACGCAAGGCGCGCGGGTTCTGGGCAATGGCGACCCCAAGATCGGGGCCCATGGCAAGCCTGTCCTGTTCCTCCATCCGAAGGATTTCAACGGCACGCTCATCGAACTCGAAGAGGTTTGATGAGATGGGCGTGACCTCAGCGATTGTCCTTTACGCGGTCATTTGGTTTCTGACCCTTTTATGCGTGCTGCCGGTGCGTCTGGAGACCCAGGGCGACCGGGGCGAGATTGTCCCGGGGACCCATGCGGGCAGCCCGGAAAACCCGCAGCTCAAAAAGCGCTTTCTCATCACGACTGGCATCGCCTTCGTGCTTTGGGCGATCATCGCGGGGGTGATCTTTTCGGGCGTGATCAGCATCCGCGATATCGACTGGTTCAACCGGATGTAGCGGCGCGCGCTTGGGGCGAAAGCGTGGCGGCGCACGGGGTGGTATCCGGGGTTACATCCGGGGCGATATCGGGGTGTCTTAATCCAATCGTCGCCTGGCACAGCCGTGCTTTTGCCAGTGCTGGCCGCCAGATAGGCCCCAGACAGCCCCCAGAAAGCGCGCGGCCCCAGGCGCGGCACCTTGGGCGCGGCGGCTTGGGCGCATTTCAGGCGCGCGGATCCGGGCCTCTTTCAAGGCGGTGGAAGATATGGGTGAAGGTTGCTGCCCCGAGGATCGGGATGAAGAGGTTGAGAAGCGGGATCATCAAAGGCACCGCCATCAGGCACCCCGCCGCCCAGATGATGCCTGAATGCTCGCCGCGCTTTTGCCGCGCGCCTTCGCGGCCCAAATGGCGCATGGCCGAGATCGTGAAATATTCGCGGCCCAGCAGGAAGCCGTTGATGGCGATGAAAATGAGCGGCGCGGCGGGCGCGAAGAGCGCGTAGAGAATGAACGCCAGAATGTTGGCGGCCAAAAGCACGCCCAGAAAGTTGACCGTGTCGCGCAGCCCGTCCCAGAAGCTCGCCCGGTCTGGACGCCGAAGATGGGGATAATGGCGGGCCTCGACCGCGTCGGCGACTTCATCGAGAAAAAGCGAGGTGATGGCCGAGGCGACGGGGATCATGAGGAAAATCGACAAAAAGATCATGAAAACGAGCGACCCCAAGCCAAGCAGATCGCCGAGCCAGGTGACCTGGCCCACGCCGGGAAGGATCACCGGCTCGCTGGTAAGCCATTCCACAAGCCATAAAAGCCCGGCATATGCCGCGATCAGGAGCGCGATCGTGAGCCCGATCCCGCGCCACAAGATGCCGCGAAAGCGCGGGTCTGTCATCTGCCCGAGGGCCTGAAAGAAGGCCTCGAAGATCAAGCTGTCTTCCAGTCGGTCTTTGCGGCGATATCGGGGCGCGGACGGTCGGAGGGCAGCTCATCGCAGGAGCCGATATGGACGATGCCCGCGACGCGCTCGTGCATCTGGGTGCCGAAGGCCTCTGCCGTGAAATCAGCATCATGGCTCAGCGCGCCCGAAAGCCAGTTGGCCCCGAAGCCCGAGGCGAGCGCCGCGTTTACGAGCCCCAGACAGACCGCGCCCGTTGAATAGGTCTGTTCGATGCGCGGGATCTTCGCCTCGATCTTTGGGCTTTCGATGACGACGACGGCGAAGGGGCTGGTTTCAAACTGTGAATGCGCGAGGCTGGGCAGGGTGTCATCGCGCGCGACGAACTCTTTGGCGCGCTCGGCCACGCGGCGCAAGGCTTTCTCTTCGAGCACCACGAAGCGCCAGGGCTCAAGCTTGCCGTGATCGGGCACGCGGGCGGCCATGCGCAGCATGTTTTCAACGACGGGGCGTTGCGGGGCTGGTTTTTTGAGCGTGCGCAACGGACGCGAGCGGCGCGTCATGAGGAAGGCCTGGGCGGGCGTGATTT
The DNA here is from genome assembly GCA_039198835.1 of Pseudomonadota bacterium. GTDB lineage: Bacteria > Pseudomonadota > Alphaproteobacteria > Rhodobacterales > Rhodobacteraceae > Shimia_B. The sequence goes on along the minus strand of JBCCTH010000049.1, from coordinate 9,037 downwards.
CGGCCATGTCATTCTCCGATTTTGGGGGCTCTTTGAGGGTGCGCTGGCGCAGGCTGGCCCGGTGTACCTAAGGCGCTCACGGCGCGGTTACCAGTTCCCCCGGGCTTTGTGGACGGCGGCGAGATCATCGATTTGGGCGTCTAGGAAGCTTTCAAACCGCGCGCCGGGTTGGCGGGCGGCGAGGGTGGCCGCGAAGGGATCGGCGGCCTTTGGCCCGTCGGGCACCAGGGCCTCGATCACGGCATGGCCGCAAAAGGGCACATAAACCTCGCTATAGCCCCCCTCATGCACCAGCACGAGCCGCCCCTGGCAAAGATCGTGAGCCGCCGCGCGCGCCATGTCGGTCAGCGCGCGAAAGGTCTCGGCCGTGGCCAGCATGCGCGAGAGCGGATCGAAGGCTGCGGCTTCAAAACCGCAGGCCACGACGATGACATCGGGCGAAAATGCGCGCAAGGCGGGCATCACGATGCGCTCCATGGCCTTGAGATAGCTCGCATGGCCCGCGCCCGGCGGGAGCGGAACGTTGATGTTGGCCGTGGCATCGGTTTCAGCCATGCCGGTCTCGAGCGGGTAATTGCGTTCTTGGTGGATCGAGATCGTGAGGGTATCGGCCCGCTCGGCATAGATCGCCTCGGTGCCATTGCCATGATGCACATCCCAATCGAGGATCGCGGCTCTGAGCCCCGGCTGCGCCGCGCGTGCCGCTTCAAGCGCCACCGCGATATTGGCCAGAAGACAAAAGCCGTTGGGATAATCTGGCAGGCAATGGTGCCCGGGCGGGCGCGAGAGCGCATAGGCCTGCGGGACGGCACCGGCGAGCACATCTTCGAGCGCGGCTTTTGCGAGGCCCGCAGAGAGCGCGGCTTGCGCGTAGCCCCCCGGCCCGAACGGCGCGCGCAGGCCAAGCTCGCCGCCCTGCGCCGCTGACGCCTCTTTGAACGCGCTCAGATAGCTTTCAGGATGCACGCGGCGCAGGTCTTCTTCGCTGGCGCTTTCGGCGCGCCTGACTGTCAGATGCGCCAGCATGCCCGAGGCATCGAGCAGGTTTTTGAAGCGGCGCTTTGTCTCCGGGTTCTCCGGCAGCCCGCCGGGCAGCGGCTGCACGAGCCCGCCCACCGGCGCCATGAAGGCGTAATTGCCGCCTGAGAGCCAGAAACAGCGCTCGTCCCAGTAAAACCCTGCGCTCATGGTGCGGTACGGTAGATGCCTTCGGAGGCGTTGAGCGCGGCGGCGAGATCACGCAGTTGGGCGAGCGAAAGCGTTATCTTCTGGAGAGTATCTGTGCGCGCATCAAGCTGCTCGACAGTGATACAATCCTCAAAGGCGGAGAGAGTGATATCTTCGCGCAACGGCGCTGGGCCTTCATCGACAAGGGTGACGACGGTGGCATCGAAATCGTGCTCGACGGTGACCATGGCGCGAGAGTATCGCGCCGCGTGTTCGCCGCAAGAGGCAATGCGCTTCGGGCGGTCTGAATTTGTCGCCTGTCACAGGGCTGTGGAGTGGTCGAGAGAGGGGTGGCGGGGCGGGCCGGGGCCGCTATGCTCTGAGCGGATAGGAGACCTCACCGATGATGAAAGCATGGTTCTCACTTTTGGCACTGGTGTGTCTTGTGGCGTGCGGGGTGCCTGTGCCGCGTGCGGACCCACAAGCGCCGCGCGCGGAGACCCCTTTATCGGCCAGTGTCTTGCAAGTGCGCGAAGGCGCGCAAGTGCCGCAGACGCGGCAGAGCTTTGCGCAGATCGTGCGCCGCATGGAGCCCGTTGTGGAACGCGAATGCCGCGCGCGCGCGCCGCGTCTCAACTGCGATTTTTCGATCCGCCTTTACGACAATCCGCGGTTCCCGCCCAATGCGTTTCAGACGCTCGACGAGGAGGGCCGCCCCATTCTGGGCTTCACGAGCGCGCTCATCACGGATGTGCGCAACGCCGATGAGCTGGCTTTTGTGCTTGGCCATGAGGCCGCGCACCATATCGCGGGCCATCTCGAGCGGCAGGCGCAGAATGCGAGCCTGGGCGCGGCGATCTTTGGGGCCCTGGCGGCGCAATCGGGGGCAACGGCAGCGGGCGTGCAATCAGCGCAGGAGCTGGGCGCGGCCGTCGGCGCGCGCAGTTACTCGAAAGATTTTGAGCTGGAGGCCGATCAGCTCGGAAACGTGCTCACTGCGCTTTCAGGCTATGACCCGCTCATCGGCGCGGCTTACTTTTCGCGGATACCGGACCCTGGAAACCGGTTTCTGGGCACCCATCCGCCCAACGCGGCGCGCATCGCCATCGTTCAACAAACCGCCGCTGCGCTGTAGGGGGTTTGAGGGGCTTCGCGGCTGCCGACGCCCTTAAAGACGCGACCGTGCCTTTGCGACAGGCGATCAGTGTGATCCTGCGGCTTTTGGGGCTCAAAGGCCTTTGAGCGCAGGCGAGCGCAGGCCGCGTCTTTCGGGCCGCCGGTTTGCGCGCAGTGGCGTCAGTTACGGGGGGAGGCGAGCTAAGGGGCCAGCCGCGCTTTAGCCCGCGTTAGAGCCCGGGGTTCACATGGCGGCGAGCGCCAAAGGCACATCGCGCTGCGCGTCGAGAGCGGTGAGGATGGCGATGAAAAAGAGCGTTGAGCCCGCAAGGACGAACACATGCCAGATCGCGACGTTGAACCGGAGGGTTTCCCAATGGTTGACGAACGCGCCGATCGTGTAGACGAGCCCGCCTGCGAGCATTAGCCACAATGTGAGCGCGGGCACCGCCATGATCAGGGGCCCGATGAGCACGAGGCTCGTCCATCCCAGGGCGATGTAAAGCAGTGTCGAGGCAAGGCCGGGCTTGAGCCATTGGGTGAGCTTGCCCAATGCGCCGGCGAGCGCGAGACACCACACGAAACCCAAGACCGCATAGCCGAACGCCGACCCCAAAAGAACGACAAGCGGCGTGTAGGTGCCTGCGATTTTGAGATAAATCGCGGCGTGATCGACGCGTTGCAGAAGCCCGCGCATATTGGCCCAGGGGGTCATATGGTAAAGCGCGGAGGCGCTGAAAGCGAGGATGGCCATCGCGCCATAAATGCTGACCGCCGCGACATCGAGGCCCGATTGGGTGCGCGCCGCATAGACGACGAGGAGCGTGGTTGCCGCGATGGAAAGACCGATCCCGATTATGTGAACGGTCCCGTCTGCGACACGCTCCGGGAGGGAGTACATGTACGCCATGTGATTACGCTAACACGAAAACCGTTAACGTCACGTATTGATGCGTCAACACTGCGTTGACGGGCGTGATTAGGCGGCGCGTGCCTTGCGCCGCAGATGCCAGCGATAGATCGCCGGGGCGAGCGCGTGATCATAGGCCGCTGACGCGATCTGCTTGATAACGGGGAGCGCGACGAGGCGCGCGAGCCAGTGGTAGCGCGGCATCTGTTGCCACAGCACGATGAAGGCGGGGATGCCGGAAAGAAGCATGCCGTCATGCTCGACATAGAGCCTGCGCGCGGCGCTATCGGCGTCGATGCCCCAAGCCTCGCGCTCTGGCCCGTTGAGGTCGTCGAATTGTATCGGCAACCCCTCTGCGCGCGCATAGGCGGCGTAGTGATTGATCTCGAAAGAGCAGATCGGGCAGTCGTCGTTGAAGAGCACCTTGGTCATCTTTGCTGAGATAGGCGCGGAGAACGGCGCGGCCAGGGCCGGGAATGTCGCAGGGGCGGTGCGACGTTCCGTTCGTCGGATCGTTCCGCGCGGCCAGAGACGGTTTCCTCCCGCCGGCTATGGCCAGCCCTGTCTCGCGGCAGCGCGCAATGTGGCTTGGAGGGCACCGAAATCTTAGAAAGATTTCGGACCGATTTCTTCCCAAGAAATCGGGGCCTTACCGCCGCCGGTCGCGTCTGCTCGACATCGGTTGGAAGGCGACGCCGACATGTGCTTCACAATAGGGTTTGCCCTGCTGAACGGGCAAGCCACAGAACCAGAAATCTTCTGTCGCGGGATCGCCAACGGGCCATTTGCATGTGCGCTCTGTCAGCTCCATCAGCGAGATCTTACGCGATGTCTTTTCGACCTCATTGACCTTCGCGAGCGCCTCCGGGCTGATCTCGTTGGCCGAGGGTTGCGGCGGCAGCGGCTGGCCTGCGGGGATGATCTTGCGAGCGGCTGGCGAGAGCGCGCGCTCAGGCGCGGCACTCTCGGTCTTGGGTTCGGGCTTCGGCTCAACGGGGGCAGGCTTCGGGGCTGCCTTGGTTTTCTTTTCAGGCCCTGTCTTGGGCGCGCTGCCGGTTCCCGCCCGATTGGAAAGGCCCAAGCGATGCACCTTGCCGATCACGGCATTGCGCGTCACGCCGCCGAGCTCCTTGGCGATGACCGAGGCGGATTGCCCCTCAGCCCACATCTTTTTCAGGATTTCAACGCGTTCGTCTGTCCAGGACATCGGCTTCCTCGAGTTGAAAGAGCGGTGTTGGTCGGCTTGACGGCGCGGGTTCTGCGCGCCATCTGGCCTCGAGCGCTTCACAATAATCAGAGCGTGCGCAGGAGACAACCGCTGATTCGAGGGGCAGGCGCGAAATGTCTGAAGGATTTGACGAGAGAGCGGCCATGGGGGCCCTGGAGGCCATGGGCGAGCGCCGTTTTGGCCGGGTCAATTGGCTCGGGCTCATGACGCTCTGCGAGCGTGAATGTCGCAGGTTTCTCGCGATCCCGGCGCAGACCGTGCTCGCCCCTCTTATGACGGCCGCTCTTTTCCTCTTGATCTTCGATGTGGCGTTCGGCGCGGCGCGCGGCGATGTCATGGGATTTGCCTTCGTGACCTTTCTGGCCCCCGGGCTCATGGCGATGAGCGTGATCCAGAATGCGTTTGCCAATACCTCGTCCTCGCTGATTTCGGCCAAGGTTAACGGCAATATCGTCGACACGTTAATGCCGCCGCTGTCTGGCTTCGAGCTGACGATCGGGTATCTCGCGGGCGGGATCGGCCGCGGGCTCTTGATCGCGCTCACCCTGCTTTTGGCGGGCGTGGTCTTTTTGGGCATCGAGATCGCCCATCCCCTGGCCGCTTTGGGCTTCATCGTGCTGGGCTCGGCGTTCATGGGCGCGCTTGGGCTTTTGGCGGCCATGCAAGCGCAAAAATTCGATCAGATGTCGGCGCTGACCAACTTCGTTGTGACGCCGCTCGCCTTTTTATCGGGCACTTTTTATTCGGTGACAGCGCTGCCGCCCGTTCTTGAGGCGATCACGCGGGCCAACCCGTTCTTTTATGCCATCGACGGGATGCGCTGGTCGATCCTGGGGGTCTCCGACAGCGCGCCGCAGCTTGCTTTTGCTGTTCTCGGTTTCGCGAGCGCGGTGGTTGTCGTGCTCGTCTGGCTCGGCTTTCGCACCGGCTATCGTCTGAAAGCGTGAGCACGGGGCATGAAAGCCGCGCGGCGCTAACGGCGCACCCCCTCGCGCCACGCCAAGACGCCCGCGCCCGCCATGATGATCGCAATGCCCCCCCAGCTCACAGCATCAGGGATCTGGGCATAGACCGCAAAATCATAGGCCGTGGCGAAGATGAGCGTGGTGAACGCGAAGGGGGCTGCAAAGCTCGCATCGGCAGCGCGCATGCCTTGGATGAAACAGGCCTGGGCGGCCACCATCGCCAGCCCAACGCCGGCCAGATAGGGCCATGTCGCAGCGTCGGGAAGCTGCCAGACAAAGCTCACAGCCAGGCTCGCAATCGCCAGTCCGATGAGATTGTTGATCGTTAACATCTGAAGCGGCGCTTCGAGCCCGGTGAGCTTTTTGATGATCGTGATCTCAAGGCCCATGATCGCCGCCGCGCCGATGGCCAAAAGCGCGCCAAGCTCAAGCGGCGCGCCTGACAGAAACGGCGGGCGCATGAGCACCATCGCGCCCAAAAGCGCGATCAAGGTCGCCGCCCAGCGCCAGGGGCCCGGGCGTTCCCCGAGAATGACGATCGTGAGAATAAGCGCGAAGACCGGGTTGAGAAAACTGAGCGCCGTGGCATCCGAAAGCGGGATGAGAGCCGCCGCGGCGAACATGAGCGTCGCGCCGCCCCAGCCGCAGGTCGTGCGCGTCACGTGAAGCCGCCAATGCACTTTCGTAAAACGCGGCCGCAGGATCAGGAGCGGCAGCAAGAGGCCGAGAAATGCGAAGAGGAAGCGCGCATGGGACACCTGCAAGGGATGCAGCCCGCCTTGAAGCTGCGCGGCTTTGGCACAAAGCGTTGAGAGCGCGATGAGCGCCGCTGAGCCAACCATGAACGTGGCGGAGCGCAGTGGCTTTTGGGGCGCGAGGGCGGGGGCATCGACCATGACCGGTGCCTTGCGCCGCGCCGCTGGGGCGTGTCAAGCGGCGCCCGGTCTCCTGGCCGTCGCGCTTCCCTTCATGAAGACCCCACCCTGACTGTCACCTTGGCCCGGGCCCCGATGCGAGCGCCCCACCGAGCAGCCCGCACTGAGCAGCCCCGACAGCGCAGCCCCCACCGCGCAGCCCTGCCTGAGAAACGCTCAACAGCCGGAACGCCAACCACGCGCCAACATGCACGGTCTTTACAAAAGGGTCTTTTCACGCCAAGAGAGCCCCATGGAAAAACAGCGCCTTCGCCGACGTCGATAGACCCGCCTTTCGCGGCCAGCTTGGCTGCGCCATTCCATACCCCGATACCCAAAATCCATTGACACGCCCCCCGTCGCTTTGCACGCATGGGGTTCCAACCGAAGGGCCCAGCCGATGATACCCTCGATCCTGCCGACCTATACGCGCGCGCCGATGAACTTCGTGAAAGGCGAAGGTTCGTGGTTGATCGAAGCAGATGGGCGACGCTTCCTTGATCTGGGGGCGGGCATCGCTGTCAATGCGCTCGGCCATGCCGCGCCAGAGCTCGTCGAGGCCCTCACCGAACAGGCCGGAAAGCTCTGGCACACGTCAAACCTCTACGGCATCCCGAACCAGCAGCGCCTCGCGGATCTCCTGGTCGAAAAGACTTTCGCGGACACCGTCTTTTTCACCAATTCGGGCACGGAAAGCTGCGAACTGGCCGTGAAGATGGGCCGCAAGTATCACTTCGAAAAGGGCGCGCCGGACCGCGTTGAGATCATCACGTTCTCGGGCTCGTTCCACGGGCGCTCCTCGGCCGGGATCGCGGCGACCGCCACTGAAAAGATGACGCGTGGCTTCGGGCCGCTCTTGCCCGGCTTCCATCAGGTGCCGTTCGGCGATCTCGATGCCGTGCGCGCGGCGGTCACTGCGGCCACGGCGGGCATTTTGATCGAACCGGTCCAAGGCGAAGGCGGCATCAATACCCCGCCCGCGGGCTTTTTGGCTGAGCTGCGCGCGCTGTGCGATGCCGAGGGCATCCTTTTGATGTTCGATGAGGTGCAATGCGGGGTTGCGCGCACGGGGCGCCTTTTTGCCCATGAATGGGAGGGCGCGGCGCCCGATATGATGATGGTGGCCAAGGGGATCGGGGGAGGCTTCCCGCTGGGCGCGGTTCTGGCCACCGAGGCCGCAGCCTCTGGAATGGGCGCGGGCTCGCATGGCTCGACCTATGGCGGCAACCCGCTGGCTTGCGCGGTGGGCATGCGGGTGATCGAGATCGTCTCTGATCCCGATTTTCTCGCGGATGTCTCGCGCAAGGCCGGGCGCTTTCGGCAGGGCCTCGAGGGGCTTGTGGCGGCGCATCCGGCGGTTTTTGAGCGCGTCAAGGGTGAGGGGCTGATGCTCGGCCTGAAATGCCGGGTCCCTGTCCCTGAAGTGGCGTCGGCTTGCTTGGCCCAGTCCCTTTTGACGGTGGGTGCGGGCGATGAGACCATGCGCCTTTTGCCCGCGCTCAACATCCCCGATGCCGATATCGACGAGGCGCTCGCGCGCCTTGATCGGGCCGCTGAAAGCCTGACGCCATGAAAGAGCGCGCGCGCTATGGCTTCCGGCCCATGACCCGCGCCGATCTGCCGATGTTCAAGGCGTGGCTCGGCGCGCCCCATATTGGCGGCTGGTGGGGCAGCTCGGATGAAGAAGCGCGCCTCGCCCTCGAAGACATGGCCGAAGACAAGGTCGATATGCGCTTGGCCTGCCTTGGCGGCACACCCTTTGCCTATATTCAGGATTACAACGCCCACGCCTTCGGCGCGCCGCACTACGCCGATCAGCCTCGCGCAGCCCGTGCCATCGATACCTTTCTGGGCGATCCGGAGTTTCTCGGCCAGGGCCACGGCGCGGGCTATATCGCCGCGCGCCTAAGCGAGCTCCGAAGCAGCTACCAAACCATCCTGACGGACCCCGACCCGGCCAACACGCGCGCCATCGCTGCCTATCGCCGCGCCGGTTTCCGCCCGCTTGACATCCGCCCCTGCGAAGACGGCGATCCCGTCCAGGTCATGGTTCATCCCTGACCTTCATGTTTCCAAAAAAACTCTCCGGGGGGTCGCCCTTGAATGCGCCATTGGTTCAAGCAACAATGGCGACGGGTGGAAAACCCCCAGTCCCGCCATCGAAAAGCCAAGCAATATGAACCACTTCCTCGACATCCACAAAACCGACCCGGCGGCTCTGCGGGCCATGATCACCCATGCACGCGAGATGAAAGACGCCCGCAAGGGCCTGCCCAAGGGAACCAAAGACGCCGCGAGCCCGCTCGCGGGCCACATGGTCGCGCTCATTTTCGAGAAGCCTTCGACGCGCACGCGCGTGAGCTTTGACGTGGGTGTGCGCCAGATGGGCGGTGAGACGATGGTGCTTTCAGGCAATGACATGCAGCTCGGCCACGGTGAAACCATCGCCGACACGGCGCGCGTTCTGTCGCGCTATGTCGATCTGATCATGATCCGCACGTTCGAGGAAACGACACTGCTTGAGCTCGCCGAGCACGCAACGGTGCCTGTGATCAACGGGCTCACCAACCGCACCCATCCCTGCCAGATCATGGCCGATGTGATGACCTTCGAAGAACATCGCGGGCCCATTGCGGGCAAGAAGATCGTGTGGACGGGCGATGGCAACAATGTTTGCGCCTCTTTCCTGCATGCCGCCGGGCAATTCGGATTTGATATGGTCGTCTCGGGGCCCGAG
>JBCCTH010000048.1:0-14865 GCA_039198835.1 Pseudomonadota bacterium | reverse complement strand
TCGCCTTGAGTGGCGGGGTGTTGCGCACGATGTGATCGGCGCTCACATGATCGGCCACATGCGCTTCCTGGCCATAGCGTTTGGCATTGCCGCCAAGTACTGCGTCTCGCAAAGCCTGAACGGTTTCCGGTGGTTCGAGGTCATAGCCTTCCGCCGCCATCCGGTGGAGCGTGTTAAAGAGGCTTTCGAACACGCTGAGATAGGCGGCCGTTCCCACCGCGCCCGCATTGGGCGGGAAGCCGAAGAGAACGATGCCGACCTTTTTATCGGCATTGAGCTTTTGGCGCAGCACCGCCAGACGCGCGACTTTCTCGGTGAGAACGTCGATGCGCTCTTCGCACGGGGCCATGGCGCGGGTGCCGCTCGCGCGATCGGGGCCGTTCTCTTCAGCGCCATGACGACCGGCAAACACCGTGGGGTTCGTCGCTCCGTCGATCTCGGGAAGCGCGATGAGCATGGTCGTTTCAACGGGGCCAAGACCTTGAGAGGAGGCATCCCATTGCTCAAGGGTCTGGAACTCAAGCGGATGCGCCGCGATGTAAGGCACATCAAGCGCCTTGAGCGCCGTAACGGCGGCATCGCTGTCATTATAGGCCGGTCCGCCCACGAGGCTGAAACCCGTCAGCGAAACGAGCGCGTCGATGCTTTGAAAGTAAGCCTCCATCGCCGGACGGCCATCAAGCCCGCCCGCAAAGGCGGGGATCACGCGAATGTGCCTGGCCTCAAGGGCGCGGATCACGGCGGCATAATGGGCCGTGTCCGAGGCCAGCACATAAGAGCGCAGCATCAAAAGGCCCACGGTCGCCACGGGTGCCTGAACGCAAGGCAGATCCGCGAGATCGGTCGTGATACCGAGACCAGAGCGATCAGGATGGTAAAGCGCCACATCGGGATAATCGACCGGTGCGGCAGCGCTGACCGGGGCGAACCGCGCCTTTGAATAGCGATCCACGAGGAAACGGATCATCTCGCGGACATTATCATCGGAGCCGCCGAGCCAATACTGCATCGACAGGAAGTAGGCGCGCAGATCCTGCGCCTTGCCGGGGATATAGCGCAAGATCTTTGGCAGACGGCGCAACATCTTCATCTGGCTCTCGCCGCTCGTGCGGGTGCCTTTCTTGGGCCTGAGCTTCTTGAGCAAATCCATCGCCGCCGATGACGGCGCGGACATGTCGAGATCGCCCATGCGCGTCATGTTGACGATCTTCTCGTCGGCGACGACGCCCACGAGCGCATCAAGGGCAGGCCGCCGCTCCGCCAGATCACCGGCGATCGCCTCGACATGCTCCTCAAGGAAAAGGAGGTTTGCGACGATGAGATTGGCCGAAGCCACTGCCATCCGCGTTTCTTCAAGCGCGGCCGGATCCTCGGCCCAGGTCGCGGCGGCATGGACCGAAATCTTCAGCCCAGGGAAATCCCGCTCCAGCGCAGGCAGCGCCCGGGCGGCGGGGCCCGCCGCGTGGTGGTCCAAAGTCACGATGACGACGCGGTATTCAAGAGGCTCAAAACTATCGCGCATAGTGAGCCTTCGCCTCATAGAGCGTGTCCACGCTGATCTCCTCGAGCCCCTGCATCTCCGCATAGGCTTCCGTGTTCCGCTTGGCCTTTGCGCGCACAAAGAAGGGTATCTTCTTGAGCTCTTTCTCCGCCGCCGGGAGCCAGACGATCGAGCCATCCGCCTGAACTTCGGGGACCGAAACCCCCTCCTTCATTTTTCCAAAAAAACTCCCGCCGGAGGCATCCACACTCTCGGCAGGCGCATCCGTATCCAGCATTTCTGCGGCGTGACCATGATGCGACGCGCCATTCGCATCGTGAAATTCAAAATCCTCGCGGAACATGTGCAAAAGATGCTCTTCGAGCCCCATCACGAGCGGATGCACCCATGTGTCAAAAATGACATTTGCGCCCTCAAAGCCCATCATGGGCGAGTAACGCGCGGGAAAATCCTGCACATGGACAGGCGCTGAAATCACGGCGCAGGGGACGCCCAGACGCTTGCCGATGTGGCGCTCCATCTGCGTGCCAAGGATCATCTCGGGCGCCAGATCAATGCAGGCCTGTTCGACCTCGAGATAATCCTCGGTGATAAAGCAGGGGACATTGATCGCGCGGGCAAGATCGCGAATGTCGCGCGCCATTTCTCTGTTATAGCAGCCGATCCCGACAACCTCGAAACCCATTTCCTCGCGCGCGATCCGGGTCGCGGCGCGCACATGGGTGCCGTCGCCGAATATGAACACACGCTTCCCGGTGAGATAATTGCTATCCACCGACGACGACCACCAGGGCAGGCGGAGGCGGCTTTCATCGGGCCTCTCTGTCGCGCCTGTCAACGCTTGAACTTCGGCGATGAATTCGCGCGTCGCGCTCACGCCGATGGGGATGGTCTTGGTAAAGGGCAGCCCCAATTCGCGCTCCATCCAGCGGCATGCCGCTTCACCCGTTTCAGGATACATCAGAACGTTGAAATGCGCCGCCCCGAGCCAGGTCAGATCGGTTGGCGTGGCGTTGAGCGGGGCAACGACATTGGTTTGAATGCCCATCTCCCACAAGAGCCGGATCAGCTCTTCAACGTCGTCGCGATGGCGAAAGCCCAGCGCCGTGGGGCCGATCAGATTGCAGGTGACGTTTTCTGTCTTCTCCACCGGCCCTGCGAGATGCCGCACGATCTGGAAGAAGGTCTCGTCAGCGCCGTAATTCTCTTTGCGTGAATAAGACGGCAATTCGAGCGGGATGACGGGAATGCCGAGATCCATCGTTTCGGCGAGCCCGCCCGGATCATCCTGGATGAGTTCAGCGGTGCAAGACGCGCCAACGATGATCGCCTCGGGATTGAAGCGCGCGACGGCATCTTTGCAGGCATCCTTGAAAAGATGCGCCGTGTCCGCCCCGAGATCACGCGCCTGAAAAGTCGTGTAGGTGACGGGCGGACGATGATTTCGGCGCTCGATCATCGTAAACAGGAGATCGGCATAGGTATCGCCCTGCGGCGCATGAAGCACGTAATGCAAACCCTGCATGCCCGTGGCGACACGCATGGCCCCGACATGGGGAGGGCCTTCATATGTCCACACGGAGAGCTTCATAAGATCGCTCCAAGCGCGCAGGGTAGCACATCATCGCGGGTGCAGGCCATGCCCCGGCCCGGGGGGGCGGCCGGGGGCTGCCCGGTGGTGCCACCGGGCACTTTCTCTATCGCGGCCACGGTCATCATTCCGCTGCCTCCAAACGCTGGTTCGGGTGCATTGTCCGGAGCAGGGAGCGCCGTCTGATCGGACGCGCGAAGAGCGCGGCGAGATCACCGGCCTGCTCGTAGAAATGAACGGGTGTGAAGACGAGCTCGATGGCCCATTTTGTCGTGAGACCCTCGGCCTCAAGCGGATTGGCAAGCCCCAGGCCGCACACCGTGATATCGGGCCGTGCGGCGCGGGCGCGGTCGAGTTGAAGATCGACGTCCTGACCCTCTGAGATCGTCGGCCCCTCCGGGATCAGATCAAGATCGGGCCCGATGATCTCTTTGGTGATGTAAGGCTGGCCGATCTCGATGGGGATCATGCCGCATTCATTGGTCAAAAAGCGCGCGAGCGGGATCTCGAGCTGGCTGTCCGGGAAAAAGAAGATCGTGCGGTTTTCGAGATCGCGGGCAGCGGCGGCCACAGCCTTGCGGGCCCGGGCGCGCGGCGCGTCTGTTATCATGGCGAACCGCTCGGCCTCTACGCCGTATTCATCCGCGATGACCTGGAGCCAGGCTGTTGTCCCCGCTTCGCCAAACGGGAAAGGCGCGGACAGGTGCTTTGCCCCGCGCTGAACGAGCGCGGCATGGGTTTCGCCCAGGAAGGGCTGCGTGAGAATGAAGCGTGTCTTGGCGCCGATGGCGGGATGCGCGCCCGCGCGCATCGCCGGAAGCACATCGACAGTCTCAACGCCGAGCCCGGACAGGAGCGCGCGCATCTGGTCTTCGACGACATCAGGCAATGCGCCCACAACGATCAGGTTCTCTTCATCGGTTGCGGGCAGTTCGCGCGCAAGCGCCGCAAGACAGCTATCTTCGCCCTGCGTGAAGGTCGTCTCGATGCCCGAGCCGGTGAAGTTCACGACCTGCACATGGGGGGCGTAAACGCCACTGAGCCGTTCGGCTGCGCGCGCGAGATCAAGCTTGATGACTTCCGAAGGGCATGAGCCCACCAAAAACAACTGACGAATGTCAGGGCGCCTTGACAGCAAACGCTCAACCTCACGGTCCAGCTCGTCTTGCGCATCGGCCATGCCGGCAAGGTCCTGCTCTTCGAGGATCGCTGTGCCAAAGCGTGGCTCGGCGAAGATCATCACCCCTGCCGCGGATTGCAGCAAATGCGCGCAAGTGCGTGATCCCACGACGAGGAAAAAGGCGTCTTGCATCTTGCGGTGAAGCCAGATGATGCCGGTGAGGCCGCAAAACACTTCGCGCTGTCCGCGCTCCTTGAGCACGGGAACATCGCGGCATCCGCCGCGTGTGGCGGGAAGGGCGGCGCGTTCGCTCATCCTCGGGCACCCTCGACAGTGAGGATGATCGTGCCTTCCTGTGAGAGCTCGCCTTGAAGCCGCGCCTGGCGAAGCTTCCAGACAAACTGCACCGCGTTGACGACATAAAAGGCATAGGCCGCCAGCGCGATGAACATCTGCGTCGCCGGGCCAACCGCGCCCGAGAAAAGCGCCCAGAGATAGAGCGTGTGAAGTGCGATCACCGCGAAGGAAAAAACATCTTCCCAAAAAAAGGCTGGCGCGAAAAGGTACTGGCCGAAGACGACTTTCTCCCAGATCGCGCCGGTGACCATGATCAGGTAGAGGAGCGCGGTTTTCGCGAGGATCGATTGTGTCGCGATCGCATAGCCTTCGCCCGTTGCCAGATACCGCAGCACCAAAGCGAGCGAGACAAGAAACACGACGAACTGAAGCGGCGCTAAAACGCCCTGGACGAATGTCCAGATCGTGGCGTCGCGCCTCTTCCGCTCCTCGGCGGTGTATAATGGCCTGCGGGGGCTGGCGCGATGCGAAGCGCGCGCTCCCGACTGAAGACCCAGTGATGACATGCTCCGACTCCCTGACAGGCCGTGCATCATCACGCTAAGTGCGCGCCCCAAGAGTGTCAAGCAAAGCTTACACTTGAGATGTTGACACTGGCGCCGCAGGCTAACGGGAAATCGGGGCGGCCTTAAATTTTAAGGCCAGCATGCGAATGAGGGACAAAGGCCGAGAACCGTGGAGCACCAGGCGCAAGCAAGGTCGCAATGTCAAATAAAGTTGACAATTTCGCCATTCTAGGGGACGCTAGCACAGGGTTCGCTAACTCTTGGCGGAACGGTGCTGTAGTATCTCGCTCAGAGTTGCCCGGAGGAACTGAAATGTCGGAAGGCCCAAGAAAGGGCCATTCTCCTGTAGGCCCAACGCATAATTCAGTTGGTTTGTCAGGTGGGGCTAACGCGCAACGCTCGGTAGAAGCATTTGCATCGCGAGTGCTCTCTTTGGTTGCGGCCAATTCAAGCGCTATGCGCGGCGGCGTTCGGCCCCAGCTTCTCAATGACCTGATCGATATGGTAATGCAGCCAAATCGCGAGCCCACCGCCGAGTTGATCGCGCGTTTTCAGGCAGAGGGCATTGCCAAAGACGCCATCGTTGATCGATATCTGCCCGCGGCGGCGCGCAAACTCGGCGCCGCATGGTGCGAAGATGAGATGTCTTTCGCTGAAGTCACGATCGGCTCGGCGCGGCTCCAGGCGCTGTTGCGCGACCTGCGCGCGCCGCATGTCACCAACATCGCCGCGCCCTCTGTTCTCGTCCTTGTGCCGGAAGACGCCTATCACACGCTTGGCGCCGGGGTATTGGCAGATCAATTACGCCGCCTCGGGGCCTCGCCCCAGCTCGCAATCGGACTACCTCTAACGCAAGTAGCGGAATTGGTAGAGACCCATGATTTCAACGCGGTGCTTGTTTCGGCGGCGGCCTCCCAGAGGCTTGAAACACTTCGAGAATTGGTCAAATGTGTGCGAACGGCCTCACGCAGCAAGTGCCCCATCGTTATCGGCGGCACTGTCACGGAAAAAGACACGGATATTAGAACGCTTACAGGTGCAGACTACGTATCTAATAATCCCGAGGAGGCATTGGTCGCATGCGGATTGATGATCCCAACGCACGGCGTCACCTCGCCAGAACGCAGGGGCTAGAGGATGATGAGGGCGATCTCGACACGGAGTTCGGCCCTGTGACGTCGCGCGGCGTAAAATACTGGTCCACAGGATCGATACCGCTCATCGCGCCCGAGATGCTGGGCGGCATCATATCATCTGCGTCAGATCTTTCTCTGGTGATCGCCGATGACGCGACGATCCTGTCTGCCCTGGTCAATCCCGACGCGCGCTCGCTCGGGCATCTCCAGCATTGGGAAGGCCAGAACGTGCGCGATGTCCTCACGCCCGAGAGCATTCCCAAACTTGAGGCAAAGCTGAGCAGCCTCGGCAGCATCGTTGATACCAAGCCCATCGAGCTCAACCACCTCGACAAGACGGCTTGGGAATTTCCCGTTCGGTATACGTTTCATCGAATCACTCCGGATGGAGCGCTGCTCATGTTGGGCCGAGATTTGCGCCCAATCGCTGAAATGCAGCAGCAATTGGTCAAAGCACAGATCGCGCTCGAACGCGATTATGAAGCGCAGCGCGAATTCGACACCCGCTACCGCGTGCTCATGGATACGGCGTCCGAGGCGCTTGTCTTTGTGCAGGTCAGCAATGGGCGGGTGGCTGATCTTAACGCGGCTGCTGCAAAAATCCTGGGTGGCAAGCGCGATGAAATCATTTCGCATGCCTTCGCGCAGGAGTTTGAAGGCCGGCGCCGCGGCGAGTTTCTCGAAACACTCACCAATGCCGCTCTCGCCGACGAGCGCCGCCCGGTCACGATCCAGGCGCGCCGGTCCGGCAAGGAGCTTTGCATCTTGCCAACGGTCTTTCGGGCCTCGGGCGAGCGCCTTTTGCTTTGCCGCATCGAACTCGCCGATACCAGCACCGCCATTAGCGATGAGTTGTCAGAGAACCTCTCCGGTCTCTTCCAGGAGGGCGTCGACGCCATCGTCTTCACAGACCGTGAAGGCATGATCCGCGCGGCGAATGAGAGCTTTTTGAACCTCGCCGATGCCACGCATCTGACGAATGTCAAAGGTCGTTCGCTGGGTGACTATCTCTCGCGCGGGTCTGTTGATCTCAAGGTTCTGCTCGAGAACGCGGCGCGCGCCGGCCAGATGCGGATGTATGCGACAAAGCTTTCCGGTGAATACGGCTCGAGCGTGAGCGTCGAGATCTCGGTGACCTATCTGAATGATCGGGCGCATCCGGCCTATGTTTTCGTCATTCGCGATGCGAGCCGCGTCGAAGCCGTGCGCAAGCCCGGCGTGGCCGTGGGCGACGAGGCGATGCGATCGATCATGGAGCTCGTAGGGTCCGCCTCGCTGAAGGATATTGTCAGCCAGACGACCGATGTGGTCGAGAAAATGTGCATCGAGACGGCCGTTGAGCTGACGCGCAATAACCGCGTCGCCGCCGCTGAAATGCTCGGTCTGTCGCGGCAATCGCTTTACGTGAAGCTGCGCAAATACGACCTCATTGACCGCAACTCAGACGATTAAAACGCCTTTCGGCTAGGTTTGCGCGCCAGGTGAGCCGCTGCGGCAGGCGCGCGCATCGGTGCGTTCTGTCTTGTTTCGCGAAGTTATGTCAGGCATAGTTTACACATGTCTGCGCAATCAGAGTTACAACGACTCTCCTTCCCCTCCCCGGCGGCGGCCCTTGAGCTGATCAAACCGATCACGTGGTTCCCGCCCATGTGGGCCTATCTTTGTGGGATCGTCGCCTCAGGCGCCGCCATCGCCGATGCCTGGGCCCTCGCGCTTCTTGGCGTCATTCTCGCGGGCCCAATCACATGCGGCATGAGCCAGGCCGCCAATGATTGGTGCGATCGCCATGTCGATGCAATCAACGAGCCAGGCCGCCCGATCCCGTCCGGCCGGATCCCCGGGCGCTGGGGGCTCTGGATCGCATTGGCGATGTCAAGCGTCTCGCTCGCCGTGGGATGGCAGCTCGGCGTCTGGGGATTTGGCGCGACCGTCGCCGCGGTCCTCGCCGCCTGGGCTTACTCGGCCGAGCCCGTGCGCCTCAAGCGCTCGGGCTGGTGGGGGCCCGGGCTCGTTGGCCTGTCTTATGAAACCCTGCCCTGGTTCACCGGAGCTGCGGTCATGGTTGCTGGAGCGCCGCGCTGGGAGATCATCGCCATCGCTATCTTCTACGGGATCGGAGCGCATGGCATCATGACACTCAACGATTTCAAGGCATTGGAAGGTGACCGCCAGATGGGTCTGCGCTCACTCCCCGTGACAATGGGGCCAGAACGCGCCGCAAAGACAGCCTGCCTCATTATGGGATTAGCGCAGCTCGGGGTCATCGGGCTCCTCATCAGCTGGGGGATGGCGGCCCAAGCGCTCGCGATCCTCGCGTTGCTCGGCGTCCAGGGCTGGGCAATGGCGCGCATGCTCAAAGACCCCAAGCTCTATGCCCCTTGGTATAACGGCCCCGGTGTGGGCGCTTATGTGGGCGGCATGATGATCGCCGCCTTTGCTTTAAGGGGGCTCGCAGGATGACGACGAGTTGGCTCACTATCGCGCGTCTTTGCCTTGTGAACATGGCCATCGGTGGGCTCGCAGCCTTGCCGGTCAACCTTTTCAACCGGCTCATGACGGTCGAACTTGCGCTTCCCGCTTTGCTGCCCGGTCTTCTCGTGGCGCTCCATTATGGGGTGCAGCTCACGCGCCCGGTTTGGGGCCATCGCTCTGACGCCAAAGGCGGGCGCACGCCCTTTATCCTCGGAGGGATCGTGATGGTGGGCCTATCTATCATCGCGGCGGCCTGGGCAATCGGCCTTGCGAGCGTCTCGCCCGCTCTCGCCCTCATGGTCTGGATCGCCGCTTATATCGCGCTCGGCCTCGGGATCGGCGCGGCGGGCACATCTTTTCTCGCGCTCCTGGCCACCGTGACGACGGGGCGCGGCAAGGGCGCGGCGGCAACCGTCGCTTGGCTCTTTCTCATCGCGGGCGCGATCACCGCTTCGATCGGGACCGGTATCGCCCTTGAGCCCTATTCGCCTGATCGCCTCGTCATCGTCGTTTCCTGCGTGAGCGCTATCGCCGTGCTCTTGTGCGTGGTGGCGACCTGGGGCGTTGAGCGCCGCTTGGGGCCTGCGCCGGCGGCCGAACATGAGGCGCTTGGGCCTGCTCTGCGGGCAACATGGGCCGATCCCGCCGCGCGGCGTTTCACGGGCTTTGTCTTTTTATCGATCACCGCCTTTTTCCTTTCCGAGCTCATCTTCGAGCCCTTTGCAGGGCATGTGCATGGCCTGTCTCCCGAGGACTCAACGAAGCTTTCCGGTGGCAAAGACGGCGCGGCCCTTTTGGGGATGATCCTCGCGGGCGCTTTATCGACGTTTCGGATTGGCTCGCTGCGCGCCTGGGCCGTTGCGGGCTGTGTCCTTTCTGCCCTTGGGCTCGTGGCACTCGGCGCGCAAATGCCGCTGGTGCCATCCTCGATTGCGCTCGGGCTGGGCAACGGGCTCTTTGTGGTCGGTGCCGTGGGATCGATGATGGTTCTCTCCTCCGAGCGTGAGGGCGCGACGGGGGTCCGCATGGGCGTTTTTGGTGCAGCGCAGGCGATCGCGGCGGGGCTCGCTGGCCTGATCGCGACCGGGCTCCTTGATCTTGCGCGCTTGGCGCTCGCCGAGAGCGCTGCCTATGCGACTGTGTTTGGCCTCGAAGCCGTGCTCTTTTGTGCCGCGGCGCTCGTTGCGCTGCGCATTCTTGGCGACGCGCCCACCCCGATGTCGCGAGGCGGCGAATTCCTGCAACCCGGAGAATAAATGATGTTTGATGTCGTCATAGTTGGAGGGGGCCCGTCGGGCGCGACCGCGGCCCATGATCTGGCCCTTGCAGGGCACAAAGTGGCGCTGCTTGACCGCGCGGGGCGCATCAAGCCCTGCGGCGGGGCGATCCCACCGCGCTTGATCGCCGATTTTGACATTCCCGATGCGCAGCTCGTAGCCAAGATCAGCACAGCGCGCATGATTTCACCCACGCAGCGGCAAGTCGATATTCCCATAGAGAACGGCTTTGTAGGCATGGTTGACCGCGAGCATTTCGACGAATTCCTGCGCGTGCGAGCGAATGAGAGCGGCGCGGAGCGCTTCACCGGAACATTCCTGCGCATCGAGCGAGACGAGGGAGGCACCCGCGTCATCTTTCGCGATCGCCAGAAACAGGAGATCGCGCTCGCCACGCGTATGATCATCGGCGCCGATGGAGCCAAAAGCCGCGTCGCGGCGGCCGAAGTCCCCGGTGGTGGCGAGGGGCGCTATGTCGTGGCGTATCACGAGATCATCAAAGCGCCCGGCAAGATCGGCAGCTACGATCCCGAGCGCTGCGACGTCATCTATGACGGCGCGATCAGCCCCGATTTTTATGGCTGGGTCTTTCCCCATGGGGCTTCGGCGAGCGTTGGCATGGGCACCGAGGATATGAGCGTCGATCTCAAGGCGCGCACCGCCGATCTTCGCCGCGCCTCCGGTCTCACAGAATGCGAGACGATCCGAAAAGAAGGCGCGCCGATCCCGCTTCAACCTCTGGAAAAATGGGATAACGGCAAGGATGTTGTCCTTGCGGGCGATGCGGCGGGCGTTGTCGCCCCGAGCTCGGGCGAAGGCATCTATTACGCGATGATGGGCGGGCGCGTCGCTGCGCTCGCCGTCGAAAGCGCGCTTGCGACCGGCAAAGCCTCAGACCTCGCCTTGGCGCGCAAAAGCTTCATGAAAGAACACAAGAACGTCTTCAAGATTCTGGGTGCCATGCAAGACGCCTATTATCGGTCCGATGAACGGCGGGAGCGCTTCGTCTCCCTGTGTCACGATGTCGACGTGCAGCGGCTCACCTTCGAAGCTTATATGAATAAAAAGCTGGTCGCAGCCCGGCCGCTCGCCCACGTTAAAATAGGCTTCAAGAACATGGCGCATCTTCTCGGGATCGTGAAACCGGAGCATGTGTGATGGATATGATCCCGGCCTGGGTGAACGGCGCTCTGACACCCGTTGAAAAGCTCGAAGTGCATCAAAAGGGCCTCAAGCATAAAGCGGTGAGTGTCTTTGTGATGAACGGGATGGAGGTGCTTTTGCAAAAGCGCGCGGCGGGCAAATATCACACGCCAGGGCTCTGGGCGAATACCTGCTGCACACATCCCCATTGGGAGGAAGACCCGGCCGATTGCGCCGTGCGCAGGCTCGATGACGAGCTGGGCATTACAGGGCTTTATCCCGCCCATCGAGATCGCGTCGAGTATCGCGCGGAGGTGGGCAATGGGCTCATCGAGCATGAGCTCGCCGACATCTATATCGCGCCGGCAACGCGCGATCTGAAGATGAAACTGAACCCTGATGAGGTCTCCGAGGTGAGATGGGTCGATCTTTTTGAGCTGCGCGCGGAGATCGAGCGCTGGCCAGATCGCTTCACGCCCTGGATCCGGATCTACCTCGCCGAGCACAGCGACAGAATTTTCGGCGCGCTCATGAAGGCGTGAGCGAGGCGCGTAAACCGCCTATCGCCTGGCCCAAGCCATGGCTCGTATCAGCGCTTGGTTTCGCGGGGCAGGGCCTCCTCTTCGCGACGCTGATGTTTTCGCGCGATGAAGGGCAAGAGGTGTTCCGGAATGCAGGGACGGGCGTCATCGCCTACTTCGCGTTTGTCAGCGCTTTGGGAGCGTTTTGTGGCGGCGCGGCCGTCTGGAAGCTCATGGGCCATGCCGGGCGTCGCGGCGTGCTGTGGTCGCTGATCGGTGCCGTTCTGGCCACCGCTCTCGGCGGCGCAATCGGGGGCACGCTCACCGTTCCCGGCATGGGCACGATCGCCGCGCCCTTCTTGATCTTTGGGTCCATGGCTGAGGTGCCGTGGCTGGGCGCGGTCTGGCTTATTTTGACCTTTGCGGTCCATTGGGCCGTTTGGAGTTCGAGGGGCCGAGAAAGGGCGGCATAGGTCTTGAAGGCCCGCCCGCGTATCTCAAGAACAGGTGCGCGGATGAGCCACCTGCTTATTCCGGGCTCCCCTTTGCCCTGCGCTTTATCTGTTCAGTCAAGCCGCACTCACTTCCCCCTCCACCCAAAAAAAGCGCCGCGAGAGCGCGAGCTCCGCGGCGTCAGTTTCCTGTAGCCAACAGGAAGGGAACCGGGGCCTGATGGCCCCAAGGATCCGGATGCCCCTCCTTTGGGGGGACACCCGAAACCGGGCCCCGCCAGGCGCGCTTTTGAGACCGCGCCTGGCAGGTAATGCGTAACCTCAGGCGAGGGGCAACGTTGTCACCGTTTCAAGCCAGAAGCTCAGCGGCGTTGGGTCGGCCGCATTCTGGCTTTCTTCCGGCAGGAACCAGGAGATGACGACGAAGACATAGACGAAGGCCCAGACGGCGATCACGAAGAGCGCTGCATAACCCGCACCTTTGAGCATGAGGCCCAAGACATCCATGCGGAGCCGTGATGTCTCGCTCATGTTGAGCATGTTGTTGTTCTCAGACATGTTCATGACCTCCTTTAGTAGCCTTCGAAGCCGTAGCCGCGTTCGACAGCCCAGAAGAACCAATCGTCAACGACCGTGCCAGTGATCAGGATACCTATACCGCCGGTGAGCGTTGTCAGCACCGCGAACCACCATGCCCAGCGGTGAATGCCTTCCATGGTGGCGTTGAAGCCCATGGTCCAGCGCCAGAAGAGACCGGCCCGCTCTGATGCGGTGCCCCGATCATAGATCTGTTCGAGTTCCCGGTCGCCGCCGAAGCGAGCCACCGCGAGGATCGTCGCGCCATGCATCGCAAAGAGCAGGGCAGAGCCATAGAGGAACACGATCGAAAGGGCGTGGAACGGATTGTAGAACAGGTTACCCCAGGTGATGGAGAAGAGATTTGTCCAGTCGAGATGCGGAAAGATCCCGTAAGGCACAGCCTCAGACCAGCTTCCCATGAGCACCGGGCGAATGAGCCCGAGCACGAGGAAGAGCCAGATCGCCGAGGCGAATGCATAGCAGACATGCTTCCCCATCCCGAGTTGATCCGCCAGGACCCAAGAGCGCGCAAACCAGCTCATCACACTCACCAGAAGGAAGAATGAAGCGATGAGCCACCATCCACCCTCATCAAGCGGCGGGAAGCCGAGCCCGTATTCCGGCGATGGCGGCTCAAGCGCGAGATAAAAAAGCTCGCGGAAGAACAGCCCCGGTGAATAATCAACCTGCGCCCAAAAGCTCATGCCGACGATGAAGAACCAGGCAAACCCCGTCGCGAGAGAGACCACGCCGAAGGAGCCGAGATAGATCGGCCCGAGCTGCGCGTTCCCAAGCCAGCCGAGGAGGGTGGAGAAGCCGGGGCTCCCCGCACGCTCTTCCATGAGGTTCGCTTCGTTATCCATGCCCCATTCAGGTTCGCCCCGAACTTGGACCTGGGTGAAGATATTCTGATATTCAGCCATATCTCATCCTTTCCTTACAGGTCCGCCCACCAGGGCAGATCGAGATACCAATCCCACCAGACGATCCAGGCTTCGAACCAGACGGTCCCCGAGATCACGATGCAAATCGCTGACCAGATGCCCGCATTCAGCGCGAGCAGGAGGCCCAGGCGGTGAATGCCGAGCGTGCCCACCGAGTAGCCGATGAAATCACGGAAGAAGGTATCTTCGTGATCGGGCGTTTTGGCCTCGAGATCCTTGCCGGGGTTAGCCGCCGACAGGACCAGCGCGCCATGGAGCGCGAGTGCAAGCGTCGTGGTGAAGAAGAAAGTGATCGCCACCATATGGGCCGGATTGTAGTGGAAGTTGCCATAGGCATAGCCCACATTGTTGACCCAGTTGAGATGGCTGAAAATGCCATAGGGGAACCCATGCCCCCAGGCGCCCATGAGCACGGGGCGGATGACCACAAGCGTCACATAGGCCGAGATCGCCACGCCGAAGGCGAAGGGCACATGATAGCCCATGCCCAGTTTGCGGCAGATCTCCACCTCCCTGAACATCCAGCTCAGGAAAGCGCCGATGGCGCACATGGTCACAAGTTGCCAATAGCCGCCTTCCTTAAGGGGCGCGAAGCCGAGCCCGTATTCAAGCGCGGGCGGCTCGATTGAGATAAGCCAAGGGTTCCAAACCCCTTGCTGGGCCGTGTCGATAAAGATCAACAACGTGCCGAGCGCGGCGAAAAAGATCGTCGTGACCCCGAAGAAGCCCACGTAATAGGGGCCCACCCAGAAGTCGAACAGATCGCCGCCGACAAGCGTCCCTCCGCGGACGCGATATTTTCTTTCGAAGCTGAGCAGTGCCATCTTCTCCAGTTCTCCGCTTTGTGGCGTCCCGCATAGCGTCCAGTCTCTGATTAGGGTTTGCGGACCCTAGAGCCGGGGGCGACCGTGATAAGGATTTGCCGCGGGCAAACGGGCGCTTGCCCGCGGCTTTCTTCTAAACGAAGCCGGTCAGCCGCCAGAGAAGGCGAGCGTGAACCAGTTTGTCGTCGGGTTGCTGAGCAGCACGAGGTGAATCATTGCTGCGAGCAGGAAGAGGAACACGCCTTGCGCCACGAAAACGCGACGGGGATCGAAGACGAGCCAGATCTTGTAGAACTGTGCCATTTTCTCAGGTTCCTTTTACCAGCCGGCGAACCAGGGCAGTTTGATGTACGTCAGCACGTGAGCGACCACGGCCACGATGGTGAACACCGTCAGCCCGCTCATATACACCGAGTGCAGCTCCTGCGCTTGCTCGTCTGTG
>JBCCTH010000047.1:0-15200 GCA_039198835.1 Pseudomonadota bacterium | reverse complement strand
GAAGCCGAGCCGTTTACCCATTTTGAATTTGTCGTGACCTCCCAAGGCAAATTATCTGGGAAATACGCCTACATTGATCGCGAGGACAGCTGGCCAGGCCTCTTCATGAAAGGCTTGAGCGAACTCACCGAGGCAGAGGCTAAAGCGCGCTATATCCCTCTAGATGAAGTTGCAGCCGCGAAGGCGCGATGTGGGCGCTCGACGGGTAGATAGCGCGCGACGCTGGTGCCTTTTATCCGCAGAGCTTGCCGGCTGGGTTTGTCTGCGGTTCCGTGATCCAAGTCAGGTTGGCCTCTCCTGGCTCCGAGCTCAGATCAAGGCAAATATGCGCTTTGGTGAGATGGCGGGGCACGGAGCGGGAGGGGATCGTATGCTCGCGCCCCATGAGAGCGAGCGCGCCCACGGCGCTCGATTGCGCCGCGCGCGCCATGGCTTCGTCGCGGCGCCATTGCTTGAGCGCGAGCTTTAGAGTGCGATCCTCATCGATGAGGCCGCAATGGGCCTCAAACATGCTCGCCTTCCAGCTTTCCAGGATGGAGGGGTCGCTCGGGCGTTCATCCAGGCCATTGCGTTCAATGTCGATCTGATCGGAAAGCGGCAGGTCGGCCCCGATGACGGGAAGCTTGGCGGCGAAAGCGGCGTCAAAAATCGGCTCATAGAAGCTCCAATCGGGCCAGCCGCTGGCGGCCCAGTCGAGCGCGATGCCCAGACGCCTTGCATATTCGGGGTTTTCGCGCCGGTAGCCCGCGATCACGGGATCATCCGAGGGCTGAAGCATTTCGAGCGCGAGCGTTGGGTAGCGCCCGCGATCCGCGAGCGCCTTGATCAGAAAGGCCACGCGCTCTTGATGCGCCGCGAAGCCGTGGCGCTCGCCCACGAGGATGATCTCGCTATCAGCGAGCGTGTCGATGAGGTCTCGGATCGTGAGAAAGCTTGCGCGCGCCGGGTCCCAGACCCGATCAATCAGGTCTTTGGGGTCGGCATTGGGGCCCAGAAGATCAAAGGGGCCTTTGACCTGCGAAATCGCCGGGCTGGCGAAGAGGGCCGCCGCGCCCGACAAAAAAGCGCGCCGCTTGAGATCACTCTTCACTTTGCAATGCCTCGTTGAGCGCCGTCCAACTCGCCGTGAAGCCGCGCAGATCAATGGGCAGGGTAATCTCAAGCCCGGTCGCATCAAAGTAAGTGAACCGCGCGAAAAGCCCGCGCTGAAAGCTCACCAGGAGATCCTGCGTGAGGGGAAGGCCGCTATGGCAGCCTTCTTCATTGCAAATCTCGAAGCCGAAGACCTCTGAGCGCCCGTTATCAACCTGAAGTGTCAGGCCCGGCCGCAAGAAGACATTGAGCGGCACGGTCACAAGCACCAAAGGCTCGGGCGTGGAGTAAACGCGCAGCAAGATCACGGGCTCGGCCGTTTCCCCGGTTACCAGGCTTTGCGCCATGCGGCACCGGTCGGCGGGATCTTGCGCCACCTGGTTTTCAAACCCGCAAATGACATCCCAGGGCACTGTGACCTCGGGCGCGTTTTCCTGCCCATGGCTTTTTCCGCCCGCGAGGCAAAACGCGACACACATGATCGCCCCAAACGAACGCAAGCCACCGATCACGTTACAAAGTCTCCTAGACGTTTCCACGCGTTTTCAGCTACATGAAGGCGCTGCGTTCTACCAGAGCGATAGCGCTTGAACGGTGAGAGATCGGAGGGCCGGGGTTTCGTATGGCCGGGTGGGGTGCAATCAGGGCGAGCTTTCGGGGGGCGACCGGCGCTTTAGCGGTGGGTGTCGCATGTCTGGGCGCGCCCGGCTTTTCCCAAAGCATCACAATCGACGGGCAAACGGCAACTTCGGTCACATCCGCGCCGGGCGGGCGGGCGATCATCAAGATCGCGCCGAGCAATGCCCAGGGTCAAAGCCGCAATACCTATGCGCGTTTTGATATCGAGGCCGCGGGCGCGACCCTTGATAACACGCAAGCTGGCGCGAGCCTCATTTTGAATGAGGTGACAGGCTCAGCCGCCTCGCGGCTTGACGGGCCGTTGACGGTCACCGGGCAAACGGCCGATGTTGTGATCGCCAATCCCAACGGCATTGTTGTGAATGGTGGTGCGTTTCAGCATACCGGGCAAACGCTGCTCACGACCGGCGCGCGGGACGGCACGCAAGACGGACTGCCCCGTTACAAGATCGAAAGCGGCGCGATCAGCGTGCTTGAGAAGGGCCTCAAGGCGCAGGGGCCGCTCTTTCTGCTCGCGCCTGAGCTGTCAATTTCCGGCAAGATCGAGACAGCGGGCGCACTCGATCTTGCGGCGATGCGCGGCACAGCGCGCGCGGGCAATGTGGGCGCGCTCGGCTGGGTGTTGCGCGCGCCCTCCGGGGCGGGCGGGCTTCTGACCGTGAGTTCCGGCGCGATGCTTTCTGGCGGCACCATAAGGCTTGAGGGCGAAGGCGAAAATGCGCGCGTTCAACTCGCCGGGCAAGGCCTTGCCAGCGCTGGAAATTTTCAAATTACAGCTTCGGGCAAAGTCGAGATCACTGGGGCCGCCGAGGCCAAGAAAACGCTCTATGTCGCGGCGAGCGGCGCGACGGCCGAGATCGAAACCAAGGGGAGCGCAGCCGCGCCCGCGACGCTCAAATCTCAAAGCGAGGCGGTTCAGCTTTTCTCGGACGGGTCGCTCAAGATGGCGCAAACCGAGGCAATCGGGGCCGGGCGCGGGTTTTTTGGTTTTTCGACCAATGCCGCCGTCAGCCTGCGCGCGGATGGCGATGCGACGCTCTCGGATGTGTCGCTCACGGCGCAATCGAGCGATGTAGAGATCATCACGGAAGCCAAGCTCGACGCGCTCAACGTCTCCGTCACTTCGCAAAAAGATCTGATCGCCGCCGCCGAAACCCGCTTGAGCTTTTCCAACCTCTCCGCCAACGCCGAGGAAAGGGCGCTGATCGAGGCGACATCGGGCGCGGTGCGCCTAAGCGAGAGCACATTAAACGCCCGGCTCGGCATTCAACTTTTGGGTCAGGGTATCGAACTCAAGAGCAGCCCGGAAACGCGCACGCAAGTTATCGCCTCAACGGGCGGCGTTACGTTTGTGAGCACGGGTGACATTCTCAACTTTGGCGCGCTCGTGCAGGGCAGAGCGAAAAGCGCGGGCGATGACAGGTCGGAGGGCGGAGTGACAGCCATCGCGGCGGGCCGGCTGCTCAATCAGAGCGTTTCCGAGACAAGCCTTGCCTCGTTCTATGCCACAGAAAGCGCGCTCACAGTCGAGGCGGGCGAGATCGAAAATATGTCAGGACGCCTGCTTTCAGAACAAGACACACGGCTGACGGCCCGCACGCGCCTCTTGAATGCTGTCTTGCAAACCGGCGAGGCCCATGGCGGGGTTGATCCGGTGAAAGGGCCTGCCGCGTTTGGCGCTTTCGCCATCGGGCGCGAGATCGGTCAGATCACGGCTGTAGAAGCGCTCACACTCAAAAGCCCGACCGTTCTCAATTACGGCGGGGATATCGCGGCGAAGACCATTCTCATCGAGACCACCCGCTTCGAGAACCGACCGGAGCGCTTTGGCTCGCAAAGCCTGATGCGGCGCTGCATTCTCTTCTTCTGCCGATTTACAGGCGAAACCAGCGTTTTTCATGATGGGGGGAGCGTGGCGGCCTCTGAGACGCTCAAGATCGTCGCGGGCGAAAGCCTCCGCAACATCGGGGGGACCCTCACAGGCGGCACCGGGCTCACTTTCGATAGCCCGTCTATCGAATTCGAAGACATGCTCGTCTATGAAACCTATTCGCGTCCGTCGGGCTTTAGGGGGCTCTTTCGAGGCCGGGGCACCTTTCAGATTTTGAGCTTTTCGGCGGGAACGGTGGCCTCGGAAAATGGCGCGCTTGAGCTTTTGGCCGACACGGAAGTGCCCGTGGCGAAGACCACGCTTTCTTTTGGGCAAAATGTAGCGATGCCGTCGGCGCTCAAACAGCGCGATCTCGATGAATGGCTCCGTGTGCGCAACCAGAACCGTATCGGTGTCTTCCGGTATCTCTTGCAAGCCGGGTGACGCGATGCGGGCTTTTACGATGTTGTTCGCTCTCGTCTGCTGCGCTTTCTCGCCTTCTTTTGCGCGCGCTCAGGTGGCCAATCCACCCGCGGGCCAGGCCACCACGGCGGATCGTGAGAGGCTCCTTGAGGCGCGCGAGGAAGAGGCCGCGCGCGCAGCATCGGAGGCAGGCGCGCCGGGGCTTGCCATTGAAGGCAGCGTGTCTGCCCCGCCGCAAGAATTCCCCTGTTTTGCGATAACTGACATTGATATCGACGGGGTTGAGACGCTTTCCGCCGAAACAGTGCAACGCGTTGTCTCACCTTATGCCAATACCTGCATGGGTCAGATCGCCGTCGATTCGATCCTGCAAGCGCTGACGCAGGCCTATCTTGACGAAGGCTTGATCACGAGCCGCGCTTATCTGCCAGAGCAGGATTTGAGCACGGGCCGCCTTTTGATCGTCGTCATTGAAGGGCGGATCGAAGACGTGCGCTTTGCGCGCGTCGAAGGCGATGAGGCTTTGCCCGGGCCGCCCTTGCGCTTTAACACGGCCTTTCCCACCCGGGTCGGCGACCTCTTGAATTTGCGCGATCTTGAGCAGGGGATCGATCAGATCAACCGCGTGCCCTCAACCCAGGCCAATCTTGATATCGCGCCGGGCTCTGAGATCGGATCATCGATTTTGAATGTGGTTTATGGCGAAAGTGACCCGGTTCGTCTCTCATTCACCCTCGAGGCCGATAGGAAGCCCGATGGCTATGGCCAATCCGCGAGCCTGGGTTTTGAGGCCGACAACGTCGTCGGGGTCAATGATACGTTCTATCTCGGTCTCTCCGGGTCTGAGACATCAAACACGCTGTCTGCGAGCCTCAGCTTCCCCCTTGGCTATTGGACGTTCACAGGCCAGGCGACCTATTCGGAATCAGAGAGCCTTCTCACAGCGACATCGCGCCTCTTTGAGCCGACGACATCGGCCTCAATCACCGCTGATTGGCTCATCCACCGTGATGATCGCACCAAGACGAGGCTGACCTTCGCGCTCGGGCGCAACGATCAGGAGCGGTTTGTGAATGGCACGGCGCTCGCGCCGCAGAGGCTGAGCACGATAGAGTTTGGGTGGCAGCGTGAGATTTTCGGCCAAGGGCTCTATTTCAGCCCGCGCATGAGCCTCACATTCGGACGTCTGATGGATGACCAAAGCCAGGTGACACCGGGCAGCGGCCCGCAGATCGATTATCGGCTCTTCAAAGCGGGCTTTACGTCTCGCAGGTCATGGGAGAACGGCGCGAGCCTGTTTTTATCGCTTTCCACGCAAGCCGCCGATGGGCCGCTTTTTTCGGCCGAGAAGATCTCGATTGGGGGCAGTGGCAGCCTGCGGGGCATCAACGGTGAAAGCGTCTCCGGGGATCGCGGCTTTACCGCTCGTTCCGAGCTTTCCTTGCCTGTGGCAGCTTGGGCCGAGCGGAATGGCAGCGCGGCCCTTTCGGCGTTTGCCGCGCGAGGCGCGTTTTACACCTTTCTTGATCTCGGCGCGGTGCGCGATCTTGAGGGCGCCGATTGGGATTATGGCGCGGGGCTGGGCATTGGTCTCGATTATCAGGTCCATGAAACGACGTCGCTCAGATTTTACTTGGGGGCGCCGTTGACGCGCTCAGAGAACTTGCAGACAGGGGGGCTTGAGATCGGGCTCTCGGCTACGGTGAAGGTGTTTTGACATGAAAATGACGGGAATACGGGTGGCGCGGGTCGCGGCGGCTTTCGGTTTTGCTTTTGCGGGCATGGCGGCCCAGGCCGATGTCGCCGCCGGGCTTGAAGCGCTTGACGCGCAAGATTTCGAGGCGGCGATCACAGCATTTGACGCAGCCGCGGCGGATGGCGATGGCGAAGGCTTTTTCTATCTCGGTCGCTTGATCGAGCTCGGTGTGACCGGGCAGCCCGATCTGGGCCAGGCCATCGCGCTTTATCAAGAGGCTGTCGCCGCTGAGCCGCCTTCGCCGCAGGCCCAAAACCGCCTTGGCTTGCTCTATCTCGAGGGCGCGGGCGTTATTCAGGATTACGAAGAGGGCGCGCGCCTGGTGTGTGCGGCCGCCGAAGCCGGGGATGAGAACGCCCTTTTTAATTGCGCGCTTGTTCTCATTGACGGGCAGGGCGTTGAGCCCGATGCCGAGCGCGCCATCGAATATGCGATGCAAGCCTCAGAGCTCGGCAATATCGGTGCGAAAAACCTTCTGGCGCAGAGCTATATCACGGGCAAGGGCGTTGAGCCCGACGATGTGAAAGCGGTTCAGTTCTTCCAACAGACTGCCGCGGCGGGCAATCCTGTGGGGCTCTTTTCGCTGGGCCAAGCCTATGCGATGGGGATCGGCCTCGACCGGGATCTGATCAAGGCCCATGCGTTCTTCAATCTGGCAGCGGCCCGCAATCACCCCGATGCGCTGCAAGCGCGTCAGGTTGTGGAAGCTCAGCTCGAACGCGATCAGGTGACCGAAGCGCAACGCTTCGCGCGTGCCTGGCGCCCGACCCCCGTTGAAGGCGAAGAGACGCCCGAGAACTAGCGCCTGGAAAGCCCTCCGTGAGAGCACCGCAGCTTTGCCAGCGCGCCGTGGCGCGGCTAGTCTCTGTGCGACGGCTTTTAGAGGGGGGGGAACGCGCCATGGGGGAAAGACCCTGGATCGCCAGCTATGACGCGGATGTGCCCGCGGAGATTGATGCGGATGCCTACCCCTCTGTCGTTGCGCTCCTCGAAGCCGCCTTTACCGCGCATGGCGATTTGCCCGCGTTCGAGTGCTTTGGCGAAACGCTCAGCTATGCAGAGCTAGATCGCGCCTCGGCCGCCGTTGCGGCTTATCTCCAGCGCGTTATGGGCGTCCGCCGGGGCGATCGCGTCGCCCTCATGTGCCCCAACATTCCCGCCTTTCCGATCGCGATGATGGGAATTTTGCGCGCGGGCGCTGCGCAAGTGAACATCAATCCGCTCTACACGCCGCGCGAACTGGCCCATCAGCTCTGCGATGCGGGCGTTGAAACCATCCTGATTTTCGCAGGCGCCACGCCCGCCTTGGCGGCATGCATTCATCAGACGCCGGTGACGTCTGTCATTACCATCGATCTTTCAGATGGCAGCCCGCTCAACCTGGCAGGCCCCGAGATTGACCCGCGCTTGCGCCATGCGGTGCCGTTCTCAACGCTCCTTGAGGAAGGCGAGACGGGGGGCTTTGAAACCGTTGACCTCAACGGTGAGGACACGCTCTTTTTCCAATACACAGGCGGGACAACGGGGCCCTCAAAAGGCGCTGTTCTCAGCCACCGCAATCTCATCGCCAATGCGCAGCAATTCCGCGCGTTTTTGCCCGGCGCGACGGAGCCGGGAAAGGAGATCGTCGTTGGGGCGCTGCCGCTCTATCACATCTTCGGTCTGACGCTGAGCCTGTGCTATCTGAGCCTCGGCGCGAAGATCTTGCTCATTCCCGATCCTCGGGATCTCGACGCCTTTGTCGCCACCCTCAAAGACGCGAAATTTTCGATCATGGCGGGCGTCAACACGCTCTTTGCCGCCCTTTGCCAGCATCCGGGTTTCGCTGACGTCGATTTTTCAGCCTATAAAGTGGCGATTGGCGGCGGTGCGGCTGTGCTCGAGGCGACATCAAATGACTGGCACCGCATCACAGGCCATCACATCAAGGAAGGCTATGGGCTGTCCGAGACATCGCCTGTTCTCTGCCTCAATCCGATGTCTGTGGACGGGTTTTCGGGCCGCTGCGGTGTGCCGGTCTCTTCGACAGACATAAAGTTAATCGACGAGAATGAAAGCGAAGTCGCCACGGGTTCGCGCGGCGAGGTGTGCGCCGCAGGGCCGCAAGTTATGGCGGGCTATTGGAACCAGCCCTCAGCCAACGCCGCCGCTTACACGAAAGACGGGTATTTTCGCACCGGCGATATCGGCGTCTTTGATGCGGCCGGGTTTCTCAAGATCGTGGACCGCAAGAAAGATATGATCCTCGTCTCGGGGTTTAATGTTTACCCCAATGAGATAGAGGCCGTTGCCGCGGCCCATCCCGGCGTCGCGGAATGCGCGGCAATCGGGATCGCAGATGAAAAGACCGGTGAGGCGGTAAAGCTCTTTGTCGTGGCCCTGCCAGGGCAGACGCTTTCAGCCGCAGATGTTCTCGCCCATTGCCGGGCGGCGCTCGCCCCTTACAAGATCCCCCGTGAGATCGCTTTCATCGATGCCTTGCCGAAATCGACTGTCGGCAAGATTTTGCGCCGCATGCTGCGAGATTAAACGACCCGCCCGTCAGACAACTCTATGACATGGTCGGCCAGCGCGATCACATCGGGCTGGTGGCTGATGATTACGATTGTCATTTGCCCTTTGAGCGCAGCCACCCGCGCCATGATCGCTTGCGCGTTGTCTTTATCCAGCGCGCTCGTCGCCTCATCGAGCAAAAGGAGGCTCGGACGCTTGAGCAGCGTGCGCGCCAGCGCCAGACGTTGGGCCTCTCCCCCTGAAAACTGCCTGCCGCCCGCGCCAATCACCGTGTCGAGCTGTGCTGGCAGATCAAAGACGAAGTCAGCCGCCGCCAGTTTGAGCGCCTCTTGAAGCTCGGCCTCGGTCGCATCGCCTTTGGCCAGAAGAAGATTGGCGCGAATGGTATCGACAAAAAGAAATGTCTGCTGGGGGAGTGCCGCGAGCGAGCCCTTCCAAGCCTCCCGGCGCGTTTCATCGAGCGGCGCGCCGTCGATGTCGATCTCGCCGCGATCGGGCGTCAGCAGGCCGGTAATCACATCCGCGAGGGTGGTCTTGCCTGCGCCCGACGGCCCGCTCAGCGCGGTGATCCTTCCGGCGGGGATCTCAAAGCTCACATCATCGAGGATTGGCTTTTCTGCCTCCCCCAGCGCGAGCGAGATGTTGCGCCCGCGTATCGCGTCCTTGAGCGGCAGCGTCCCATATGCGCTCGCCGGCGCCAGCGGCGCGTCATCGGCGCTATAGGCGCCTTGCCGCAGATGGCCTTCGATTTTCTTAAGCACCGGTAGAAGGTTGGCGAACTGGGTCAAAAGCCGTTGCGCAGATGTAAATTGCGGGATGAGCCGCACAAAGATCAAAAGCAGTGTGACGAGTTCAGCGAAGGCCAGCTCAAATCGCTGCGTGGCCGCAAGGATGATCGAGACAAGGATAAAGGCCGCAGCAAGCTGAAAGACGCTGGATGAGACGCTTGAGTTGAGCGCCGCGCGTAACGCGGTCTTGCGCAAGGCGCGGTGACTTTCGACCGCGGAGGAGAGCAATTTCTCTTCCGCCTTCATCAGTCGGATTTCTTTCAGGCCGTCTATGGTTTCGCCCGTGGTCTTGATCAGCTGTTCTTGCTCTGTCGAAAGCCTTTTGCCCAGTCGATAACTGCGGCGCGTGAAACCGAACGTCGCCGCCATGATCAAGAGCGCCATGAAGCAAACGGCCAGTGTGAGCTGCCATGAGATGAGTGTCGCAACGATGATGTAGACAAACGCCACAACGGCCACGGTCATAAGGTTGATACCGATCTGAACACCCAGCCCAACGCGCCCGATCTCGAAGATGACAATGTTGTTGAGTTCGGCGCGCGGGGTGACAAGGACCTCGCGCCAGGGTGTCTTCAAAATGCGCCATATCGCGCGGCGTCGCAAATCAAGCATGACGCCCTGGATCACGCGCATGCTGATCTGGGATCTCGCGATATCAATGGCGGCTTTGAGAACCAAAAGGCCGATGAAGGCTGCCATGAGCGTGCCAAGCGTTGGCGCGAGGCCGAGGGCTGTGAACACTGACAAGATCCGCTCGGTAAGGGCGTCGCCCGATGGATCGCCGCTCAAAATACCCACGATGGGGATGATCAGAAAAATCCCGATGCCCTCGGTGATAGCCCCCAAAAACAAAACGATTGGTAGCGCGCCGAGCGAGACGGTGGGGGCTGATTTCAGCAAGCGCAAAAAGAGCGAAATAAAGGTCATCTCGGCGGGTGTCTAACGGCGGCGATGAGATTGCAACGGTCATGGGCCACTTGCGCCGCGCCACGCGCCACGCGCCCGAGGCCACGGGCGCTTAACCCGTGGAGATCATAGGCAATATGCCTTTTGCGCCGGATGCGCGCCGATCGGTGCGCGGGCGCGGGCCTCGCACCGCGCTGTCGGCTCAACCTCGTTATCGCGGTTTTATGCGACAATTTGGCGCGCTGCCCTAAATCAAACAGGGAAGCAGGCAGGAAGGGAAGAGTAATGCAGCTCCTCATCATTCTTTTGACAGCCACCGACATCATGCTGGGAATATTGCTCTTTGTGGTTTTCATGAACCGGCTCGATCGCCGCCATCAAGCCGTGCGCGAGGCTGAAGAGCGCGCGGGCAAGGGCCGCTGGGACGGTGTCGACCGCCGCTAGACACGCGCATGTCTGACGAGGTTTGCCAGCAAGGGCGCTGGCGTAGAAAGCGGCAAAGCGAGAAACGCGGTGCCCCAGCGTCATTGGCACGAGGGCCTCATTTTATATAGACACATGCCTGCGCTCTTGCCCTGATGGGGGGATGGAGGCGTTTGATCATGTGATCATCGGGGGCGGATCAGCGGGCGCTGTTCTGGCCAGCCGATTGAGCGAAGACCCCGCGCGCAAAGTCTGCCTGCTCGAGGCGGGCGGGCGCGGCGATGGTCTTTTGGTCCGCCTCCCGCTTGGCGCTGTGCTCATGCTGCCGGGGTGGCCGATCAAGCTCAATAACTGGGCCTTTGAAACCGTGCCGCAAGCCGGGTTTCTGGGGCGGCGCGGATACCAGCCCCGCGGCAGGGGGCTCGGCGGATCGAGTGCCATTAACGCAATGCTATATGTGCGCGGGCACCGCGATGATTATGATGCCTGGGCCCGCGATCATGGCTGCACAGGCTGGGACTGGGAGGATGTGCTCCCCTTTTTCATGAAGAGCGAAGCTAATGACCGTGGCAAAAGCGCGGTCCATGGTGGGGATGGCCCTCTCCATGTCTCGGATCAGATCGCACCACGCGCGATCTCGCGTGCTTTTCTGGCGGCCTGCGGCGGGCGTCAGCACCGTTTGAGAGACGATCTCAATGGCGGCGATAATGAGGGGGCCTCGCTCTTTCAGACCACGACATTCCACAGCCCCGGGCGGCGCGGAGAAAGATGTTCGGCGGCGGCGGGGTTTCTCCACCCCGTTTTGGCCCGCGCGAACCTGACCGTCCTCACTGGCGCCCATGCCACGGCGATCTCCTTTGAAGGCCGCCGCGCGACGGGCGTCACATTCGCGCGCGGGCGCACCAAGGGCCATGTCAGCGCCGGCGAGGTCATCTTGAGCGCGGGGGCGTTTGGATCGCCCCAGCTTCTTCAGCTCTCCGGCATCGGGCGGCCAGAGGATATCGCGCCCTACGGCATCAAGATGCGCCATGCATTGCAGGGCGTGGGGCAAAACCTGCAAGATCATCTCGATCTGACATTGACCTACCGCGCGAAAGCGCCGGGGACGCTGGGCCTGAGCGCGCGCGGGGCCGCCGAGATGGCCCGCGCGATCTGGAGCTGGGCGCGAGATGGCAGCGGGCCGGCCTCTTCGCCCTTCGCGGAAGGGGCGGCGTTTCTCAAAACCGCCCGTGATCTCGCCGCGCCGGATATCCAGCTTCATTTTGTCATTGCGATGGTCGAAAATCATCTGCGCCGCTTGCGGGTGGGCCATGGCTTTAGCTGCCATATCTGCGCGCTGACCCCGCATTCGCGCGGTGAGGTCTTTCTCAAAAGCGCTGATCCGCGCGCCGCGCCGGGGATCGACCCGCGCTATCTCAGCGATGCGCGCGATCTTGATACAATGATCAAGGGTGCGGAGATGGCCCGTGAGATCATGCGCGCGCCGGAACTTGCCCCCTGGCGCGGGGAGGAGATCACACCCAAAGGCCAGATGACCCGCACCCATTGGGAAAAGCTCATCCGCAGGCGCGCCGATACGATCTATCACCCGGTGGGCACCTGCAAGATGGGGCAGGGCGAAGATGCGGTCGTTGACCCGGATTTGCGCGTGCGCGGGCTCGAGCGGCTGCGGGTTGTCGATGCTTCGGTGATGCCAGCGATCACACGCGGCAATACGAACGCGCCCACCATCATGATCGCCGAGAAGGCGGCTGATCTTATCCTCCATGGCGGAGGAGGCGGAGCATGACGGAAGGAACAGATTGCAAAGACCACGCGCGCTTTGACGAGGCACTTGGCGCGCTTTGCGCGGCTAAGTCGGCCTGGGTGAAGACGGGTCTCGACGCTCGCATCAGGATTTTGGGTGATATCAAGGCCGGCACCGCTGTTCTGGCCGAGGCTTGGGCAGAAACCGCAGCGCGCAAAAAGCTCTTGCCCGAGGGCTCGCCCCTGGCGGCGGAAGAATGGTTGTCTGGCCCCTATGGCCTCATCACGGCCTGTGACGGGCTGATCGCTACGCTCACGCAGATGGAGAACCGCGCCTATCTCAAGGACCTTCCGAAAAGATATCTGCCAAGCGGGCAGCTCGGCGTGGAGGTCTTCCCGGCGAGCTGGCGCGACCGGCTCTTTTTGTCAGGCATCTCAGCCGAGGTCTGGATGCAAAAGGGAGTGAGCGAGGTCAATCTCGCCAGCCATTGCGCGCCGGGCTATGGCGCGCCCGCGCCAGGCGCCAAGGTCGCGCTCGTTCTCGGGGCGGGGAATATCGCCTCGATCGCGCCGCTCGATTGCTTTCAAAAACTCTTTCAAGAGCAGCAGGTCGTCTTGCTCAAGATGAACCCCGTCAACGCCTATCTCGTGGATTTTCTGGAGATCGCGCTTGCGCCGCTGATTGCGCGTGATGCGCTTCGCATCGTGACCGGCGGCGCGGAGGCCGGCCGCTATCTCACGCAACATCCGCGCGTGGATGAGATTCACATCACCGGGTCTGGGGCGACCCATGACGCCATCGTCTGGGGGAGCGGGAAGGCGGGACAGGCCGCCAAAGCCGCCCGAACGCCGAAGAACACGCGCCGCATAACCTCTGAGCTCGGTGCCGTCTGCCCGACGATTGTCGTGCCCGGGCCATGGAGCGCGCAAGACATCCGGTTTCAGGCTCAGCATATCGCCACCCAAAAGCTCCATAACGGCGGGTATAACTGCATTGCCTGCCAAGCGCTCATACTGCCTGAGGATTGGTCGGAGCGCGCGGCGCTGATGCGCGAGACAAAGCGCGTTTTGGCGCGCAACACACGCCTCCCGTTCTACCCGGGGACACAAGATCGGCTCAACGCGTTCCGCGCCCAGGGGGAAACCCATGAGATCGCGCGCGCGGATGCGCCCGCCTTGGTGATGGGGGGCATCGGAGGCGGCAAATTCGGGTCGATGGAGGTCTTTGGCCCGGCCATGAGCGTGCATGAGTTGCCGGGCGCGGGGGCGGCCTATCTCGAAGCGGCGATTGGTTTTGCCAATGCGCATCTTCATGGCACGCTCGGGGCCAATATCATCATTCATCCCAAAACCCTGCGCGAGATCGGCAAACCCGCATTCGAGCGGCTTCTGGGCGATCTGCGCTATGGCATCATCGGCGTGAACGCTTGGGCCGGTGTGGGCTTTCTGATCGCGCAGGTGCCTTGGGGGGCGTTTCCCGGTCATTCCTTGGACGATGTGCAAAGCGGGATCGGCGTTGTTCACAACAGCTACATGTTCGAGCGCCCCGAGCGGACGGTCATTTACGGCCCCTTCGCGCCCTTCCCGCGCTCTTTCAGGCTCGGCCAGCGCAGCCTTTTGCCAAAGCCGCCTTGGTTCATAACGCACCGGCATGCGCATAAGGTGGCCAAGAGCTTCGTTGCGCTGGCGGTTCGGGCAACGCCGCGCCGGGCGCTTGCGACGATCTTTCACGCGATGCGCGGTTAAAGCGGCTGCCTGAGCTCCCGACCTCTTTATGCGCACACGGATCACTTTGCGCTTGCAGAATTTCCGACTATATAACTCAGAACTAAGGCGAGTCGTGCGATGCTGCCAAGCTTACATCGGCCCGCCCGAGGAAGGACCCGCACGATGACGGCGCAAACGCTAGCCACGCCATTTCTCGAAGAGCCCGCTGAAAATACGGGTGTCTCCAAAGACCTTGCCCAGTTCTTCCCGCTGCTCAACCGCCTTCGTTTTCTCGCGCAGTCCTGCCGGGCGGATGCGCGCCTTGACCTTTCGGAGGCATGCCTGCTCATCCAGACCGATCACAGCCGGGGGCTTGACGCGATCGCCACTGCGATGATCCGCGTGGTGTCTCAAGCGGTTGAAGGGCATGTTGTGTTTCTGTGTCCGGGCTCCCCGCATATGACATTTGACGAAGAATGGCTGATGCGGCTGCTTGATCGGGCCAGCCGGCAAGATACGACAAGCGTCGAGTTTCTGTTGAGACGGCGTGTTTGCCGCCGTCATCACCATGCCTTCCGCAGCATTATCCGCACCCTCGGGCGCGTTTTGCGAAAATAAGCCTTGCCGTTCTTTAGAATGGTTCTAAGTTTGGGTCAGCCAGCGAAGAGCCAGCCACGCGTATCAAGTCGCAAGATGCGCTCGGGCAAACGGAAGGACGAAAGATGTTACATAGCGCAAAGAGCCTTGACGCCGAGGTCAAAGAAGAGCTCGCCAAGCAGTTGAACCAGGTTGTCGCTGAGGTCGCCGTGACGACGATGCTCGCGCAAAACTTCCATTGGAATGTGAAGGGGATGGCGTTTGGCCCCCTCCATGAGCTCTTTCAGGAAATCTATGAAGATCATTTCGAAGCGCAAGACGAAGTTGCTGAGCGGCTCAAGGCCATCGGCGGCCATGCCGAGGGGCGGCTTGCAGAGATGGTGAAGCGGTCGAAGGTGCCCGAGCAAGACGGGCGCCAGGACGCGCAAGAGATGATCCGCCTGATGTCTGCCGCTCAAAAGACGATCTCGGATACGATTGCGGGCGTGGCAAGTTATGCCGATGGCAAGGGCGATGTCGCGACCCACGATCTCTTGATCGGTCGCCAGATCACGCATGAAAAGTTCGCCTGGATCCTCGATGCGCATCTCGCCTAGGCCGATCCGGATCGCATGATGTTGCCCCGAGGCGGTTGTCTCGGGGCTTTTCTTTTGCCTTATGTGCCCGAACCGGTTGCGCAGGGCCTACGCGGCTTTCTTAACCTTTTCAGGTTTCCCTTTCGCTGCTTTGGCCTTTTTTG
>JBCCTH010000046.1:0-15418 GCA_039198835.1 Pseudomonadota bacterium | reverse complement strand
GCGATACCTTGAGGATCACGCCGAGCGGCTCGGATCGGGGGCAGATATGAGCGATTGTGTGGGCGTGCCCGGCGAGGTCGGGCGCGTGTGGATCGAGGTGCGCTGCACGCCCAAGGGCGGCGCGCCTGCGTTTCTTTACGGCGTTGGCAGGGGCGGCGCTCAGCTTTACGCGGCCCGCGATGGAGAGGTGCCAGAGGCATGAAGCCCGGCATCTTAACCGGCCTGATCTGGCTGTTTCTCGGTGTGTCTTCGCCTGCTCTGGCCGACGGGCTGGTTTTTGATCCCTCCGCCACATCCGCATGCCTCGCGGCACAAGAAACCGAAGATGCGGCCCTTTTATGCGCCGGTCGCGCCGCGGAGGCCTGTATCATCGCCACGCCGGGCGGTTATTCCACGGTCGCGATGGCAGGCTGCCTGGATCGTGAGCTGACATGGTGGGATGCCGCGCTCAATGCCGCTTATGCCGATGCGCTCCGGGCCGCGAAAGAGGCCGATGCGAGCGGTGCTTATGGCCCTCGCGGTCGCCCCGAGGCCGAGCGAAGCTTGCGCGAGATGCAGCGCGCCTGGATCCCCTTTCGCGATGCGCGCTGCATCTTTGAAGAGGCAAAGTGGGGCGGCGGCACGGGGGGCGGCCCGGCCTTTATCGGCTGTCTCATGCAGGAGACCGCGCGCCAAACGCTCATCTTGCGCCGGGGCATG
Source organism: Pseudomonadota bacterium (assembly GCA_039198835.1). Taxonomy (GTDB): domain Bacteria; phylum Pseudomonadota; class Alphaproteobacteria; order Rhodobacterales; family Rhodobacteraceae; genus Shimia_B. Next base: position 14,719 of record JBCCTH010000046.1, on the reverse strand, counting down.
GGCCTGTGACGGGCCCAGGTGCCACGGCCCGCGCTGGCCATGAGGCGGCGCTTTCGGAAGTGCGCAAAGCAGCGCTCGGGGCCGCAGAAGGCGGAGGAGAGGCCGCGCGTGCGCGCCATCTCGCGCGGGGCAAAATGCTCCCCAGGGATCGGATCGCGGCGGTGCTTGACCCCGGCACTCCGTTTCTCGAGATCGGCGCGCTTGCGGCCCATGGCATGTATGGCGGCGCAGCCCCGGCAGCCGGGGTGATCGCGGGCATCGGAGAGATCCATGGCCGCCTCGCCATGGTCGTTGCCAATGACGCCACCGTGAAAGGCGGCACATACTACCCCATGACCGTCAAAAAGCATCTCCGGGCCCAGGAGATCGCCGAAGAAAACCGGCTCCCTTGCGTTTATCTTGTCGATAGCGGCGGTGCCAATTTGCCCAATCAGGACGAGGTCTTCCCAGATCGCGATCATTTCGGAAGGATTTTTTACAATCAGGCGCGGATGAGCGCGGCGGGGATCGCGCAGATCGCGGCGGTGCTGGGCTCTTGCACGGCGGGGGGGGCCTATGTCCCCGCCATGGCGGATGTCTCGATCATCGTCAAAGAACAGGGGACAATCTTTCTTGCCGGGCCGCCGCTTGTGAAGGCGGCTACGGGCGAAGATGTCAGCGCCGAGGCGCTCGGGGGCGGTGATGTTCATACCCGGCTTTCAGGCGTCGCTGATTATCTCGCCGAAAGCGATGCCCATGCTTTGGCCCTCGTGCGCGAGGCTGTGCGAAATCTGGGCGATCCGGTGCGCCCTGCGCAGGCACTGAAAGACGCGATGCCCAAAAGTTCAATGGATGATCTTTTTGATGTCATCCCCGCTGATCTGCGCCAGCCCTATGACATTCGCGAGGTGATCTGGCGCATCGTCGATGGATCGCATCTAGATGAGTTCAAGGCGCGCTTTGGCGAAACGCTCGTCACTGGCTTTGCTGAAATCGAGGGGATGCGCTGCGGCATCATCGCCAATAACGGCGTCCTCTTTTCAGAGTCGGCCCTCAAAGGCGCGCATTTCGTAGAGCTGTGTTCACAGCGCAAAATCCCGCTCATTTTCTTGCAAAATATCACCGGCTTCATGGTCGGAAGACAGTATGAGAATGAAGGCATCGCCCGCCATGGGGCCAAGATGGTGACGGCCGTCGCTTGCACCTCGGTCCCTAAAATCACACTCATCGTCGGCGGCTCATTTGGCGCGGGCAATTATGGCATGGCAGGCCGCGCCTATTCGCCCCGCTTCCTCTGGACCTGGCCGATATCGCGCACCGCTGTCATGGGCGGCGCACAAGCGGCGGGTGTCCTGGCCAGCGTGAAGCGCGACGCCATGGCCCGCGCCGGCGCGCCCTGGAGCGAGGCCGATGAGGCCGCCTTCAAACAGCCCACCATCGATATGTTCGAAGAACAATCGCACCCGCTTTATTCAAGCGCGCGCCTTTGGGATGACGGCGTCATCGACCCGCGCGCCTCTCGCCAAGTGCTGGCGCTGTCTTTGCGGGCGGCGCTCAACGCGCCCATCAACGATACACGCTTCGGCGTTTTTAGGATGTGAGGCACGATGGCGGACGATAAAGCCCCAATTCTGACAGAGCCTGACGCGCTCGGGCGTCATTGGGTTTATGTCACGCCCGACGAGGCCTTTGCCCATAAGAAAGGGCGGCCGGGGCTCGCCGAATATTCGATGGCGCTTTGGTTTGGCGGGATCGGGGCGTTCGAAGCCGCGCTCAGTTTGAGTTTCGGGGCCTTCGGACCGGTGCAGGGGATTTTTGCGGTGTTGCTTTTGGCCTGCGCCATCGGGCTGATCTTTCGCGCGCCCTGGTCTTTCGTCCTGGCGATCCTTCTGGCCGTGCGCGAGATGTTTGGCTTCGTGCAACTGATCGGCGGCGGGGCCTTCGATCTGCCCCTGCTATTCGCGTTTTACGGCGTGGTGAACGCAATCATCGGGATCGGCATTATCTTCTACATGATCGAGGGCGACCGGCCCAATCTGATCTATCGCCATCGATACCGCTCCTACCGCGCTGAAGCGCGCGCACAGGGCCGCAGTAAATGATCACAAAGCTTCTGATCGCCAATCGCGGTGAGATCGCCTGCCGCATCGCCCGCACCGCGCGCGCCATGGGGATCACAACCGTCGCGGTCTATTCAGAGGCCGATAGAAGCGCCCCCCATGTCAGCGCGTGCGACGAAGCGTTTGCCATCGGCGGCATGACAGCCGCGGAAAGCTATCTGCGCCAGGATGCGATCCTTGACGTTGCGGCGGCAAGCGGGGCTGAGGCGATCCACCCGGGTTATGGGTTTTTGTCTGAAAATCCGGATTTCGCTGATAAGGTGATCGAGGCGGGGCGCATATTTGTCGGGCCATCGCCCACCGCAATCCGCGCGATGGGGCTCAAGGACGCGGCTAAAAAGCTCATGGAAGAGGCTGGCGTGCCGGTTGTGCCGGGCTATCACGGGGCCGCGCAAGACCCTGAAACGCTCGCGCGCGAGGCCGCGAAAATCGGGGTTCCGCTCATGATCAAAGCCGTGGCGGGCGGTGGCGGCAAAGGCATGCGCCTGGTTGAGAGCGCAGCCGCCTTCGAGGGCGCGCTTGCCTCGGCGCGAAGCGAGGCGCGTGCCGCCTTTGGGAATGGCGATGTGCTCCTTGAACGGTTCATGCCTCTCCCCCGACATATCGAAGTGCAGATCTTTGGGGATGGCACCCGCGCGGTTCATCTCTTTGAGCGCGATTGCTCGCTTCAACGGCGTCATCAAAAGGTCATTGAAGAAGCGCCCGCGCCTGACATGACTGAGCCCATGCGCGCGGCGATGGGGGCCGCCGCCGTGCGCGCCGCTGAGGCGATCGGATATAGCGGGGCGGGGACTGTCGAGTTCATCGTTGATGCGTCTGATGGCCTGCGCGAAGACCGCTTCTTTTTCATGGAGATGAACACCCGGCTTCAGGTCGAGCACCCCGTGACCGAGGCGGTCACAGGCGTCGATCTTGTCGAATGGCAATTGCGGGTGGCGCGCGGTGAGCCGCTCCCCCGCGCGCAAGAAGAGATCGCGCTGAGCGGGCATGCCGTCGAGGCGCGGCTTTATGCCGAAGACCCGGCCAATGAGTTCTTGCCCGCCACAGGGCGGCTGACACGGGCGGTCTTTCCGGTGGAGACCAGGGTGGATAGCGGCGTGCGAGAGGGCGATGAGATCAGCCCGTTTTATGATCCGATGATCGCCAAATTGATCACCTGGGGGCATGACCGGCCCTCCGCCATCGCGGCCATGGACCGCGCCTTGAGCAGAACCGAGATCGCCGGTGTGACCACCAATCTGGGCTTTCTGCGCCGTCTGACGCGGACATCGGGCTTTCAGTCGGGCGCGGTCGATACCGGGCTCATCGCGCGTGAAGGGGCAGGTCTGAGCGCCGATCCCCAACCCTGTGAAAAGACGCGCGCGCTCGCGGCACTGGGCGCGCTTGGCTTTCAGGACGGCCTGTCAGAGAACGTGGGCTTCGCGCTTTGGCAGCCGCTTCGCCATTTTGTCACGCTGTTGAGCGGCGGCGAGGCGCTTGAGCTCTCTGTGACGTTCGAGAACGGTGTGGCGCGGGTCAGCGGCGTCGAGATTTGCTGGCGCGATGGTGTCTGGTGGGTCGATGGGCACCGCGTGCGCGCCTCTATTCACAGAGATGAAGCCGAGGTGACCGTGTTTTTCGGCACGCCCTATCGTTTTGGCCTGCCCGATCCTCTGGCCGCCTCCGCCGATGAAGCAAAAGCGGATCTGATCGTCGCGCCGATGCCGGGCCTTGTGAGCAGGCTTCAAGCGCAGCCGGGTCAAGACGTGGAAGAAGGCGATCCGCTCGCCGTTTTCGAAGCGATGAAGATGGAACACACGTTGCGCGCCCCGCGCGACGGGGTCATCGCAGAGGTCTTCGTCGAGGCGGGGGCGCAGATCGAAGCTGGCGCGCCGCTCATCCGCCTCGCATCAGTGCCGCCGGGCGAAGAGAGCGCCGAGGCGGCGCAATGATCAGGCTCCATCATTGTCCGCAGACCCGCTCGATGCGCGTGCTCTGGCTTCTCCATGAACTGGGCCTCGATTTCGAGGTGAGGGAATGGCCCTTTGACAAGAGCTTGCGGAGCGCTGAATTCCTTGCGCTCAACCCTTCGGGCCGTGTGCCCGCGATAGAGCTTGATGGCGCGCTGATCTGGGAAAGTGGTGCGATCATCGAAGTTCTTTGCGAGCGGTTCCCGGAAACAGGGCTGGGCCGGCCTCCCGAGCATCCCGAGCGTGCGCTTTTTCTCACATTCGTGCATTTCGCCGAGACGATCAGCCAGCATTCGGCCGCGCTCACGCAGCAACATATCGCGCTTTATGACGATGCGATGCGCTCGCCTGTCGTGATGCGCATCGAGGCCATGCGGCTTGAAAAGTGCTATCTCGCGCTCGAGGGTGCATTGGGCGAGACGCTTTTACCGGGTGGGTTTTCAGCCGCGGATATCGCTGTGGGCCAGGCCGTTTACATGGCCCGTCACTTCGCGCCAATCGATGCGCACCCCAAGCTTGCTGCTTGGTATGACCGGCTCACGCGGCGAGACGCGTTTCAAGCATCGCTGCCGGGCCCAAGCCGCCTTTATGCGCGCGATTTTTATGCCCCGTGGGACACACAATGACGGCCATCGATATCGTGGAGGTCGGCCCGCGCGACGGCTTGCAGAACGAAAAAGCGGTGATCAGCGCGCCGAAGAAGGCCGCCCTCATCGCTAGGCTGGCGGGCGCAGGGCTCGGCCATATCGAAGTCGGGTCATTCGTAAACCCTGAGCGCGTTCCGCAGATGGCGGCGACTGCCGAGGTTCTGAGCGCGCTTGGCCCGATGCTGCCTGCCACGCAAGGCCCAGTGCCCCTGCGCGCGATGGCGCTTGTGCCCAATGCGCGGCGGCTCGCGGCGTTTCTAGAGGCGCGCGAAGGCGATGCGCCTTATCTGAGCGAAGTCGCGGTGTTTGTCTCCGCGACAGAGGCCTTCAGCCAGGCCAATCTCAATTGTTCGGTGGCCGAAAGCCTGTCTCGGGTCGAAGCCATCTTTGCCGCCATGCCGCCCGGTCTTGCTGTGCGCGGCTATATCAGTTGCGTTACCGATTGCCCCTATGAGGGCCGCGTTGCGCCCGCCGCCGTGGCGCGGCTCGCCTCAGAACTCAAAAGCCTTGGCTGCGATACGCTGGCGCTTGCCGACACGATCGGAAAAGGGACGCCTGCGCGCGTTGCTGATGTGCTCTCCGCCGTCTTGGCCCATTGGCCGGCAGGGCGCCTGGCGGGGCATTTCCATGATACCTCACGCACCGCCTTGGCCAATGTCGATGTGGCGCTGGAAGCGGGTCTGCGAGCCTTTGACAGCTCGGTCGCGGGGCTCGGCGGGTGCCCCTATGCACCCGGCGCGACCGGAAACCTGGCCACAGAAGCGCTGGTCGCGCATCTCGAAGCGCGTGGATTTACGACCGGCGTCAACACGGACGCGCTCGAAGAAACAGCCGCTTTCGCGCGTCACATCATTGGAGGCGCTCAAGGTGCTTGAGATTGAAAAAGATCATCGCGGCGTGCTGCGGCTCTGGCTCAACCGGCCAGAAAAGCACAATGCAATGAACGCGGAAATGATGGACGCGATCATCTCGACCATGGCAGCCATTACACCGGGTGACCCACGTGTCATCGTCCTCGCGGGGCGCGGCAAAAGCTTTTGCGCCGGCGGCGATCTTGACTGGATGCGCGCGCAGTTCGAAGCCGGGCCCGCGGCGCGGGAGCGAGAGGCGCGCAGGCTCAGCACCATGCTGGCCGCGCTCCATGCCTGTGATGTGCCCATTATCGGGCGGCTCCATGGCAACGCGTTTGGCGGTGGCGTGGGTCTCGCTTCGATCTGCGATGTGGCAATCGGGGTGAGGGGGCGGCTTCTGGGCCTGACGGAAACGAAGCTCGGCCTGACCCCGGCGACAATCGGCCCCTATGTGGCCGCGCGCCTTGGGGCCAAGACGCGCTCTGTTTTCATGTCCTCGCGCGTCTTCGATGCCCAAGAAGCGGCCGAGCTCGGCCTTTTGGGCCGCGTTGTGGGCGATGAGGCCGCGCTCGATGACGCCATCGAGCAAGAGATCGCCGCTTATCTGGCTTGCGCGCCCGGCGCGGTGGCTGATGCAAAACGCCTCGCGCGCGATCTCGGACCCGTCATCGATGACGCGGTCATCGAGCGATCGCTTGCCGCGCTCACCGCGCGATGGGAAGAGGGCGAAGCCAAAGAGGGGCTCGCGGCATTCTTTGAAAAACGCCCGCCGTCCTGGGCCCGGCAGCCATGACCCGCTGTTAGGCCAACCTTCGCATGCTTTCCCTTTGACCTCGCGATCTCCAAAGGCAAAGCTCGGGCCATGGCACCGTCAGACGACCCAACGCTCCTTTACGGTATAGGGGCCACCAAAGCGGGGACATCCTGGCTCTACCGCACGCTCGCCAACCGCGAAGATTGCGCCCTAAGTGCAGTCAAGGAAACCCATTACTGGGACACCTTCGATCTCGACCGCTGTGATAAGCAGATCGGCGCGCTCACGCGGCAGCGCATCGAGTTTGAAGAGGCCGCGCGGGCTGCGGACGTCGCCGGGCAGGGCTGGAAGGCGCGCAATATGGCGCGCCGTATCGCGAGCATCACGCGTCTGATTGATATGCTCGCGCGGCCGCGCGATGACCATGGCGCTTATGTCGCTTATCTGATGGCCGAAGCGGGGCCGCGCACGCGGCTCATCGCCGATATCTGCCCGAGCTACGCGCTTTTGCCCGCTGCGCGCTATGCGCAGATGGCCAAGCTCGACGAAAACGCGCGCTTCCTATACCTGATGCGCGATCCCCTCGCGCGGCTCTGGTCAGCGGTGCGCATGCAAGCCAAGCGCCAGCGGCAACAGGGCGAAGACCTGGCTGAAAAGGCCAACAACACGCTTTGGCGCATCCTCCACAAGGGCGCGGAGACACATGTCACGCAGCGCGGAGACTATGGGGCTGTGCTCAAAAAGCTGAGCGAGACCGTGCCGCCCGAACAGCGCGCCTTTCTCTTCATGGAAGAGCTCTTGAGCGATGACGGCTACGGCGATCTTTGCCGCTTTCTCGGTCTGCCGCTGGCGCCCGCGCCGGTTGAAGAGCGGGTCCATGCGGGCGCGGAGATCGCCATGCGCCCCCATCTTCTTCGAGACGCCAAAGCGTTTCTCGCGCCTCAATATGAGGCCGTTGCGCGCCATATGGGCCGTTTGCCCGCCGCCTGGGAGGCGGGGATATGAGTTGGGCTTACTACGGGGCAGGGGCGCTTGGCCTCTTGGCGCTGGCGATCTTGGGCCAGATCATCCGCTGCTGGTTCAAAGACCCCAAAAGGGCACTGGCTCTGACGACCCACGATCCCGCGCTCTTCCCGCAGGTCATGGCGGGGCGCTACATCTTTCTGGCCTATATTCTCGCCTTGGCCCTCCTTTCAGGCAGCGTTTTGGCGATTGCCGCCGTTTTCGCGGGCTTCTCTTTTCTCGGCTTCTTTGATGCGGTTCTCTATGCGCGCGCTGGCAAGCCCGCGCGCAAACATTGGCAAGCGGGGGTGGGTTCGGCCCTGGCAGCGGCCCTTTCGGTCAGCTTTTGGGCCATCGCTGCGTGACTTTGCGCGATTGTGTGGCCTTCCAACAAGGGCGCGCCACAGAAATCATCGGTGATTTCGTCTCAAGCAAGACAGCGTTTCCTGATCGTGGTAAACCGCCCGCGATGTAAGACGCCCCGCAGGGCGACGAAAAGGGAGCCTTAAACCCATGCAAAGCGACAATAGCGGCGCGAACTGCACACTCAGTTCTTTCTTCATGGCCGCGCTGATCGGTATCCTCGCCACCGTGGTCTTGCGGTTTTTTGCAGAGCTCTCCTGGCCGGGGAGCATTTTTATCGGGCTGATTGCGCTCGTTGTGTTTGGCTTGATTTTCAATCTGATCTTTTGCCGTGAACTGACGGCGCTCAGCGATGTTCAGACGCCCGGCAGCAACGCGAAGACCGCGCCCGCATCGGTGTCAAAAGGTTCGAGCGCTTCCGCAAAAACGGTGCCCACCGGATATCTTGGCGGCGCGATCCCCGGCGCGACGGCCGTCGGCGGGTCTTCGACGCCCGCGGTCGCAGAAGCACCTGCTCCGAAGGGTACACTGCCCACAGGGTATCTCGGTGGCGCGATCCCCGGGGCCACAAAGGTGGCCGCGAAGAAAGCCGCCCCCAGCAGCCCGGCAAGCCCGGCGGCGGCACCCGTGAGCGCCGCAGCCCCCGCAAACACAGATTTTGACGGCGACGGAAAATCCGAGGGCACGGACGAAGGCACGCGCCCCGCAGCTCTTGACGGGCCCCGCGAGGGCGGCGCTGACAATCTCAAGGAGATCAAGGGCATCGGGCCCAAGCTTGAGAAGCTCTGCAACAGCCTTGGCTTCTATCATTTTGATCAGATCGCGAACTGGACGTCCGATGAAATCGCCTGGGTGGATGCAAACCTCGAAGGGTTTCGCGGCCGCGTGACGCGCGATCAATGGGTCGCGCAAGCCAAGATCCTCGCCGCTGGTGGAGAAACCGAATTCTCGCAGCGTGTGGAAGACGGCAAAGTCTATTGATCGGCTTCTAGCCAATACTAAAAAGCGCGCCCATGGCCCAGCTATCTTGCGCGCGCTTTTTTGCAGCTTCAAAACGCAAGACGCATGACCCGTAAACCTTCCGACAGCGAGATGGCGCGCGCGAAAACGGGCAGGCTCGTGGCCATTGTGATCGCTCTTACGATGGTCCTGTGGATTCTCGCGCAAACCATCGGGCGCGCATTGGGGCTTCCCGGCGAATACGCGCTGCTTTTTGATTTTATGGCCCTGGCCGCGCTCTTTTGGTCGCTTGTCGTGGCGTTCAGGCTCTGGCGCATGCGCGGGAAGGATTAACGCGCCGCCTTGCCTTCGCCGTCGGCGGAAAAACGCGGCAAATTTCCCCTGCTATTGAATAACATGCGCCGCCACATGCAAAAGGAAGGCCAACCGCACCGGCAGGATACCGCATGACCAGAACAGTCGCCCTCGCGCTCAGTTGCCTTGCCTTGCCTGCAACGGCCGAGCCAAGCGCGCCCGGGTATTATCTCGATGCGCTCTATGCCGTCTCAACGGCAGAGCGCCTTGCGATATTCTGCCCAGACGTTGCCTTTGATCCCGAAGAGGCGAGCGAGAGAGTGGCGCGCGTGCTCGAGCGACTGTCGCAAGACGGCATTAATGGCGATGCGATATTGGCGCTTTCGGGTGTGGAGAGCGGCGTTCTTGAGCGGCAGCAGGCCTTTCTTGCGCGTTATGGCCTTGATGCGCCGACCGATGAAAAGGTCTGCGCCGCCGCCCGTGCCGAAATGGCCGCCGAGAGCGCGATTGGCGCGGTATTGGTAGAAAGTGAAGAGAAATGATCAGAGCCGTTTTGACCCTGAGCCTTGTGCTGGCCCCGCTGAGCACCCCCCTTGTAGCCAGAAGCCCGGGCGATATCGCCGAGGTGCGCAATGGGCTTTTGGCGGTGGCGGTGGGCGATGCCATTCAAGAGAATTGTGGCTCGATTAATCCGCGCATGATCCGCGTTTTGAGTTTGCGCAACCGGCTTTTGAGCGCCGCAAAAGCCCAGGGCTTCAGCAATGAAGAGATCGAGGCTTTTGTGGATGATGCGGTCGCGCGCGCAAATCTTGAGGCCGAAGCGCAGCGCTATCTCGCGCAGGAGGGCGTTTTGAGCGGTGATGAGGCGAGCTATTGCGCGCTCGGCGCACGCGAGATCGCCGCGAAAACGACCGTTGGTCGCCTGTTGCACGCCAAGTGAGGCGCGATCTGGGCTTTCGCGCGCTCGCCGGCGCAGCGGCGCTTTGCTTGGTGGCGGCCTGCGAGATGCCGCGCGCGGCGAAGAGCACGGGGGCGGTGGCTGAGCCGGATTACCTTTCGATTGAAACGCGCCGTCTTGATGACGAGCTTGTCACCTTCACGCTGACTTTGCGCAACGCGCCCGGCGACGACCCAATCCGCGCTTATGGCGATTGCGCGGCGGCGCAATATGCGCGTATTCGCGGCTTTTCGTTTGCGCGGCATGTGCGCACGAATGTCACCCGAGACGGCGATATCGCGCGCGCCAATGCGCTTTATTCGGTTTCTGCCGTGCTCCCGAGGGGCCCGCAGACGCTTGATGCAGAGGTCACGCTCGCAAATTGCCGTGAAAGCGGTATCCCCAGCATCTGATCGCCCCTCGACGCGCCCGTGATCGCGGCCTAGGTTCGCGCCAAGGCAGGGGCAAAGACCATCATGAGCAATCGCTTTTTCGCGCGCAGATTTGAGAGGCTCTGCGCAGAGCCACGGGCAACCCGAGACGCAAGGCGCGCGCCCGGGCGGCGCGGCGGCGTTTAGGCGGAGCGGGCTAATGGAGCTCACACTCATTTCCTTGCCGCTCCTGGCAGCCCTTGCGGCAGGCCCCTTCGCACGCGCTTTTGGCGAGATCGCCGCGTCGATCATCGCCCTTCTTCTGGGGGCGGTGGCGGCGATTTTGGCGGGTCTTCTGGCTTTGGGTGCGATGCGCGGCGCGCGCGAGCCTGTCTTTATCGGGGGCTGGTTCGAGAGCGGGACGCTTTCTGCCGAGATCCTCTTTCGAACCGATGCATTTGCGCTCTCGGCATCGGCGTTTGCGGCCGTCTTTGTGTTTGCCTTGCAGGCGGTGGGCATGCGCCTCAAGACGCCCGCGCCTTTCGCGAAATTCGGAGAGAGCAAGCGCGCGCGCTTCCAATGCCTTCTGAGCCTCATCGGGTTTGCGCTCATTTGGGCGGCCTTGTCGGGCGGCTTGGTGACGCTCGTGGCCGGGCTTGTCTTCGTGGCGGTGGCCATATCGATGGCGCTTGATTTTAACTTTCTGAGCCAGAATGCGGGGCGCGCGGCGGCTCGGGGTTTGCTCATAACGTTCACAGCCGCGCTTTTGGCGATGGCCGCGGCCGCCTTCGTTTATCAGCAGGCGGATGGTGACAGCTTTGAGCCAGTGATGTCCTTGGCCGCAGAGATCGCCGCTGGCCCGCAGGCCACCGCGCTTGCATGGGGCGTTGCCCTTGCTGCGCTGGCCCTCGCGGCGGCCCTCCCGTTTTATCCCTGGAGCGCGGACGCCGCCGATACCGCCCCTGAGATGGCGGCCGCGCTCCAGGTTTTGCCACCCCTTGCGGCGATCCTTCTCATCGAACGGCTCGCGCCTTTCTCGGCATCCGGGCTTGTCGGCCCGCTTTGGCTTTGTGGGGGCACCGCTCTGATTGCCGCGCTGGCGGCGGCCACCACGGGGAGCGTCAAGCGCGCGCTCGGCGCGCTGAGCCTCGGCCCTGTGGCCCTGGCGCTTCTCGTGGCGCTCTCAGGCGCGCCCGCGCTCGCGCTGATCCTTCTTGCGGTCCATGCCGGTGTGCATACGCTCCTTTGGCTGGCCTATGGCGCGCTGATCCAATGGCTCGACGGCGATTGCGATCTGCGCGCGATGGGCGGACTAAAACGCAGTTTCCCGGCGGCCCATCTTGCCGCGTTCATCGCCACGCTCGCAGGCTCGGGCTTTGGGGTGCCGGTGATCTATGGGGCCGTGCCCCTCGCGATGAGCGGGTTTGTCGCGCAACAATCCGCCTTGGGCTTGGCTTTCGCGGGCGGGCAGGCGCTCTTTGGGTTGCTTTTCACCGCGCTCATGCTTCAAGCGTTTGCGCTTTGGCGGCTTTATCTGGCCGCGTTCCAAGGCGCGCTACGCAGCCGCAAACACCTCAAGGAAGCGTCCGAGCCCCATGTTGCGCCGCTCTTCGAGCGCGTCGCCTATGGCGTGCTGATCGCTGCCGCCATTGCGATGGGTGCCGCAGCCTCCGCGCTCTTTGGGCTCCCGGCCGCATCTGAGCCCGCGCGCACCGCCCCGCTTTTTGCGTTTGCGATCGGCCTGTTGGCAGCACTTTTCTTTGCCAAATTCCCCAAGCTCGCCCGTTTGCCCGATGGCGCGCTCGCCTTCTATGCTGATTTTACGGGGCTTGTGGCGCTTTATGGCAAGGGGCTCGGCGCTGTGGTGGCGGCCCTCGGCGCGTTTTTCGCGCAAACGCTGGATCGCCGCCTTTTCGACGCGCTTTTTGACCCCTTATCGCGTTGGCTCTTGCCGAAGCTGGGGCGCAGCGCGGGGCAAGCCCAAGCGGCGCGTGGCTTTCGCTTTGTGCTCGGCTTCCTTGTGCTCGCGCTCCTCGTGGTGACGATGGTCACAATGGCGGGGGGCTGAGACCGATGGAAAATCTGCTATCAATCCTGATCTTTATCCCGCTCATGGCGGCGTTGATCCTGGCGATCTTTTTGCGAGGCGATGATGACGCCGCGCAGCGCAATGCGAAATGGCTCGCCGTGACGGCAACGGGCGCGACCTTCTTCATGGCGCTCATACTTTGGTTTGCGTTTGAACCCGGCACGCCCGATTTTCAGTTTGTTGAAGAGCGCAGATGGCTCTTTGGGGTGACCTACAGGGTGGGGGCCGATGGTGTTTCGCTCGCGTTCGTCATGGTCATCTCCGCGTTCATGCCGCTCGTCGTGATCGCCAGCTGGGCGGTATCTGAGCGGGTGCGCGACTATATCATCGCGCTTCTGACGGCAGAGACGCTCTTCTTGGGCGCTGTGCTCTCGCTTGATCTGGCGTTTCTGGTGCTCTTCTTCGAAGCCGCGATTATCCCCTTGGCGATCATGGCCGGGCTTTGGGGCAAAAAGGGCGCGGGGATACCTGCGCTGAAGGCGGTTCTCTATGCCACGCCTGGCGCGGTTCTTATGGTTGTGGCTCTTTCCGCCCTCGGGCGCGAGGCTGGCTCAACAGATCTCACCGCGATTTTAAGGCACAACGTGAGCACGGAACCTGTCGATTTATTGGGCCTCACCGCCTTCGGGGGATCGCAGACGCTGATCGTCTTGGGGATGGCCTGGAGCATCGCGGTGAAAGCGCCGCTTTGGCCGTTCCACACCTGGCTCCCTGATCTCGCGGGCAAAGCGCCGCTCCCTGCGACGATGACGCTCGCGGGGCTCGGCGGGTTGCTGGCAGTTTATGGTGTGTTGCGCTTCTGGCTGCCCGTGCTGCCCGCGGGCGTGGCAGAACTTGCGCCATATATGATGGCGCTTTTGCTTTTCGGCCTTCTGGCCGTGACGTTGAGCGCGCTTGTCCAGGAGCATCTGCGCCGCCTCTTGGCCTATCTGGCGGCCGCCTTTGCGGCCTGGCCCATCCTGGCGCTTTTGACTATGGATCAGCGCGGCATCGACGGCGCGCTTCTATTGATGGCAACGCAAGCCTTCGTGCTGGGCGGGCTCTTTTTGGCGGCCGTTTCGCTCGAGAGCCGTTTGCGCAGCGATGAGTTCAGCCTGATGGGGGGCATTCGCTTGCGAAGCCCGCTTTTCGCTTTCTTGCTGCTCGTCCTTGTCTTGTCGGCTTTTGGGATGCCGGGAACCGGGGTGTTCATCGGGCTTTTGCTTTCGGTTTACGGTGTTGTCTCCGCGAGCCCGGTTATGGGGTTGCTTTTGGCGTTGTCCGCGGTTCCCTTGGCGGCGGTGGCGATGACCCTTTATCGTCGTGTCGCGCTGGGAGACGCGCTGCGCGAATCCGTGCGAACGCTTCCGCGTCTTGTCGGACGCGAGCGTTTGGGCCTTGGCTTGGCGGCTGCGATAGCCGTCGCGCTTGGGGTCTGGCCTGGCCTTCTCCTTGATCGAACGGGCGGGGCCACCAGCGATATCGTCGCAATCCTTGAGGCGGCGCGGTGAGCGAAAGCGCGCCGGGCGAGCCTGCGCCGGACGAGACAGGGACGATCGCGCGCGAGATAGACATGATCGTGCTCGAAAGGGTCGATAGCACCATGGCAGAGGCGGCGCGGCGCGCGCCTGAACTCGTCCGCCCCACCTGGATCATGGCGTATGAGCAAACCGCGGCGAAGGGCAGGCGCGGGCGCGCCTGGCAGCAAGGGCGGGGCGACTTTTCAGCGACGCTCGTCATGCGCGCTGCCCCCCGAGAGGCGGCGCTTCGGTCCTTTTCAGCGGCACTTTCGCTCTGTGATTGCTTGGCCGCGCTCGGGTTCAAAGACCTTGCGCTGAAATGGCCAAATGATGTGTTGCTCTCAGGCAAGAAGGCGGCTGGCATCCTGCTTGAGATGTTGCCCGGAGAGCGGCTGGCCATTGGGATCGGCGTCAATCTGGTGAGCGCGCCAGAGGCCGATAGGCTCGAGGAAGGCGCGCTCGAAGCGGCGCGGCTCGACGCGCCCGTTGCGCCGCGCGCGTTTCTCGAGCTCATCGCGCCAGCTTTTGAGGCTTGGGAAACGCGTTTTCTGCGCGAGGGCTTTGCGCCGTTGCGCACGGCCTGGCTTGCCCGCGCTGCAAAGCTCGGCGAACCCATTCGCGCGCGCACCGTGACCCAAGAGCATCACGGCATTTTTGACACCATCGACAAGGATGGATGCCTTGTTTTATCCACCGCCGAAGGCCGTGTGCGGATCGCGGCAGCGGACATCTATTTCTGAAAGCGCGCTATGCTCCTTTGTATCGATTGCGGAAATACAAACACCGTCTTTTCGCTTTGGGACGGCACGCATTTCCTGGCCACATGGCGCACCGCGACCGAGCATCAGCGCACCGCAGATCAATATTACGTCTATCTCAAGTCATTGATGCAACTGCATAAAAT
>JBCCTH010000045.1:0-15593 GCA_039198835.1 Pseudomonadota bacterium | reverse complement strand
CGACGCTGTTGTTGCGGCAGGGACCGAGCCCGGTGGTGACACCGGGCTGCCCCCGGCCGCCTCCATGGGCGCGGGCAATGCCCCCACCCGAGGCCGGGGGCAGCTCTCGGCGCATAGTGCCGATGTGGTGCATCTTGCCGAGCCGCTTGACCGGCCCGCCGCGCTCGAGGGCAACACCTATAAGCTCAAATGGCCCGATAGCGAGCACGCGCTTTACATTACGATCAACGATATCATGCATGGCCAGCAGCGTCGGCCCTTCGAGATCTTCGTGAATTCGAAGAACATGGAGCATTTTGCCTGGACGGTGGCGCTAACGCGCATGATCTCGGCCGTGTTCCGGCGGGGCGGCGATGTCTCTTTCGTGGTCGAAGAGCTCAAGGCCGTCTTCGATCCACGCGGCGGCGCATGGATGCAGGGCAAGTATGTGCCATCTATCCTTGCGGCCATTGGCGCGGTGATCGAACAGCATCTCATCTCAATCGGCTTCATCGCGGGCGAGGGCATGGGGCTCAAGGCCGACCCACAAGCCGAGATCGTGGGCCTCGGCACGCCAAAAGGGCCGAGCTGTTCTTCATGCGGGTCTTATGAGATGCGCATGATCGAGGGGTGCATGACCTGCGCCAATTGCGGATTTTCGAAATGCGGGTGAGTCTTCGCTGAAGCGATCAGCGTTGACGGAGCTCAGATGGGGCATCATCCAGCGATCTGGAATATTTGGGCAAATCATCGGCGAGCGGCAACCAAGGCAGCTTCGCTTCCCAAAAGACATGAAACTCCGGCGTGAAATCCGCCGGTTCATCGAGCGACGCGGCATAGAGATGCATGTCGCCGGCATAATGATCGGCTTCAAAGCCGAGCGGCGAGCCACATCTGGCACAGAAATGGCGGCGGCCGGCGGGCGAGCTTTGATAGGTGCGGGGCGCGGCCCCGGTCCAACGGAAAGCCTCGAGCGGCACGCCGATCCAGCCCACCACAGGGGCCGCGCAATTGCGGCGGCAATCATCGCAGTGACAGTAACACGACCAGATGGGCGACCCGGAAAACGCCCATGATGTTGCCCCGCAAAGGCATCTGCCCGCCGTGTCTTGCGCCATAACGCCCCCTTTTCGATGGTTTGTGAATAAAACAGGGCCGGTGGTCAAGTGAGGTCAAGGGACTGCCGCGCAGGCGGCAGACGAGGGGCTGGGCCATTGGCCCGGGAGACTGGCCCGCAGGATCGGCGTCCCCGATGCCCTTTGGCGCTGTTGCGCGGCGCGGATGGGCTTTGCGATTATGCAGGCCTTGCTGCGCGCGCGATGCTATGGCGGTTCGGCAAGGCCGCGCGCGATCTCTCGTGCCGGTGAGGGGTTGCGGGAAAGTGCTCGGGACTGCCTTGTTTCAGAGGCCGCGAGATCAAGCGGCATCGGCCTCTGCGCCCAGGCGATGGCGGCAGGGGCCAAAACGGCAGGCAAGCCCGAGAATGACGCCCGAGATTGTCGCGATCATGCCTGCCGCGCTGACGGCATCCTGAGCGCCGAGCCAGATCGGGCCATAGCCCGCGAGCACGTATCCCAAAATGGCCGAGAGGGCCGCAAAAGCCACCGACCATGCGATCTGGCGCTCAAGGCTGTTTGTCATCAGTCGCGCCGCTGCGGGCGGGCAGATGAACATCGCGATCACGATGATCGAACCGACCGCGTCAAAGGCGGCGACGGCCGCGAATGCCGCCAGCAGAGCGAGGCCCAGGCCGAGCGCTGTGGTGGGGATCCCCTGCGCGCGGGCGAAGGCTTCATCAAACGTTGCGATCTTGAGCCAGCGCCAAAACACGAAGACGAGCAAGCAGATGGCGCAGCAGACGAGCGCGATGCGGGTCAGTTCCTCAGGCAGGGTCGCAAGCGCCGCCGGATCAAGGAGAGACTGCCAGCCTTCGGCGCGCAACCAGATGAGAGATTCAAGATTGCCCATAAGCGCATGCTCGACATCAAGGTGAACGCGGCTCGTATCGCTTTGTTCAAGTATCAAGACACCAGCGGCAAAAAGCGTGGTGAAGACCACACCCATCGCCGCGCCGGGCTCGATCTTGCCGAGCTTTTTTATCGCTTCGATCAGCAACACGGCGACGAGCGCGGCCAGAGCGGCCCCTGTGAGCATCGAAAAGGCTGCGACAGACCCCGTGATGATGAAGGCGGCGACAATGCCGGGCAAGACAACGTGGCTGATCGCATCGCCGATCAGGGCCTGGCGTCGCAGGATGAGAAAATTTCCGGGCAACGCGCAGGCCACAGAGGCCAACACGCCAATCAGGATGGGCGTGAGCGAGAACTGGACAAACTCCACCCCCATCAGACCCCCTCCGGGACCGAGCTTGGCGGGCCAAGGCGCCGGTCAAACTCGGCGATCTCGTCGGGTGTAAACACATCTTCGATGGGTGTGAGGCCGTCATACCGGCCCGCAAGACCGGCATCCTGATGGATCTCACGCGCAACTGCCCAGCGTTTTTCATCGCGGGCGACTTTCGCCGCAAGGCCGCGGCCTTGATCGGTGGCGACGCCATCGGCGCGCGCGAGGCCCTCTTTCTTCAAAAGACGCAAAGTGTAAGCCTCACGGATCGGATGCTGTGCGGCCAGCGCGAGAAGCCCTTGGCGCCGATGAACCCTTGCCTGAAAGCGGCGATGGCGCAGGACCGCCGAAAGGATCCCCCGGCTCGGCGCGACAAAGAGCGAGAGCACAAAAATGCCCGCCGCGATCAAGACAATGAGCGGCCCGGTGGGCAAATCGGGTGCCGATGCCGAAAGCGCCGCCCCAAGATAGCCGGAAACAGCGCCGAGCGATGCAGCGATCCAAAAGAGCTTTTCAGCGCGCTCTGTCCAGAACCGGGCTGTGACCGCGGGGATGATCAGCAGCGCAACGATGAGGATGAGCCCCACCAGTTTGAGCCCGATGACCGTCACAGCCATGGCCAGCGCCATCATCGCCAGATCATAGCGGCGCACATCATAGCCCAACGACGCGGCATAGCCGCTATCGAAGGCAACGAGCGTGAGCGGGCGGCGCAATACCCAGATCGCCCCCACCGCGAGCGCGCCGCCGGTCGTAATGATGAGCGCGTCAGAAAAGAGCATGCCCGCCGTCGAGCCGAGAAGGAAGCTCTCGAGCCCCGCTTGCCTGCCTGTGCCCATGGTCTGAATGATCGTCAGCAACACGACCCCGACCCCAAAAAAAACGCCGAGCACCGTCCCGATGGCGGCATCTTCGGGCAGCCTCGTGCGGCGCACGATCCATTCGATGATCAATAGCCCGAGCCACGCGCTCAGCGCGGATCCCGCCAGAAGGCCCAGCAGGCTGCGGCCATCGCCGCCGAGCGCAACCATCGCAATGAAGGCCAGGCAGATGCCCGGCAGCGTTGCATGCGCGACCGCGTCAGAAACGAGCGCACGCTTGCGCAGGAAAAGGAACGTGCCCGAAGCCCCCGCCGCAAAGCCCAGAATGGCCGCGCCAAGCGTCACAAGCGCGGCGTTATACCCCGCCTGGAAGGTGAGCGCCTCAAGGAACGCGAGCATGCCTAGGTGCCAGCAACCGCAAGTTCGTCGATATGCGTGACGGCAAGCTTGCCGCCATAGGCCGCCTGGAGTGTTTGCGCGGTAAAGGTCGTGTCCACCGGGCCCTCGGCCACGCGGCGCACATTGATCATGAGCACATGGTCGAAATAGCTGCGCACGCTGGCAAGATCATGGTGGACAGCGATAACGGCCTTGCCCTCGTCTCTGAGCCCGCGCAGGACATCGATGATGGCGCGCTCGGTTGCCGCATCAACGCCTGCAAAGGGTTCATCGAGAAGATAAAGCTCTGCGTTTTGCGCGAGCGCGCGCGCCAGAAAGACACGCTGCTGTTGACCGCCCGACAACTGGCCGATCTGCCGCCTGGCGAAATCAGCCATGCCGACGCGATCAAGGCAAGCGAGCGCTTGGGCTTTGAGCGCCCCCGTCAGACGGCCCAAAAGGCCAACGCGGCGATAAAGCCCCATCTCAACGACATCGAGCGCGCTCGTCGGGAAATCCCAATCGATGCTCGCGCGCTGCGGGACATAGGCGATGGCGGCGCGCGCTTCTTCGAGCGGCTTGCCCAGCACGCGCACGTCGCCCGACAGCCTGGGGAGAATGCCAAGTGCCGCTTTCAACAGCGTGGATTTCCCCGCGCCGTTCGGGCCGATGATCGCTGACATCTGGCCGCGCGGGAAGGCTGCATCGACTGAAAAGACGGCGGGCTTTTGACCGTAAGAGACGGTGAGGCCCGCAACCTCGAGAGCAAGCCCCCCCGCGCTCGCGATGTCTCCGCTCAGTGCGCGGCCGCCAACAGTCGCCAAAACAGGCTTTTGCGGGGCGATGAGATCAGCCTCGCGCATCAGTTCAACAGCCCCTGCATGCCGGTATCTGGCGCATCCCCTCCAAGGGCCCGCGCGATTGTGGTCGCGTTAGCATCAATCATGCCGACATATGTGCCTTCATAGGTGCCCGGTTCGCCCATCGCATCGGAGAAGAGCTCCCCCCCGATAGTGACCTCGTGGCCCGCTGCACGCGCGCCTTCCACGAGCGCGCGGATGTTGCGATCAGACACTGAGGTTTCGACAAAGACGGCGCGGATATCGCGCGTTATCAAAAGGTCAACGAGTTCGGATATCCGCTGGAGCCCGGCTTCGGACTCAGTTGAAATGCCCTGGATCCCCACGACCTCGAAACCATAGGCATTGCCGAAGTAATTGAACGCATCGTGGGATGTCAGAAGGATCCGGCTTTCCGCGGGAACGGAGGCCAATACATCGGTTGTGTAGCGGGCAAGATCAGCGAGCGTATCGAGATAGGCGTCCGCATTGGCGCTGTAGGCTGCCGCATTGCCGGGATCAACATCGATGAGCGCGTCGCGCATCCCGATCACGACCCGCGACCAAAGATTGGGGTTCATCCAGACATGGGGATCAAACCGGCCTGCATAATCCTCAGATCCGATTAGAAGGTTTTCAGGCAGCGTCTCGGTGAGCGCGACGACGGGCTTTGTCTCCGCAAGCTCAAGCAAGAAGTCTTCCATCTGAGCTTCGAGATAAAGCCCGTTCCAAACAACAAGATCGGCATTCGCGAGCGCGACAATGTCGCTGCGGGTCTGCCGATAGGCATGGGGGTCGACGCCGGCGCCCATGAGCGCGCGCACCTCAACAGCATCCCCGCCGACAATTTCGGCGGCATCCGCGATCATGCCCGTGGTGGCCACGACAGAAAGACGGTCTTTAGCCTGTGAGGCCTGGCCGGCGAGAGTGAGCGCCAAGGCAAGGATGGCGGCTGCGAAAGCAATGAACGGCGATTTCATAGCGAGGCTCCGAAAGACGATGCTGTGACACTTAGGATGATAGTGCGAAGCATTCGCAAGATCAATGAGATTGAGAACCATTCGCAACTTTAATTTTGCCGCCGTGCTATGCTTCGGTCGTCATGCGCTGCGTCGGCGCTCACTTTTTAGGCGGGCAAAGAACCGCCAAGGATAAGGTCAAAGACCCTGTGGGAGACTTTTTTCGCGCGCGAATCACTTTTTGATTCACAGCGCGAATCACCTTTGCTAGGCAGGCGGGACAAGGGTGAGGATGTTGCGTGTTCAACAACCGAAAAACACTCAGGGCAGGTGGTATCAGGCATGGAAACGAGCTGTCGAGGCACGTTCGTCATCTCCTGGTCGCAGACGCAAACAGACGGCGAAACAGCCGCGAAGCCAACGGCGCTGGCAGCAGGTAAGACATGGCGCTGGGATGGTGAGGTGGTCCGCATCGACGGGCCGGGCGCGTTACTGCGACTAGACAGGGCAAACGGGGAAGCTGAGCTGCGTCGGAAAGCTGCGGAGAGGGTCCGCAAGCTGATCGGCGCGGCTCGCTCCAACGCGCGCGATTTATCTTCTATCGATCTCAGCGAGGTCGATCCCGCGATTGGGCTGGGCGATGAGTGTTTCCTCGTCACCGACGGGCGCGAGGCTTTCATCGTGACCGTGATCGCCGAAGAAGGCGCGCGGCCCCTTGCGATGTTTGTCGATCAACTCCCGCCGAGGGGGCGCGATCTTTGGGTCGTTGAGGCGCGCATCGCGCCGCGCGGCGGAGCGCTTGTGCATGGCAATGAGCTCGGCCGGATGATCTGCTTCACGCCCGGGACGAAGATCCAAACCGCGGACGGCGGGCAGGATGTCGCTCTCCTGCGCCAGGGCGATCTGGTTCAAACGAAGGATAACGGGCTTCAACCCGTCCTTTGGACCGGCGCGCGCCGCGTGACCGGTGCCCGCCTGCAAGTGATGCCAGATCTCGCGCCAGTGCGGATATTGGCGGGCGCTCTCGGCTCAGACATTCCCGATGATGAGCTTCTCGTCTCGCCGGAGCATCGGATGCTGGTCAAGGGCGCACGGGCGCGCGCGCTCTTCAACACCGATGAGGTTTTGGTCAATGCGCGCGATCTCGTGGATGGCCGCCACATCTGGATTGATCGGATGGTGCGCGAAGTGCGCTATGTTCATGTCCTTTTCGAGCGGCATGAAATCGTTTTCGCCAATGGTCTCGAAACGGAAAGCTTCCACCCCGCGCAAGCCGCTTTGACGGGCGCGCAACTGACCGAAATCGAGGCCTGCCTGCCGGAGGCCTCCACCCATGTGTTTGCGCGGCGCGTGCTTTCATCGCCGGAAGCCGCCATCCTTGCGCATGCCGCCTAACGCCAATGCGGCGCGGTCACCTTGGGATCGCAAGACGCGCTGATGTCTGAGCTGCCCGATGACATCCGCGCCTCGGGCAGGATGAACAAGCTTTTTGCCGCATGCTTTTTCGCGGTCGCTGCCATGCCTTTGATCATCATCGCGACCGCGCTGTTCTATGATGGTGTCGCCAGCATTCGAGACTGGCCGCCGCTCTTTAACTGGCTCTCGGCCATCGTGGTTTTCTGCCTAGGGGCCGGGGCCTATCTGCTCGTGACGCGCCAACGTGCGGGGACAGACGTGTTCTTTCGCCCCAGCGGTTTTCACATTGAGATCAGGCGGCCTTTGCGGGCTGACATCCGCGCGACACACGATTGGAAAGACATTTCAATGGTCACTCTCAGTCAGGCCAGCAGGAGCAGTGACGCAGTCTGGATTGAGACGAAGCGCGGTGAAACGACCGTTATCGCGATGAGCTATGTCGCTCCGAGCACCGAAGAGAGCCTTTTGCGTTTGCGTTTATCCGCGCAGATGGCGGGCTATGCATTTGTGCCGGAGAAAGAACGCAATCTCATCATTGTGCAGCGCAAGAAGTGGCGGGTTTGCCCTCAGGCTTGATCGCCCTCCGCGCGTGCCTCGACCGCCGCACGCGCGGCTGCCAGACCGTCTCCATCTGACATGGAAATGCAGAGGCTCGCGAGGGTGCGCGGCTCTTCCAGCGGCCAGGGCCGCCCGCGGTGAAGCACCGCCCGTTGATCCCAAAGCAGCACATCGCCCACAGTCCAGGCATGGCTATAGGTAAAGGCGGGCTGCGCGCAAAACGCTGTGAGTTCGTCGATGAGCGCGGCAGACGCTTCGGCATCAAGCCCGTCAACGGCATAGACATGGGACGCGATGTAAAGCGCCTCCGCGCCATTTGTCGGGTTTGTCCATAGGGCTGGCCATGTCTGCGCGGGCCATTTGTTGAACATCGGTAAACTCGCCAACTCCTCGGAGAGCCGGGCGCGCGATGTCCGGTAATGATGGGCAAAGAAGCGGCCCCGGACCCGCGCTTTGAGCGCCTCGGGCATGGCAGCCCATGCGGCCCGCGAAGAGGCAAGCTCGGTCTCTCCCCCGCGCGAGGGCACAACACGCGCCGTCAGGATATTGCAGAGCGCGGGTCGCGGCAAAAAGGTGCTGTCGGTGTGCCATTGCTGATTGGCGCGCAGGTTGAGCGTGTGGAGATCCATCTCTCCGGTGACGCCTGTCTCGGTCTGGTTGGACACGAGCGGGATCTCAACTTTAGCGCCCGGCTTTCGTTCGTCTTTGAGCCGGTCCTCGATTTCGCCGAAATAGCTGGCGAGGCGAAAGTGATCGTCATCGGTGATCGACTGACGGCGGAACAAAAGGGCGGAATGCGCTTCAAAGAGATCGCGCAAAGGTGCGAAATCCTCGCGGCTCACCACGTCTCTCAAATCGAGATCGGTGACTTCGACACCGAATGTCGCGGTGAGTGGCTGTGTTGTCGGCATGGTAACCCCCGTCTATCAGCGCGACGAGCATCGCGCATCGACGGGGGCAATCTTGTCACTTTGCGCCATTGGCCGTCGGTGACGGCGCGGCTTGCCTCAGCTAGGCGGCCTGGTCGGCGCGGCGCCAATCGGGGAAAGGATCGGGATAAGACATCGGCAGGTCGTCGGGCCCCGAGGCTGCGACAGCCGGAACCAGGCAAGCATCGAGCCGTGCCTTCAACGCCGGCCAATCAATGCCCGATCCGATAAAGACGATTTCCTGACGCCGGTCGCCCCAAGGCTCTTGCCAATGCGAGCCGATATAGGCGCGCATCCCTTCATGGTCGGGCCAGCGCTCAGAGGGCACAGAGGCCCACCACGTGCCCAAGGGTTTGACGCTTGAAAGAACGCCCGCCAGCGAAAACTCAGCGACCCAATCGGGCCGGGTCGCGATCCAGAAATGCCCTTTCGCGCGGATCACGCCGGGCAAATCGCCGTTGAGAACCTCGAGCACCCGCGCTGGCACGAAAGGCAGACGCGCGCGATAGACATAGCTCGTCACCCCGTATTCCTCGGTCTCGGGCACATGGTCTTCAAAGCCGTAAAGCTCTTTCGCCCACATCGGATGCTCATGCGCTTTGTCAAAATCGAAGAGGCCGGTATCGAGGATCTCGTCAGATGGCACTTCGGAGTAATCCGCCTCGATGATCTTGGCGTCAGCGTTCAGCGAGCGAATGATCTGGCGGGCGGCGTTGGTCTTTTGCGGGCCGGCATCGGCGGCTTTGTTGAGAATAACGACATCCGCGAATTCGATCTGCTCAACCAGCAGATCAATGAGGCTGCGATCATCTTCTTCGCCAAGAGACTCGCCGCGATCTGACAGAAAATCGTGCGATGCGTAATCATTGGTCAGGTTCACCGCGTCGACAACGGTCACCATCGTATCGAGGCGCGACACATCAGAAAGGCTCTGGCCCTCTTCATCGCGGAAATCGAACGTGGCCGCGACGGGCAGAGGCTCGGATATGCCGGTTGACTCGATAAGGAGGTAATCAAACCGGCCATCCTCGGCCAGCTTGCGCACCTCTTGCAAGAGATCGTCGCGCAGCGTGCAGCAGATGCAGCCATTCGACATCTCGACCAGGGTTTCATCCGTGCGGCTGAGTTCGGTATCGGCGCGCACCAGATCAGCGTCGATGTTCACTTCAGACATGTCATTGACGATGACTGCGACACGGCGACCTTCTCGATTGTTGAGAACGCGGTTGAGAAGCGTCGTTTTCCCCGCGCCAAGAAAACCGGAAAGGACAGTGACGGGGAGACGGGTATCGGGCTGCATTGCTGGCTCCTGGCTCGCTGATTTGAGATGTTATAATATAACGTGGATCAGGAATGACCAGAGCTCTCGACGTTCAAGGAGCGCGCGAGAGAGATTTGACGACAAAACATCCTTGAGGCCTGTGGGTTGCCCGGGGGATAAAAGCCAAAGGGCTGCACAGCGGTGCAGACGTGACAGCGCGCGTTGGTCGCGCACCGCAATGGGCGCGTGCTCGGTCGGTGAGAGCCGCGTTTTGTCACCCTTTCCCGCCTTAATCAGTTGACTCCCATTGCCACCAAACGCATACGGCGCGCTCATTGGTGTTGGTGGCCCCCGCAAGGGGATGACCTGTCGGGCCGGTCGGGGAAACCCGCAGAGCCAGAGGACAACGCCCTTCATGGCATCCGCCAAGCGGATGCGCTTTAACGAAGGAGATCAGACGTGACCAAACGCACGGCTGCCAAGTATAAAATCGACCGCCGGATGGGCGAAAACATCTGGGGTCGCCCCAAATCGCCGGTGAACCGCCGGGAATATGGCCCGGGTCAACATGGCCAGCGCCGCAAGGGAAAGATGTCGGATTTCGGCACCCAGCTGCGCGCGAAGCAAAAGCTCAAAGGCTATTACGGGGATTTGACCGAGAAGCAGTTCCGCCGCATTTATGCAGATGCCGAGCGTCTCAAAGGCGACACTGGTGAAAACCTCATCGGCCTGCTTGAGCGCCGCCTCGATGCGGTGGTCTACCGCGCGAAATTCGTGCCCACGATCTTCGCGGCGCGCCAGTTCGTGAACCACGCCCATGTCAAAGTGAACGGCAAGCGCGTGAATATCCCGTCTTACCGCGTCAAGGAAGGCGATGTGATCGAAATCCGGGACCGGTCCAAGCAACTGGCTTCCGTGCTTGAAGCGGTCGGGCTGCCCGAGCGCGATGTGCCCGATTACATCGATGTCGATACATCGAAGATGACGGCCACATTCGTGCGCATGCCGGGCCTCGGCGATGTGCCTTACCCGGTGATGATGGAACCCAATCTCGTCATCGAATTCTACGCGCAGAACTAACGCCCGCCGTGGCGCCACCCTGGGGCGTCACCCTGGGCATGGTCCGGGGCCGCCCCCGCGGGGGAACGCGCGCGTGTGAGATCAAACAACGCCCCGGGGCAGCGCCCTGGGGCTTTTTTGCTTGAGACCCCATAAAGGCCGCTGTGCCTGAGTGCCGCGCCGCCCATCGCGGCAAGGCGTGCCGCCCAGCCTAGCATCATGGTTTCAGGCGCGCTAAAGCTGGCGTATCAAATTCGGAGACGGTCCGGTGAGCGCACCAATACCCCAGCCAGGCATCATGGATATCGCCCTTTACAAAGGCGGTGCGTCTTCGATTGCGGGTCGCGCCGAGGTCCTCAAGCTTTCATCCAATGAAAACCCGTTCGGACCTCCGCCCAGTGCTGTCGAGGCGCTCACGCGCGCCGCGACGAAGATGCATCTCTATCCCTCCACCGATCACGCGCCGCTGCGCGCTGCCATCGCAGAGGTTCACGGGCTGGACCCCGCGAAGATCATTTGCGGCGTTGGCTCAGATGAGGTGCTGACATTTCTGTGCCAGGCCTATGCGGGCGTGGGCGATGAGGTCATACATACCGAACACGGCTTTTCGATGTATCCGATCTTGGCGCGGGCCGTCGGCGCCAAGCCGGTCAAAGTGCCTGAAAAAGAACGTTGCGTCGATGTTGATGCCCTTCTTGCCGCGGTGACGGAAAAGACGAAACTCGTCTTCCTCACCAATCCGGGCAATCCGACGGGGACGATGATCGCCAGTGCCGAGATCGAGCGCTTGAGAGACGCCTTGCCGGGCCATGTGATCCTCGTGATTGATGGGGCCTATGCGGAATATGCCGGTGCCTATGGAAGAGGGTATGATGGCTATGCCGCCTTCGCAGGCGCGCGCGAAAACGTCGTTATGACGCGCACTTTCTCGAAGCTTTATGGCCTCGGCGGGCTCAGAGTGGGCTGGGGCTATGGCGGGCAATCGCTCATCGACGTTCTCAACCGTGTGCGCGGCCCGTTCAATCTTGCCGCGCCTGCCCTGGCGGCTGCCGAAGCGGCGGTGCGCGACCGCGCCTTCGCGGAGCGATGCGTGGCCGAGAACGCGCGCTTGCGCGAGACTTTGCGCACGGGCCTTCTTGCGCTGGGCATCGCGTGCGACCCCAGCGAGGCCAATTTTGTCCTGGCGCGTTTCAGATCGGCGGCTGAGGCATCGGCCTGCGAAGATGCGCTGCGCGAAGCTGGCATCTTGGTGCGCGGGGTCAGCGGCTATGGCTTCCCCGAGGGCTTGCGCATCACCGTGGGTGACGAGACGGGCTGCGCGCGCGTGCTCGCCGTGGTCGCGGATTTTGTCGGTGTCGCGGCATGATCTACGGGCGCGTGGCGCTGGTGGGATTGGGCCTGATCGCATCATCGATCTATTTGGCCGCGAGGCGCGGCGGCTTGGCGGGCCATGTCGCGGGTTATGCGCGCTCTGGTGAAACGCGCGAGATCGCGCGAGAGATCGGGCTCTGCGACAGCGTCCATGAAAGCCTGCGCGAGGCGGTGAAAGATGCTGATCTCGTCGTGCTCGCCGTTCCTGTGGGGGCGATGGCCAGCGTGGCGCAAGAGATCGCGCCGCATTTGAAGCCGGGCGCGACGGTGACCGACGTGGGCTCTGTCAAACGCGCCGTGATCGAAAGCGTTGGCCCTCATCTCGGCCCCGACGTTCATTTTATCCCCGGCCATCCGCTCGCGGGGACCGAACATAGCGGCCCGCGCTCGGGTTTTGCCGAGCTCTTTGATCATCGCTGGTGTATTTTGACGCCAACGCCCGATGTCGACGCCGGGAAGCTGGCCGAGCTTCGTGCCTTTTGGGAGGGGATGGGGGCAAATGTGGATCTGATGGAGCCCGCCCATCACGATCTGGTCTTGGCGGTGACATCCCACGCGCCGCATTTGATCGCCTACACAATGGTCGGTGTCGCCGATGACCTCAAGCGCGTCACCGACAGCGAGGTTATCAACTATTCGGCTGCCGGGTTTCGCGATTTCACGCGCATCGCGGCATCGGACCCTACGATGTGGCGCGACGTGTTTTTGACCAATAAAGATGCCACTCTGGAGATCCTGGGGCGGTTTACTGAGGAGCTTTTCGCGCTTCAGCGCGCGATCAGAACGGGCGATGGGGCCCTTCTGCATGACTATTTCACGCGCACGCGGTCGATCCGGCGCGGCATTATTGATGCGGGCCAAGATACGGAAGCGCCCAATTTCGGGCGGGAGCGCGCGCAATGAAGCTTTGGGGCGCATTGCGTCTTTTCTCATTGGTCGCCCTTGCGCCACTCCTGGCCCATGCCGAGGCGCCATCGACATCTCTGCGCCCCGAAGCCCGGCCCGAAGCGCGGCCCGAAGCGCCCCCTGAAGCGCTGATCGGAACTGGCGCTCCTTCGTTGGGTGCGGTCATTCTGAGCGAGGGGCAGGGCGTCACGCGGTCGCTGCGCCCTCAGGCGCGCCGCGTCTCGGTGGCGGGCTTTCGCTCTGGGGGCGAAGCCGCAGGGCGCGCCGTCGATCCCGCCTCGGTTTTGCAAAGCTCGCTGCGCCCCGCACCCCGCCCGCGCTCTGTGGAACGCGCCGCAAGGCGGCTCGTGCTGGCGCGCGCCAAAGGACAGATCTGCGGCGATCCGAGCCTTCAGGGCGAGCGCATCGCGCCGATCCCGGGGCGTCTGCCCGGCTGCGGCGTGGCAGAGCCGATCCGGCTGCGTTCGGTCAGCGGCGTGGCGCTCACCACCGCATCAACGATGGATTGCCCAACCGCCAAAGCGCTCAAGACCTGGGTCGAGCGCGGCGTGAAGCCCGCTGTCGGCACGCGCGGCGGCGGCGTATCGAATTTGCGGGTTGTCGCCCATTATGCCTGCCGCACGCGCAATCACAGACCGGGCGCGAAGATCTCTGAACATGGCAAGGGCCGCGCCATCGATATCGCGGGCATTGGGCTGAACGATGGCAGCGAGATCACCTTGCTCACTGGTTGGAACCGCGGCGCCGATGGCCGGGCGTTGCGCGCGATGTGGAGCGCGGCCTGCGGCCCCTTCGGCACGGTGCTCGGGCCAGAGGCCGACGCCGCGCATCGCGATCACTTCCATTTTGACACAGCGCGCTACCGCGCGGGGGCCTATTGCCGCTAGGCACCACCCGCTTAGCGCAAGCGCAGCTTGGGTGCCGGGCCAAGCGGCAAAGGGCCTAGGCTCACAAAACCGCGTTGAAAGCTGAGGGGCACATCGATCGTATTGGGCGGCCCTGAAAGCGAGGCAAGCACTTCAAGCGCCCGTGTGATCGTGGGCACCATCGCCTCGGGGATCGTGCCCAGAGCCTGGCCGATGCGGATGATTTCGCGCCAATTCGTGGCTTTCACGGTGATCCTGCCCTCCGGTGTCCCCTCGCCATCGATATCAAGATCGCCCACCGCGCGCAGCTCAAGCTGGCCCCAGGTGGCATCGAAGCTCTTGAGCGAGATGCGCACCGGCTGGGGCCGGGTGCGCTCAATGGCGAAGCGATCCCAGGGGGCATCGAATTGTGCGGAGGCGTCAAATTCGAGCGTCTCAAAGGTGTCTGGCAACCTGCCCTGCGGATCGAGGCCTAAACGAAGCGCATCGGAGGGCCGCAAATTGCGCGCTGTGAAAAAAATGTCATAGGCATTGGCCGTCTCCTGATCGGCCCGCATCGCCATAAGCCCCTCCTCCAGGGTGACTTCCCAGCCCTGCGTCGACTTCGCGGTCACGTCGGTCATCTCGGCTGTCGTCTCGGAAAGGGCGACGCGCGTGCCCTCCACGCGGAGCGATGCGCGCATATCGCCGCTTTCGAGCGTCAGAGTGTCAAAGGGCGAGGCAAGGGTCTGACTGTCCGGAAAGATCGCGATGACATGGTTGGGCGCATATGCCAACGCGCGGATATCAAGGCGCGGCATCTGCCACAAAACGCCTGTTCCCGGGTCGGCGAGCGCCAGGTCAACGAGCTCTGTATCGAGCCGGTAGGGAAAGCCCGACGTGTTGATGCTTGCAGCTTCCGCCTGCCAGCCCTCCGCGCGCCGATCCGCGAGCCAGCCTTCAGCGCCGCGCTCGATAAAGCCCGCCGCGACAGCCCAATAGATGCACCAAAGCGCCGTTGCTGCGCCCAATATCCAAATGATGATGCGCATCCGCGTGCGCCCCCTTTTCCAGACCGCTCTCGCTCTCTATAGCCCCGGTCCATGGGAATGGAAGCGCCGCGCGATACCTGGGTTTTTGCCTATGGGTCTTTGATGTGGAACCCGGGGTTTGCCCCTGCGGAGGCTGTTCTTGGCCGCCTGGACGGATACAGCCGCAGCTTTTGCATGTGGTCGATCCATCATCGCGGCACATTGGAAGAGCCGGGCCTCGTTTTGGCGCTCGATGTCGAAGATGGCGCGTTTTGCGAGGGCCTGGCATTTCGTCTGCCTGAGGAAGATCACGATGCGATCCTTGCCGATCTGCGCGAGCGCGAGCTGATTTCCTCGGCGTATTTCGAGCGCGACGTGCGGCTTTCCTTGCGCGACGGGCGTGAAACCACCGCTTTGGCCTACATCGTAGAGCGCGATCATGTTCAGTATTGCGGGGGCCTGCCGCTTGATCGTCAGGCAGATGTCATCGCCCGCGCCCATGGGGGCCGGGGGCCCAATACCGAATATCTTTTCAACACCGTAGCCCATCTCAAAGAGCTTGGCATCGAAGACCCTGCGCTCACCAAGCTGGCGGCGCGCGTGCGTGCGCTGCCCCAAAGCGCTTAAATGCTAGTCTCTTAGGGCCAGACCCGCTATGTTCTCGTGAAAATCATAGGAACAGGGCGCATCCGGTAGTGGAACCTGATCGCGAGGCCGAGCCGCAATTCTCTCAACCCGTCAACCAGATCGTTTTGATGGTCGCCGTCCTCGTGCTCGTTGGCGCGGGAACGGGGCTCGCTTTCGCCACGATCTTTCCGGTGATCGAGGCAAATCTCTGGCTCAACGGCTTCATCATCTTTGTCTTCGGGATCGGGGTGATCGCGTGCTTCTTGCAGGT
>JBCCTH010000044.1:0-15718 GCA_039198835.1 Pseudomonadota bacterium | reverse complement strand
CGCGCGGATGTCGTTGCCGCGCCCGCACATCCAAAAAGTAGCGGAGCCGCTACGAATTTGGAAGGGTCAGACGGGCCGCGGGTCAGAAAGCGCTGATCTCGCCCCGCCTAGCTCGCGTGACTGGGCCGCCGGGGCGCGCGGATGCTCTCAGAAGAGCGCCCTTTGAACCGCGCGGCGGGCGCGGTAGATTTGCGGCGCGCAAGACGGAGGCCGCCATGATCACACCCTTTCACCTGGCCATACATGTTCATGATCTCGATGTGGCGCGCCGCTTCTACTGCGATCTTCTAGGGTCCGAAGAGGGCAGAAGCGCGCCGACATGGATCGATGTGAGTTTCTTCGGGCATCAGCTTTCGTTGCATCTGGGCGCCCCGTTTCAAACGGGCAGAACCGGCAAGGTTGGGGATGTCATGGTGCCGATGCCGCATTTCGGTGCCGTGCTAGACCTCGATATTTGGCGCGAGGTTGCTGCACGGCTGGAGGCGGCCGGGACGGAGTTTATCCTCTCTCCCCAATGCCGCTTTGAGGGCGAGCCGGGCGAGCAATGGACGATGTTTTTCGAAGATCCGTCGGGCAACCCGATCGAACTCAAGGGCTTTGCAACGCGAGAGGCGATCTTTGCCGCCTGACGCGCGATGCGCCCGGGTTCTGACACAAAAAAGGCGCTCGGCTTTCACGCCGAGCGCCCAGTGCGGAACGAGGGACAGTGAAGAGCAACACAGATGTTCCGGTCTGCGTCTCTGATTTGCAGATAAGAATTCCAGCCCGATTTTTAACACATGTAAGCAAACCGTGAACGGGCCGTTAACCGCGCGTTAGGTGTCGAGCACGGTTGGCCAATTTGCGTCGGCGGCGGCAATGTTGCCGTCTTTGTTCAGGCTCCAGCGCGTGCGCACGGCCCGGTTGAAGTTCAAATAGAGCTTGCCGCGATGGATCGACCAAGCATTGGGCGAGATCGATGCGGTATAACCCTGGGAGACGGCCCAGGCGCAGTAGCCGCCATATTGGGGGGCATAGGCGTCAGGGTCTGATGTGAACGCTTCGCGGTTGGCGGCGCTTGCGAAGTGCCAGGTCGCGCCGTTCCAATCTGCGGTGAACTCCGATGATCCTGCCACAGGCGCGCCTTCAGTGAAGTAAGCGACGGGATCGGTGCCGCGAATGGCTATGCCCCCCTCCGAGAAAACGGCGGGTTCAGAGGCAAGCGCGCTTTGGGCGAAGCCAAGCGCAAACGGGGCGGCGGCGGCGCTGGCGAGAAAGGTGCGGCGGGTGAGCATGGGTCGGTCTCCTGGTGTGATGGCTCCAAGATGCACATCCATGTGCCCCGTAAAAACCGCCTCTCACCCACCCGTGACAGCGCGCGTGCTAATGTTTCAATCGATGATATCCTCGATGACATCGAAAATCTCGCCCATGAGCATGCGGCCGAAGCCTTTCTTTTTCTTATGTTTTTTGCCTTTCTGGCGGCGCTCATCCCGGCTTGCAGGCTGGCCTTGCGCGGGCCGTCCTCCCGATGGTTTCACGAGGTCTCGATGCGCTTTCGATCGCGATTTCGGTAACATTTTGAGATTGTGGAGCGGCGCGCCGCAGGCCGAGCAAGCCAATTCATGGCGCTTGGTCCCTGTCAAAACGAGGGCGGCGCGTGTCCCGCAATAGCAACAAGTGGCGATCTTCGTGTTATCCATGTCCCATCGCATATAGGGCAACGGCGGCGGCGTTTGAGACGTTGAGAGAACCAAATTCGCCCTGAGAGGGAATTTTTGCCAGATAATCGCAGCTTTCGCGCGTGAGCGCCCGCAGGCCCGGCCCCTCAGCCCCCAAAACGAGCCCGAGCGGCACGCTGCTATGCGAAAGATCAGAGATCGACCGGTCCGCCTCGCCCGCGAGGCCCACCAATTGGTATCCCATGTCGCGCAGGCTTTGCATCGTGCGCGCGAGGTTTTTGACCCGCAAATAGGGCTGGCGCTCAAGGGCGCCCGAGGCCGATTTCGCGAGCGCGCCGGTTTCGGGGGCGGCGTGGCGCTGGGTCCCGATGACGGCGCGCGCGCCAAAGACCTCTGCCGAGCGCAAGATCGCGCCGACATTGTGCGGGTCCGACACGCGGTCAAGAAGGATGACGCGCGCGGCCTCAGCCTTTGGCGCGCAAAGCTCTTCAACGCTGCCCCAGGCGAGCGGTCGCGCCTCGAGCGCGGCCCCCTGATGCACCGAGCCCGCATCAAGCGGCGCGTTGAAACGGCGCGCATCGACAATCTCGGGCGCGATGCTGCCCAAACTTGGCGCGAGCTTATCGGCAGCGTTCTTGGTCAGCATCAACCGGAGCTTTTCGCGGCGCGGATTTTCCAGCGCGTCGCGCACCGCATGGATGCCAAAAAGCCAGATCGTCTCTGACGCGGCCGCACTTTTCGAACGCTCTTTTTCGATGACCCATTTAGGTTTCTTCATGTCCTGCCCTTAACGCCCCGACGCGCACGACGCCAGCCATCGCCACGCGCGCGATGATATGAGTTTTTCCATTGACGGCCCAAGGCGCGATGAGTAGCTACGCGCGGCAGTGGGCGACAGGCCGCAAGGTGTGGCAGGGGACTGTAACTCCCTCGCGGAGACGCACGCCTGGTTCGATTCCAGGGTCGCCCACCATTCCCCCTTCAACGTGAGATTGGCCGTGGGTGCGCGGGGTTTGCCCTTTAGCGGGCGGGCAGGCGTTCTGGGTGGGTGAAGATATCGACCTGGTCGCGGCCACAAAACCCCACTAGTGTGATCCCGGTGTCTTCGGCGGTGCGGGTGGCGAGGGCGCTGGGGCCTGATACTCCCGCGAGGATCGGGCACCCCGCGATCGCTGATTTTTGGATGAGTTCGACGGAGAGGCGCGATGTCATCAGGATCGCGCCCGTACCGGCATCGCGCTCGCTGGCCTTGATGGCACCGATCAGCTTGTCGAGCGCATTGTGTCGCCCGATATCCTCTCGGCACAAAAGAACCTCGCCCCTGTCATCAATGAAGCCCGCGGCATGGCAAGAGCGGGTTTCAGTGTGGAGCGTCTGATCGCATCTGAGCCGGTCGAACGCGCCCATGAGGGTAGGGGCGGGCATCGCAAAGGCGCTTTCAACCCTTGGAACCTGGCGCAAGGCCTGATCGAGGCTTTCTATGCCGCAAAGCCCGCAGCCGATGGGGCCAAGCATGGCGCGGCGGCGCTCCTTGAGCGCTGTTTCACACGCCTCCGCGACCCAGAAGCGGGCTTCGAGGCCTGACGCGTGGCTGATGATCTCAAGCTCTTCGATGTCATCGAGACCGCTGATATATCGCTCGCTCAGCGCGAAGCCCTTCGCGAAATCCTCGATATGCACCGGAGAGGCCATCATGACGGCGACGGTCGTGCCGTTGAAGACGAGCGCGATGGGCACCTCTTCGATGAGCATGCGAGAGGCCGCGCCGCGCCGGGTTTGGCTCTGGCGCGTGAGGCTGACAGCTTTGCTCGGGCGCGGGGCCTCGAAAGAAGATCGTTCGCGCGCTGTCATGCCATGGCCTCTTCGAGGAGGCGCGCGCCTCGCGCGGTTGGTTCAAAAAAGAGACGCTGCGATTTGTCACCGCGGTCTTTCAGTGCCAGGAGCCCAAGCTCATCGGCCAGGCTGTTGCATTCGCGAATGACGAGGGCGTGGGCCACGCCGAGCGCGCGGGCGCAGCCACGCGTGTCAGAGGCCACGCCATGGCCTGACGCGGCCAGGATATAGGGGCCGAGCTCGCTCAGAAACGAGAGACCGGCCTGCCGAAGCGACTGTGCCGTTGCCTCGAAATCTGCGAGCACATCGCTCAAGGCGCGTGCCGCGAAATCCGCACGATGACGGATTTCGATGTCGGGGTGAAACTCTGGTCGCCCACCGTCTGGTGCGGCACAAGCTCGTTCATCTCCGGATAATAGCCTGCGATGCAGCCCACCGGCGTGTCATAAGGCACAACGCGAAAGCCCTTGCATTGGCGCAGGCGACCATCATCGTAGGTCCCCGTGATATCGACGAGCGCGCCCGCTTCTATGCCCGCTTTCTCCATGTCGGCGGGATTTATGAACATCACATTGCGCACGCCATAAACCCCGCGATAGCGATCATCCATGCCGTAGATGGTGGTGTTGTATTGGTCATGGCTGCGAAAGGTTTGCAGGACAAAGGTATCGCTCTTGGCGCTCACTTCTTGCCATTCCGTGGCCTCGCGCAGATCAGAGACCGCGAAATTCGCGCGCTTTGTGGGCGTGTTCCATTCCCGGCAGGTCGCCGGATTGCGCAGCCAGAAGCCACGCGGTTTGCGCACGTCTTCGTTGAAATTGCCGTAGATCGGTAGAACGCGGGCGATCATATCGCGGATCTTGTCGTTATCTTCTCCGAGCGCATCCCAATTAACAACGCCAGTGCCAATTGTGGCTTTGGCCATGCCCGCCACGATCCGCACTTCGGACAAAAGCTCTTTCGAGGCGGGCAGGTTGATCCCTGAAGAGCCATGCACCATCGACATCGAATCCTCGACTGTCACCATCTGCCGCTCCATCTTCGCGTTCCGATCGATCTCGGTGCGCCCCAGGCATGGCAGAACATAAGAGACCTTGCCGGGCATGAGATGACCATGATTGAGCTTGGTGGCAATGTTAACGGTCAAGTTCAGCCGACGGAAGGCATCGGCGACAAGGGTGCTGTCTGGGACGGCACGCGCGAAGTTGCCGCCGAGCGCGACAAAGGCTTTCGCGGTCCCGTTCAGCATCGCGCCAATGGCATGGGAGACATTGTGACCCGGCTCGCGCGGAAGTTTCACGCCGAGCTCTTTTTCGAGCGCATCGAGAAGCGGCTTGGGCGCTTTTTCATTGATGCCCACGGTCCTGTCGCCCTGCACGTTGGAATGGCCGCGCACCGGGCAAAGGCCCGCGCCTTCACGGCCGACATTGCCCTTCAGGAACATGAAAGAGGCGATCTCGCGGATCGTTGAAACGGAATGAAGATGTTGGGTCACGCCCATGGCCCAGGCTGTGATGACGCGCTCGGCCTTGAGATAGAGCTCGGCGGCGGCTGTGATCTCGTCTCGCGTCAGGCCTGACTGGTCTTCGATATGCTCCCATGAGGTCTCTTGGACGAGGGCGCACCATTCTGCAAATCCGGCCGTATGCTCGGCGATAAAGGCTTCATCGAGCACAGACGGCTCGCCTTCGGCCTTGGCGCGCGCCTCGGCTTCGAGAACGACTTTCGACATGCCCCTGAAGATCGCCATGTCGCCGCCCAGACGCGGGCGGAAATAGTGGGTCGATGTGGCTTCTGAGCCGCCGCGCAGCATTTCGATCTTCTCTTGCGGGTCGGCAAAGCGGGTGAGGCCCTTTTCCTTGAGGGTGTTGAAGACGCAAACCGTTTTGCCGCGCTCGACAACCTCGCGCAGTGCGCCGAGCATGCGGGGGTGGTTTGTCCCCGGGTTTTGGCCGACGCAATAGACAAGATCGGCTTTCTCGAAATCCTCGAGATGGACAGTGCCCTTCCCGATCCCGATGGCCTGTGTGAGCGCCACGCCGCTCGCCTCATGGCACATGTTTGAACAATCGGGGAAGTTGTTGGTTCCATAAAGGCGCACGAAGAGCTGATACATGAAAGCCGCCTCGTTGGAGGCGCGGCCCGATGTATAGAATTCGGCCTGATTGGGATCTTCGAGCGCGTTGAGCTCTGCGGCGATGCCCGCGAAGGCGTCTGCCCAGCTGACTTCTTCGTAATGATCGGTCTCGGGGTTGTAGCGCACCGGGTGGGTCAAACGGCCCTGATGCTCAAGATCGTAATCCGACCAGGTCTGAAGCTCGCTGACGCTGTGTTTGGCAAAGAACTCTGCGGTGACGCGGGCGCGCGTGGCCTCCCAGGCGACGGCCTTGACCCCGTTTTCGCAGAACTCAAACGAAGAGCCATGCTCCGGATCGCCCCAGGCGCATCCCGGGCAGTCAAACCCGTCGGCCTGGTTGAGGCTCAGAAGGGTGCGCGCGCCGCTGATGGGCTTGCCCGATCCCATGAGTTGCTTCCCGACGCTTTTGAGCGCGCCCCAGCCGCCTGCTGCTTTCGAAGGTGGCTTGATGCAATCTTGGTCTGACATGAGCTGCGTCTCCCTGCGGTCGTCGTGGCGCGGTCTGCGGTGCCGGTCTTGACGGTCAAGCCATGCCCGGCTTTCGCGGGGGCAGGCTTTCCGATCTCGACCGCTTTGAAGGCCTAAACCGACGTTGCGTGTTCATTATGGTCTTGGAAGGGGGGAAAGATGTGCTTTGCCCCGATTTGGAGGGGAGGCGGACCGCGATCCGCCTCCCCCGTTTCCGATAGGCGTCACTCCGCCGGAACGGCGCTCGGATGGGTCTTTGTGACGTGGTGCTTTTCGCCGACGGGCCGGACCATCAGATTGGCGAAGAAGGCGATCACAAGAAGCGCGGCCATGCAGAACATCGTCGTGTTGTAGAGCGTCGATGTCGGATCAACCGTGCCCGCGGGCGCGATCTCCATCAGCTTGGCGATCGTCACGGTCTTGGCGGCCACAAGCTCATTGAGCTGCGCGATGGGTGCGCCAAACTTCTCTGCGAAGGCCGCAGGATCAACAGCTGCCGCGAGATCGGAGATGGCGTTTTCCTTCGACATGTTGCGCAGATAGGTGATCGCGAAGGGGCCAAGGACACCGGCGGTGGACCAAGCTGTCAGAAGACGCCCGTGGATGCCGCCGACATGGAGTGTCCCGAAGATATCGGCGAGATAGGCCGGGATCGTCGCGAAGCCGCCGCCATACATCGTAAAGATGATCATCGTTGCGATGTAAAATCCGATGAGCGCCGTCACACCGCCCGAAGCCGCAAAGAACGGGATCGTGCAGTAAAGGATCGTGCCCAGGATGAAGAAGCAGTGATAGGTGTTCTTGCGCCCAATGAAGTCAGATGTGGAGGCCCAGAAGAAGCGACCGACCATGTTGAAGACCGAGATCATCAAAACGTAGGTGCCAGCAAATGCCGCCGTCACAAGCGCCAGATCCCCAAAGATTTCGTTGATCATCGTCTTGGCCACACCGATCACACCGATCCCGGCGGTCACGTTGAAGCAAAGAACGATCCACAGGAGCCAGAATTGCGGTGTTTTGTGCGCTTCGTCGATGTGGACATTGTTGCGCGTGACCATGCCGCCCTTTGCGGGAGCCGGTTCCCAGCCTTCGGGCTTCCAGCCTTCGCGGGGCACGCGGTATTGGAAGGCGGCGATCATCATCACGATGAAGTAGACAATGCCCAGCGTCATGAAGGCGCCAGCCGCGCCGGTATTGCCGGTGCCGACAACATAAACGCCAGCCTCGCCGCCGAAAGGTGCGGCCTGCGCGGCAGAGGCAACAACGACCTCCACGAGGCCATTGGCCGTCTCTGCAAAGCGACGGCCGCCTTCGGTCACCAGCGTAACAGCTGATTCAACGCCGAGGTAATCAGGCGCTTTGGAATAAAGCCCCAGGAGCCACGATTTGAGCGGCGCGCCGATCATGGCACCGCCGCCAAAGCCCATGATCGCCATGCCTGTCGCCATGCCGCGACGGTCCGGGAACCATCTGATCAGGGTCGAGACCGGAGACACATAGCCCAAGCCAAGCCCCATGCCGCCCAGGACGCCATATCCCATATAGACCATCCAGAGCTGCCCCAAGGAGATGCCAAAAGACCCAAGGACAAAGCCGCTCGCCCAAAGGCACCCGGCAACCACACCCACATAGCGCGGGCCGACTTTTTCAAGCCACTTGCCGCCCACAGCCGCTGTCAGGCCGAGCACCACGATGGCCACCGAGAAAATCCAGACAACCGATGAAAGCGACCAGTCGCTCGCGGCAGGGGCAACAACCCCGCCAAGGCGGGTCAATGGCGGGTTAAAGACCGACCAAGCGTATACCGAACCGATGCACAAATGGATGGCAATCGAAGCGGGTGGAACGCGCCAACGGTTATAGCCCTCAGGGGCGACGATGTTTTCTTTGCGCAGAAAGCCAAGGGGCCCTGCTGGTGAATCTGACATGGTGTGTCCTCCGCGTTTGAGGGGAAGTTTCCCTCGTCTGGGCGCGGCGACGGGATTGTCTACTATTGTATGCAGCGCCCTATATTTGAGGCGTCGCACTTGTCTGTTGGCTCTGTCAAACTATTTAATTGTTTATAATCAGTGTTTTACAGAGATTATGCTGCGCTGCGCGAAGGTCAAAATGTCTAGCAATTCGCGCTGTGTGGCGAACGGGGAGGGTCAAAATGTCCAGATTTTCGGGCGTTGGGGTGGACCTTCAGGACAAAATGTCCGCCGCGGGGAACCAAAGAAAAAATGTTGTCCCGCGCCCGATTTCGCTTTCAGCGGTCAAGGTGCCGCCCGCTTTGCCCGCCAAGTCGAGGCTGATGGAGAGCCCGAGACCGGTGCCCTTGGCCTGTTTGGTTGTGAAAAACGGGTCAAAAACCTGATCGAGTCGTTCGGGTGTGATCCCGCTTCCTGTGTCGGTGACGCTGATGGCGCTGCCCGCCACGCCCTCGCGTGTTTCAGGATAGCTTCGCACCCGGAGCTGACCCCCTGTTTGCATCGCCTGGATGGCGTTGATGAAGAGGTTCACGAGGATCTGCTGCAACTCGCTTTCAACGATCTTGACGAGCGGGGCAGGGGCGTGATCCTTGAGAAGGCTGACTTCGCCCTTCGCGGCATCTGCGGCGACGAGGACAAGCGCATCGGCGACGGCCGCGGCCATGTCAACGCGCGGGCTGCCTTCAGAGAGCTCGCCCGGGCGGGAAAAATTCAAAAGTTTCGCCGTGATGACCGAGATCCGCTGGGTCTGGGTATCGATGAGATCAAGCTCGGTCTTGAGCTCGCTCTGCTGCTCGGGCGAGAGGCTGTCGCGCAGAAGCTCCATATTGCCCTGGATCACCGCCACAGGGTTGTTGATCTCGTGGGCAACCCCGGCGGTGACTTCGCCCAAGGTTGCCAGCTTTTCCTTGAGGACGAGCTGGGAAAACGTCTCCTCGAGCTTGCGATTGGTCTCGCGCAGCTCGAGGGTGCGCTGCTCGACGAGCGCGTTGAGGTTGTCGGCTGCACCGCGCAACTCTGCATCGCGCTCCTGGACTTGGTCGAGCAAGCGGTCGAGGTGGCCCGCCACCGCGCCGATCTCATCATGGGTTCTGATCTTCCCGATCCTTGCTTCAAGCGCGCCCGCTTCTACGCGCGCCATCGTTTTGCTCATTTGCTCCAGCGGCGCGAAGACCCCGCTCGCCAGTTTCAAAAAGATCGGTACAGTGGCGATAATGACTGCGATAAAGGCGAGAATGAGCGTCAGGATCGTGCGGTTGCGGGCAATCGTCACCGGCGCTTCGAGAAACCCTGTATAGAGCATGCCGATGCGCGCGCCTGTTTTGTCCGTCAGCGGGACATAGCCCGAGATATACCAATCGTTGACGACGAAGGCGCGATCGAGCCACGGTCGCCCGTTTTGCAGAACCTCGCGCCAAACCACTTCGGAGACCCGAGTGCCCAAAGCGCGAGAGCCTTCAAAGAGCCGGACATTGGTGGAAATGCGCACGTCGTCGAGAAAGATTGTGGTGGTGCCTGTGCGTTCGCCCTCGGCGCTCTCGCCCCGATAGATGAGCGTGTTCATACGGTCGATTATGTCAGTGCTGCGGTTGAGGAGGCGACCGCCCAAAAGATAGCCGGCGCCCTCGATCCTTTGGGCCGCGACGATCACCATTCCGCGCAACTCCTCGCTTTTCTCGAGCGGGCGGGCGGCCTGGGTGGGCACGATTGCGAGGCGCGCGCGCTCCGCGAGCCCCGCGCGGAAAGCATCGAGCTCCGCAGGCTCGAAAACGGCGAGGCCCGCGCTTGGCATATCGCCCTCGGCATCTTCAAGAATGGGGCGCACCGATGCGGGGAGCGCCGCGTTCCCGCTTTCCGGCATCATCAGCAAAAAATCGAGCCCGAGCCTTGCTTGCTCGGCGGCAAGATAATCTGAAAGCGCGGACGCGTCGTCGGTTTGCGCCGCGCGAAACTGCGTTGATTGCGCCACCGCGGCGAGATTTTGGGCCTGGCCCTCTTCGATCTGCCCGAAGAATTGTTCGGCGACGCGCAAGTCGCTTTGGACCTTGGCGATCAGAAGGTCGTTATATTGTTCGACCCACCGCACCATGGTCAGGCCCAGGAGAAAAGGCATCAGCACCACGAGAGGCAAAAGCGCGAGCAATAACACTCTGAGGCGAACGCTGGTGCTGATCACGCCGACACCTCAACCGCCCTTACAAGTTCCATGCCTGGCATTTTCGATCGATTGTCTTGCGCGCGACCCCGAGCCTGCGCGCGGCCTCCGCACGGTTGCCATGGCAGGCCTCCAAAACGCCGAGAATATGGCGTTGCTCGACGGCGGCGAGGCTTTCTGTCTGCTCCGGGTCGCTATCGCCCAGGGCCTTGTCGAAGCTGCCCAGGATGAGCGCGCGCTCCACGGTGTTTTTGAGTTCCATCACATTGCCCGGCCAGTCTTGCGACATCAGCTTGCGCTTGATCGATGTGGTGACATCAAGCGGCACCGCCCCCATCTGAGACGATAGCGCGGCATTGAACACATCGACGATCTCCAGAATGTCGCTGGGCCTTTCGCGCAACGGCGGCAGCCTGATCTCATGGACGTTCAGAAGATAGAAAAGATCAGAATGAAAGCGGCCGCTCTCAACAGCATGGCGCAGCGGCTCGTTGCACGAGCAGACGACGCGGATATCGGTCGCGAAGCTGCGAGACCCGCCCACCGGCTGGAACCGCCCCGTGGACAGCCATTCCAGCAAGACATTCTGCGCCGCCGAGGACAGGCACTCGATGTCTTCGAAATAGATCACGCCCCCTTCGGTGTAGCGCAGCATGCCTTCACCGGCGCGCTCAAGCGAGCCGGAGAGCCGCTCGCGCAGCGCCTCGGCGCTCAGCCCATAGCATTGAAGCGCGGAAAACGGCGCGCTGCGGCGGTGCGATGCGCCGTGGAGCATGCGCGCCGCGACCTGCTTGCCGAGCCCGGTTTCGCCATGGATGACGAGATTGGCATCGATCGCCGCCGCTGATTTGATCTGGCGGCGGACCTCTTCGCTGGCCTCTGATGAGCCGATGAGGCTGTTGCGGTGACGCAAGACATCCTTGCCCTCGGTCAAGGCGTGGCGCAGCGCGGAGTTTTGCTTTTTCAGCGCTGATTTTTCCAGGCATTTTGAGATCGCATTGAGCACCTGGTTGGAACGGAAGGGCTTTAGAATGAAATCGCTCGCCCCCACGCGGATCGCCTCGATCGCCGTTTCAAGATCGGCATAGGCTGTGATCACGATCACATCAGATAAAAGCCCCACATCGCGCTGTTCGGTGAGCCATTCGAGCCCGGTCTGATCCGGCATAATATTGTCGAGAATGATGACATCGTAGCTTTGTCGATCCAGCATCTCAGAGGCGTTGGCCGTGTTTTCCGACACATCCACGCGGGCGCATTTCCCGGAAAGCGCTTTGTTGAGAAAGTGCCGCATGCCCGGCTCGTCATCGACGACGAGCACCGAGGCCCCCGCCACGATCTTATCAAAGCTTTGTTCTCCCATTGCGCCAAGCATCGGGATGGCGCGTGGTGATGTCTAATGCTTTCAGAGTGCTATTTGACGCAGCCGGGGCGCGGCGCAGGGCGCAGGGCGCCTGCAACGCGGGCGCGCGTTGGGCCCAGCCCCTGTCGTTTCAGGGCGCTCCCGGCCGTGAAAAGCCCCCCGGTTGGCCAGCACAACCGCCGGGGCCTAAAGACAGGACACGCTCGACTTTTGTCATCGCCCGCGTCTCACTAGCGCGCGCGCGAACGACTCACCTTTCCATCGCCAAGGACTGGCCCATGACGGATATCCACACTGAACATAAAGCTGCGCTCGCGCCGCTGCGCGCCGCCATGGCCGATTTTGAAGAAAGAGCGGTGCGGGCGGCGTTGGAGCGTCTCATTGCGCCCGATGCGCGCGTTCATATGCCTTTCCCCTTCGGCGATCTTCAGGGGCCCGAGGCGCTCTTCTCGGTTTGCTACGCGCCGCTCCTCGACGCGATGCCCGATCTTGAGCGCCGCGATTGGATCGTCATGGCCGGTGAGACAGATGCGGGCGCGCACTGGGTCGGGTGTGGGGGGCATTACATGGGAAGCTTCGTTGCGCCCTGGCTCGATATCCCGCCCACCGGGCACCTGGCGCATATGCGCTTTCATGAGTTTTATCGCTTTGAAGAGGGCCGCGTCACAGAGGTTCAAACCCTGTGGGACATACCAGAGATGATGATGCAAGCCGGCGCCTGGCCCATGGCGCCCTCGCTCGGGCGGGAATTTTGCATTCCTGCCCCCGCGACGCTTGACGGGGTCGTCCCCGGCCCGTGGGATGCCGGGAAGGCCCGCGCATCCGCACGCCTGATCACGGATATGCTCACGCATATGAAACGCCATCCCGCCCAGGGCGGGCCGGAGGTTATGGAGATGGCGCGCTTCTGGCACCCTCGGATGAACTGGTATGGCCCCGCCGGCATCGGGACAGGGCGCGGCATCGCGGGGTTTCGCAACTGGCACCAGATCCCCTTTATCAACGCGATGCCCGACAGGGGCCGATATGTCGATGAGATCACCTATCATTTCTTCGGCGATGGCGATTACGCCGCTGTCACGGGCTGGCCGAACATGATCCAGACCCTCACAGATGACGGCTGGATGGGGATCGCGCCGGCAGGCAAGAAGATCACCATGAAAAGCCTGGATTTCTGGCGCATGGAGAACGGACGCATCCGGGAGAACTGGGTCATGGTCGATCTGCTCGATGCATATGCGCAACTCGGCGTGGATGTCTTTGCGCGACTGCGCGAGTTTAACAAAGCGCGCGTGCCGGGGCGCGTGGCGTTTCCGGTGGGCGCGGCATGAGGCGGTTTGACGTGCCTCCGGGTCTGATCGGTGGCGCGCGCCGCTTCAGCGCGAGATCACAAAACCGATGTCGCGCTGGCGCACATCTCGCGAGAGCGGACGCAGCCGTTGCGCGGCCTTTGCCGGATGCCGCGCCGCTCTCTGACGGTCAAACCTATTCTTAAAGGCTGAGTTCAATGACAGATCTGGGCGGCACATTCCGCGATATCCCCTATTACATCATCGGCGTGACAAAAGAGATTTGGGAAGAGCGCCGCATCGCGAGCCTTGAGCACTATTATGCGCCCAAGATCGTTGTTCGGTCGCCTGCCTCCGTTGTGGTGGGCAATGACGGCATCATCGCCGCCACCCTGGCGACGTTGCATGAGTTTCCTGATCGTCAGCTTTACGGCGAAGATGTTATCTGGTGCGAGGCTCCGCGGGGCTGTGCGCTGTCATCGCACAGGCTGATCTGCACCGCGACGCATCAGGCCCCGGGGGTATACGGCCAGCCAAGCGGGCGGCAGCTTAAATACCGCATCATCGCGGAATGCCATGTCGATGGCACGCAGATCAATGATGAGTGGCTGGTCCGCGATCAGGGCGCGATTGTGCGTC
Organism: Pseudomonadota bacterium; assembly: GCA_039198835.1. GTDB lineage: Bacteria > Pseudomonadota > Alphaproteobacteria > Rhodobacterales > Rhodobacteraceae > Shimia_B. The sequence continues at coordinate 2,203 of JBCCTH010000044.1, read as the reverse complement.
AGATGGGCCTCACGCCTGAGGCCTTTGCGCGCGATCTGATCGCCAAGGAAGGGGGGCCAGAGGCCTGTGTGCGGCCCTATACGCCTGCCAATGATGTCGCCGGGCCCTATTCAGGAACCGGAAATAAGAACGAGTGGTCAGAGCGTTACGCTGATCTTCTCACCCGGATTATGCGCGCCGATCTCGCCGCGATCCCCGCGCAGTATGACCGCGCCGCGCATTTGAGCTATGCCGGAGGCGTTGAAGCGCTGTCCTGGTCGGGGGCTGATGCGTTTTGGCTCGGGCTGCGCGCGTCGTTTCCAAGCGCCGAGTTTCGCATCGATCACCGGATAGGCCGCGATGGCGGTGAGATGCCGCAAGGGGCCGCGCTCCGTTGGAGCTTGCGCGGCAAACATGACGGCTGGGGCAGCTTTGGCAGGCCAACGGGTGCTGACGTTTTCATCATGGGGCTTTGCCACGCCGAATTCGGCACGCTGGGCACAGCCGAGCCAAAGCTGCGCCGGGAATGGGCGCTGATCGATGAAACGGCTATCTGGAAACAGATCCTCTTGCATACCGGCGATCTCTAGGGCCTGCGCCACCGGGCCAGACCCTAGAGGAGCAGGGGAGCGGCGTTAGCTCTTTTTGCCGAACCAGACATCTTCTGTCAGCATGTCTTGCCCGCCCACACTGGCGCTTGATTGCATGAGCGTTTCACCGCGTGCATTCTCAACATCCACGCGCGTGGTCGCGATGCGAGTGACCCCGGCCTCTTGCGCCGAGATCATTTCACCCGCATCAACTTTGGCATTGCCATTATCTCGCCAGAGATAGAGGCCCTGCAATTCACCGGCGGTGAGCATCGCATCACCGTTGGCATCAAGCTGGCTGAGCTTCTGGTATCCATCGCTGAAGCGGCCGCCTTCATCGCCAAAGAGCCGCGCGCCATCCATGTCTCTGGCCGCGCGGCCATCGCGGTTGTCCACCAAAAGCGCGTCCCCATCGCCGGACATCCATTCGATGCGCTCAAGCGTGCCATCGGCATCGATGTCAAAATCGACCGTGCGTCCGAGTTGCGCGCGCGTGCCGTCTTTCGCGGTGGTCTCGCCCGTGACGCCGATCTTGCCATCGCGGTTCATGTCAAAAGCGATCGGCGAGGCGACTTTGTCTTTGCCATTTTTTGACGTGTAGGTGCCCACTGCGCAGTCATTTGTGTCGAAAACGGTATATTTGCCGACGGTCTCTGTCATGCGAAGCGTATAACCCGCATAGGTGCCTTTGGTGATCTCATAGGTGCCATCGCCGGTCTTCTTGTATTCACCGTGCTTTGCAAACCAGGCGCCTGCCTGCATCTCGGGCAATTCCACGGGCTTTTCGGCGGCCACATCGTCCGCCACGTTCACGGTCTTGCCCGCGACAACGCCGATGTTGAAATCAAGGTCGATATCGATGTCGAGCGAGACGTCGATATCAAGCTGAGCGGTGCCGCCGACAGGCTTGGCTGGGCCTGCGAATTCATTGAAATTGTCGAAGCTCACATCGAAGATCGAGCCGACTTCATAGAGTTTCACAGTCTCTTTGTCGCCCTTTTGGGTGATCTCGCCTTTCAGCGTTTCGATTGCGCCGCCGCCCTGGGTGCCTTTGCCACGGTCGCCATTGCGCGCCTGGCCATCGCCGTCAACCGTCGCCCCCCAAAGGCCAGAAGGCAGTTGGCCGTCTGAATTGGCGTTTTCAGACCGCAATTCGATGTTGTTGATCCAGGCGCCGGACTTGTCGTTTTTGGCGAAGTTGTCGAATGTGATATCATATTCACCGGCTTTGACGGTGATGTGGCCCTTGTCGTTGACCGTGACCGCGCCATTCAAATAGCTGCCTGCCTGCCCTTTGGGGATCGCGATTTCGCCGTCAAGGAGGAGCGAGCCGTCTTCGTTGATCTGGATTTGGCCTTGCGCTGTCGTGATCCCAACCTTCTCAACAACGGTTGTGCCCGGGTTGTTCCACTCCTTGAAGGTGGCGTTCATCTGAACGCCCGTGTCGGAAAGGATGTTATAGGTCTTTCCCGCTTCGCCCTGAACATCATACTTCCCGCCATCTGCGCCGACGAAATGGGGATCGCCCCAGATCCGCCCCTGGGTGACTTTGACCGGGTCGGGCGCGGGCTCAGGGTGAACAGGGCCGCAATCGGCGTTTGCCGTCATATCAATATCGACGTCGATATCTACAT